>JAHJQI010000160.1 GCA_018819265.1 Alphaproteobacteria bacterium
ACCCGACCCGCCCGTCCGCGCCCGTACCCCGCGCCCGCCGCCCGCGCCCCGCGCGCAGCAGGCCCCGCGTGACGAACCCGCACCGCGCCTGGTGCTGTCGGGCCGGCGCAGCCCGCAGGCCTCCGCCGAGCGGCCCTTTGCCCTGCGTTTGGACAGCAACCTGCCGGATCCCGCGCGCCCGATTGCCGAGCGGCCGCTGACCGAGACCGAGCTTTCCGACGAAACCACCGCACTTTCGCGCCGGCTCGCACATCTGGAATCGCAGTTGCTCGCCCTGCAGCGGCGCAACGCCGAGCTCGAGGCCCGCAGCCGCACCGCAGCAGTGGCCCCGCCGCCGCCCGCCACCGGGCCCGCGCGCTGGCCGCTGGCGCTGCTGCTCGTCGGCCTGCTCGGCGGCAGCGTCCTCTTGGTCGTCTGGTTGCGTCGCCGCAGCCGCACTCCTGCCACCGACACCCAGCTGGACCTCAATCCCTGGACGCAGCCTGATGACACGCCGCAGACCCTGTCGGAAATGGAGACGCTGCCGGAAAACGCCCGCCCTGCGCCCGCGCGCATGGCGGAGATTGCGGCGCCGCCGCGGGTCGAGGATACCGAGGTCAAGGAAGACATCCTCGACCAGGCCGAGGTGTACATGGCGCACGGCCACAGCGACCTCGCCATCCACCTGCTGCAGGAACACCTGCGCGAGGCGCCGACCGAATCCCCGGTGCCGTGGCTGCTGCTGCTCGACCTGCTGCACCGCAACGGCAATACCGAGGCCTACACGGCCGCGAGCGCGGAATGCCGCCGCTACTTCAACGTCAACCTGTCCGCGCATCCGGCATCGCAAAACGGCGAATCGAGCCAGGGGCTGGAAGCCTATCCGCATTTGCTGGAAAAGCTGGTGGAGGTGTGGAACACCCCCGAACTCGACGCCTTCCTGCACGACCTGATCTACGACGATCGCGGCGGCACCCGCATCGGCTTCGAGCCGCATGCCTACCGTGACATCCTGATGCTGCGCGCCGTCGCACACGACGCCCTGCCGTTCGCCGCCTGATCGGCGGCTTTCACCAAAGCGTCACCCCGGCTTCATTTTTCTGTCGCATGGCGGGCGCATGCTGCGCCCATGGATGCAGCCGTACTCACTTGCCAGACCCTGCCCTCGATCCGCCCGCAGCTGCGCATTGCGGTGGTGACCGAGACCTACCCGCCCGAAGTCAACGGCGTGGCGATGACGCTCGGCCGCCTGGTCAACGGCCTGCAGGTGCGCAACCATCAGGTGCAGCTGATCCGCCCGCGCCAGAACGCCGGCGACCAGCCGCAACCCACCGCCACCCTCAGCGAACACCTGCAGCAGGGCATTGCACTGCCGCGCTACGAAGGACTGAAAATGGGCCTGCCGGCCAAGGCCGCGCTGACCCGGCTGTGGACCCGCCAGCGGCCCGACGTGGTGCAGATCGCCACCGAAGGCCCGCTCGGCTGGTCGGCGCTGGCCGCGGCCAACAAGCTGCGGCTGCCGGTGGCGAGCGATTTCCACACCAATTTTCACAGCTACAGCAGCCACTACGGCTTCGGCCTGCTGCGCCGTGCCATCGTTGCCTACCTGCGCAAGTTTCACAACAAGGCCGCCGTCACGCTGGTGCCGACCGAAGGCATCCGCCGCGAACTGCTCGGCTATGGCTACGACAACATCGAGATCATCGGGCGCGGGGTCGACACCCAGCTGTTTCATCCCGGCCGCCGCGACGCCGCCCTGCGTGCACAGTGGGGCGTGCGCGAAGACGAAACCGTGGTGCTGTACGTGGGCCGCCTGGCCGCCGAAAAAAATATGGCGCTGGTGTTTCGCGCCTTCGACGCCATGCGCGAGGCGAATCCCGCCTGCCGCATGGTGCTGGTGGGCGACGGCCCCGAGCGCGCCAGCTGGCAGGCCAAACGCCGCGACGCGATCTTCTGCGGCACCCGCATCGGCGAGTCGCTGGCCGCACATTACGCATCCGGGGATGTCTTCCTGTTTCCCAGCCTGACCGAAACCTGGGGCAACGTGACCATCGAGGCCATGGCCTCGGGCCTCGCGGTCGTGGCCTATGACTGTGCCGCCGCCGAGGAAGTCATCCGCAACGGCGAAAACGGCCTCAAGGCGCCGCCCGAGGACGAATCCGGCTTCATCTCCCAGGCCGTCTCGCTGGCCCCGCACCCCGAACTGCAGCGCCGCCTCGGCACCGCTGCGGCGGCGCGCGCGGCGCACTTGTCGTGGGACGCCATCATCGACAGCTTCGAGCGGGTGCTGCTGCGGCTCGCCCAGTCCCAATCAGCAACCGACGATGCGGCGGACTGGCCCACCGTCGCCCGCACCGGATAACGGCTGCCCCGCATGCAACGCGACCGCCTCAGTCTTGCAGCCCACCACGGCCTCAACCGCTTGGCCGCATGCGAACACGCGTGGCTGGCGCGCATGAACGGCGTGCGCCTGCCCGACTGGGAGGTCGGCCTGCTGCGGCTGGCCAGCCGGCTCGGTGATGGCGTGTTCTGGTATGCATTGATGGGCGCACTGATCGCCTGGCACGGCTTGGACGCGCTGCCGGCGGTGCTGCACATGATCGTGGCGGGACTCACCGGCACGCTGGTCTACAAGTGGCTGAAAGGCGCCACCGAACGGCCGCGCCCCTATCAGGTGTGCCCCACCATCTGCTGCCTGAGCGCACCGCTCGATCGCTTCAGCTTCCCCTCCGGCCACACTCTGCACGCCGTGGTGTTCAGCCTCGTCGTCACCGCCTATTACCCCCCGCTCGGCTGGCTGGTGTGGCCGTTCACCGCGCTGGTCGCGGCCTCGCGCCTGGTGCTGGGGCTGCACTATGTCAGCGATGTGGCCGTGGGCGCGTTGCTGGGCGGAACGATCGCAGCGCTGACGCTGGCACTTCTGTAGCAACCCGATTCCTCAACGATTCAGATGCAGGGCCAAGATCGGCTCCGGTGTTGGGGCGATTTTGGTGTTTAGCGGCGGCAACCGGCCAACAGTGGAAGTTCATGACGACGACGGCGGCCGACTCTTGTTCGGCCTTAACGGCCACTGGAATTCGATCAGCCTCGGTCCGCAATGATGGCTAGAGCGGTCATCCGCGAACGCGTTAATCAGTACCCTATGGATAGCCTTTCACGCTACCATCCTCGCAATCCGAAGCTGCCGTCAATATTTGAGCAGGCAAATAGCTACTCATGCCTTTCCGTCCGATATGGATGTGGGTTGATGGCAGCGCACCATTCAGGTGAGATGCACTTTTAGCATCTGCACTATAGAGAGCGAAGATTTGAACGCCGTTGAGATCGAGCAGGCCATCACAGACCTCGCGGAGCAGCCCTTTGATCCCGCAGAGTTCCCCTACGCTTTTCTTGAAGCCTTTGGCAACAAGGAGACGACGATTAAGCGGCTTCGCGCGGGGGCGTCGAACAAGTCCGACCTCGGTGGCGTTCTCCAGACCAACAACATCCACATCCTGTCCTGCGAGGCAGGACAGGTCACGAAGGCACTTAAGGCGCTCAAGGATAGCCCCACC
Source organism: Alphaproteobacteria bacterium (assembly GCA_018819265.1). GTDB lineage: Bacteria > Pseudomonadota > Alphaproteobacteria > Rhizobiales > Hyphomicrobiaceae > Filomicrobium. The sequence continues at coordinate 3,534 of JAHJQI010000160.1, forward strand.
ACCGCCAAGGCCAAGGCGAAGTTCATCCTCGCTACCGACGGCACGGACTTCGAGGCGGAAGACCTGGCAAGCGGCGAGACTGTCGCCTGCGCCTTCAAGGACTTCCCCGACCACTTCGGCTTCTTCCTGCCCCTGGCGGGCATCAGCACCGTCCGGCAGATCAGCGAGAACGCCTTCGACATTCGGGCGACCAGCCGACTCAATCGCCTCTATGTCGAACTCTTGAAGGACAACCCCGATTGGGGCAAGGCCGAGCGCCGCCACGACATGAACCACTTCATGGCGCGGCTGATCTTCTGTTTCTTCGCCGAGGACACTGACATCTTCGGCGGCAAGGGCAAGTTCACAGAAATCGTCGCGCAGATGAGCGCGAAGGACTCGTCCAACACGCACGAGGTCATCGGCAGCTTGTTCCTTGCCATGAACACCAAACGGGGCGAACGGGCAGCGGCAAAGATTCCCCGCTGGGCCAACATCGACGATTTCCCCTACGTGAATGGCGGCTTGTTTTCCGGCAGCATGGACGTGCCGAAATTCAGCAAGATCGCCCGCTCCTACCTCCTGCACGTCGGCGGCCTTGACTGGACCAAGATCAACCCCGACATCTTCGGGTCGATGATCCAGGCCGTCGCCGAGGACGAGGAGCGCGGCAAGCTGGGGATGCACTACACGAGCGTCCCCAACATCCTCAAGGTGCTGAACCCGCTTTTCCTTGACGATCTGCGGGCGCGACTTGAGGAAGCGGGCGACAACCCCCGCACCTTGCTTAACCTGCGCAAGCGCATGGCGAAAATCAGGGTCTTCGACCCGGCCTGCGGCTCCGGGAATTTCCTTGTCATTGCCTACAAGGAAATGCGCGCGATTGAGGCGGAGATCAACAAGCGGCGCAGCGAACCGGATCGCGTATCCGAGATCCCGCTCACGAACTTTCGCGGCATTGAACTGCGCGACTTTCCCTCCGAGATCGCTCGACTCGCACTAGTTATCGCCGAGTACCAGTGCGATGTGCTGTACCGGGGCCAGAAGCTGGCGCTGGCCGAGTTCCTGCCCCTGCGCGACGAGAACTGGATCACCTGCGGAAACGCACTGCGGCTCGACTGGTTGAGCGTATGCCCGCCGACAGGGGCTGGTGTGAAGCTCGTCGGCGACGACCTGTTCCAAACGCCTCTGGATCAGGCGCAGATCGATTTCGAGAATGAGGGAGGGGAGACATATATCTGCGGGAACCCGCCGTATCGAGGAAGCAAGTGGCAAGACGACAAGCAGAAGGCTGATCTCGCGCGCGCTTGGTCCGAACACCCGCAACTCGCCAAGACGACCGATTTCGTATCAGGCTGGATCGCTGCGTATCTCAAGTATGCTCGCTCGGTCCCAGATGCGATGGCGGCTTTCGTAGCGACTAACAGCATCTGCCAAGGCCAGCAGGCGTCTGAAATTTGGCCCATAGTGACTCAACAAGGGAGGGAAATCCGGTTCGCTCACACTCCCTTTACGTGGAAAAACCTCGCGGTCTATAACGCCGGGGTTACTGTGATCATCATTGGCCTGGGACCGAGATCATCTCGGTCGAAACGCTTGTATGGCGAAGGTGGTCTTGTGCGCGAGTGTGAAGTCATCGGACCGTATCTCGTGCCCAATATGCCCGACACCGTCGCGAAGGCGAACAGACCCCTGGGCCCTCAATCCACTATGCTGTTCGGCAACATGCCACGAGACGGAGGGCACTTGTTCCTTACGACGCAAGAGGCACGCGACCTTCGCCGGAACTCCGCCACCAATTCGTACGTGCGCCGATTCCTTGGCTCGGACGAACTGATCAACGGTAAGCTTCGATTTTGCCTCTGGATCGAAGACGGAGACGTTGAGGCGGCCAAGACGGATGCGCTTATTGCGGAACGACTAGCACTCGTTGCGGACAACAGACGCAAATCTCCGGCCGAATCCACGCGTGCATTCGCGGACTTGCCTCACCGCTTTGTTCAGATTGCGGGCACTGCTAAGAGTTCAGCGATCGTCGTGCCGAGGGTGTCTTCTGAGAACCGTGACTATCTGCCGGTTGATCTTGTAACCGGCGACTGCATTATCGGTGACCGAAACTTCGCTCTTTACGATGCACCACTTTGGAACATGGCGCTGATAGTTTCTCGTCTGCACTGGGTTTGGATAGGAACCGTTTGTGTCCGAATGCGCACTGACTTTTCTTACTCGAACACGTTAGGCTGGAACACTTTCCCGGTCCCGGTTCTCACTGAAAAGAACCGCAGCGATCTCAATCGATCCTCGGAAAACATCCTACTCGCGCGGGAACGACATTTTCCTTGCACGATTGCGGAGCTTTATGAGGTGAAGGCCATGCCGGATGATCTGCGCGAGGCGCATCGTCAAAACGACGAGATAGTCGAAAGAATCTACTTCGGTCGCCTGATGAAGAATGACACCGATAGGCTAGAAGGTCTGTTCGCGCTGTACCGTAAGGGGGTACCGTCATGACTGGATTCGCTCATAATCTTGCGTCTGGCACTACAACGTTGTCCGAGATCACGCGAGTGCGGGTTGCAGTTTCGCCAGACACATTTTTCGGATGTTTCGCTTACGCAACTCAATCCGGCTTCAGAGCGTTCGAGTTGAGCGCTGGAAAGAATTTTTGGGCTGAAACCAAGTCGCGATGGCTGTTTGGTATCGACTATGGCAGGACGGACCCGCGCGCATTGCGCGAGATTGCCGGTCGCGCAAATACGGAAGTTCGAATTTTTGACGGGCGTTTTGTCGTGGATCGAGCCGGCTTCATTCCGCGTCGCGACTACCATCCGAAGATCGCGATGATGGAAAACACGACTTCCAATCTCCAGGGACTTGTGCTTGGCTCAGGCAATTTCTCGTACAACGGCCTTCGGCGTAGTGTGGAAGCCGGCTCGTCCATCATAGCCACGACCAAGAACGACTTCCATGAACACATTAAACCTGTTCGTTCGGTGTTCGAGGCACTATGGGGGAACGCGTGTCCGCTGGAAGCTATCGTAAAGGACTATGAAACGCGTTTGGCCGACCTGATAAATTCACGCGATACGAAGAGATCGGTTAAGGAGAACGGTCAGATTAAGAGCTTTTGGATCGAGGCAGGTTACGTCACCAAGAACCGTGGGCCGGAGAAGCCGGGAAATCAGATTTTTGCTCCGAATGGATTTCGACGCTTTTTCGGCCTCAAGAAGAGCAAAGCCGGCTCGACCCGCATCGGTGAAATCACCTTCGAAACTGAGACGGGTCCTAGAGTCACGAAGAATTATCGGGAGAATGACAACGGCATGGAAAAGTTGACCCTACCAATGCCCGAGGATCATGGGTTCGGCGTATATGACGGCAAGGTTTTGGTCTTCGAGCCGAAAGGCGAACGGTTCCTGCTGACCGCGCTGGAGCTTGGCGATTTTGAACTGGTCTGTGGGCATCGGCTTGCGAATGTTCAAAAGATGACCGGGGGAAGACGGTTCGGGGAACTGATCTAAGCCATGATCTCGATTCCTTCCGTCTCCGTTTCCTACGCCCGGAATGGCAGTTCCACCAAGGCCAACGTCCTTGGGATGCGATCTATGCAGGAGCGCGTCTACGAGAAGCGTGGGGAACAGTACCTCCTTATCAAGTCGCCGCCTGCATCAGGCAAGAGCCGCGCGCTGATGTTCGTCGCCCTCGACAAGCTCAAACACCAAGGCATAAAGCAAGCCATCATCGTCGTGCCGGAGAAGTCTATCGGGGCCAGCTTCAACGACGAGCCGCTTTCTACGTTCGGCTTCTGGTCGGACTGGCATGTCGAGCCGAAATGGAACCTCTGCAATGCGCCCGGCAACGACAACGGCGGCAAGGTGAAGTCGCTCGGCGCATTCCTTGAAAGCGACGACGAGGTGCTGGTTTGCACACACGCGACGTTCCGCTTCGCGGTCGATGCCTACGGCGTAGAGGCATTCGACAATCGGCTGATCGCGGTCGATGAGTTTCACCACGTTTCTGCCAACCCCGACAACAAACTCGGCTTGCATTTGGGGCAGTTCATCGCGAGGGGCAAAACACACATCGTTGCCATGACCGGCTCCTATTTTCGTGGCGATGCCGAGGCCGTCCTTGCCCCGTCCGATGAAGCCAAGTTCGATACCGTCACCTACACTTACTACGAGCAACTCAACGGCTACGAGTACCTCAAGCAACTCGACATCGGCTACTTCTTCTACAGCGGGCCTTACGTCGATGACATCCTCAACGTCCTCGACCCCGGCGAGAAGACGATCATCCACATCCCTAACGTCAATTCACGCGAAAGCACGAAGGACAAGATGCGGGAGGTGGAACACATCATCGAGGCGCTCGGCGAGTGGCAGGGCATCGACGCCGCGACCGGCTTCCAGCTTGTCAAGCGGCCCGACGACCGAGTGCTGCGCATCGCCGATCTTGTCGATGACGACGCCACGAGGCGCGACCGCGTGTCCGCAGCGCTCAAGGACCCGGCGCAGAAGAACAACCGGGATTACGTGGACATCATCATCGCGCTGGGCATGGCGAAGGAAGGCTTCGACTGGATTTGGTGCGAGCATGCCCTGACCGTCGGCTATCGCGCCAGCCTGACCGAGATCGTGCAGATCATCGGTCGCGCGACCCGCGACGCGCCCGGCAAGACACGCGCGAGGTTCACCAACCTGATTGCCGAGCCGGATGCCTCCGAGGAAGCCGTGACCGAGGCCGTCAACGACACCTTGAAGGCCATTGCCGCGAGCCTCCTGATGGAGCAGGTTCTCGCCCCGCGCTTCGAGTTCAAGCCCAAGAACGCGGATAGCGGCCCGACGCCTGGCTTCGACTACGGCGAGGGCGGCTACGACCCCGACAAGTCCAACGTCGGCGTCAACCACCAGACCGGACAGGTGCAGATCGAGATCAAGGGCCTCGCCGAACCCAAGAGCAAGGAAGCAACGCGCATATGCCAGGAAGACCTGAACGAGGTGATCGCTACCTTCATTCAGGACAAGACTGCCATTGAGCGCGGCTTGTTCGATGAAGAACTGGTGCCCGAGGAACTGACGCAGGTCCGCATGGGCAAGATCATCAAGGACAAGTACCCTGACCTGGACGCGGAAGATCAGGAAGCCGTTCGCCAGCACGCCATCTCCGCCCTCACACTGACCCAGCAGGCGAAGCAGCTTGTGACGGGCGGCGAAACCGGCGAGGCATCCCCCAACACCGCTCTGGTCGATGGTGTGCGCCGCTTTGCGATGGATGTGCGCGAACTGGACATCGACCTCATCGACCGCATCAACCCCTTCGGCGAAGCCTACGCCATCCTTGCCAAGACTATGAGCGAGGAAAGCCTGAAACAGGTCGCGGCGGCAATCTCCGCTAAACGCGCGAACCTGACGCCGGACGAAGCGAAGGAGCTTGCCGTCCGCGCCGTCCAGTTCAAGAAGGAGCGCGGACGTGTGCCCGCGCTCGATTCGCAGGATGCGTGGGAGCGACGCATGGCCGAGGGTGCCGCCGCGTTCATGCACTACAAGAAGGAGGGTCGCTATGAGTGAACCCGACCTCGACGAACTGGCGGCGGAACTTTCCGAGTTCGCCGCACCGGAAGCCAAGGGCGGACGCCCACCGCGCGAGGAGCGCGTCATCGCCGGGTTCGAAGAAATCCAGCGGTTTGTCGAAAAGTACGGTCGCGCTCCGCAACACGGGGAAGACCGCGACATCTTCGAGCGGTTATACGCCGTGCGCCTTGACCGCCTGCGCGCGCTCCCCGACTGCCGCGCCATGCTTGAGCCGCTGGACCATCAGGGCTTGCTTGCGGACTCCCTGGGAGTCGCCGAGCCGCCTGCCACGTACAACGTGGATCAGTTGGCCGCCGAATTAAGCGGGGTAGACAACGCCGACGACATCACCGTCTTGCGCCATGTCCGCACCAGCGCCGACAAACGCGCTGCCGAGGAGATCGCCGACCGCAAGCCTTGCGAGGACTTCGAGACGTTCAGGCCGCTGTTTGAGCGCGTGCAGGCCGACCTCAAGACGGGCCTGCGCCAATCCCAGCCCATCGAGGCGGGCCGCCGCGCGATTGAGGCCGGAGACTTCTTCATCCTCGACGGTATCACCCTCTACGTCGCCGAGGTCGGCGAACCGTTGAAGACGACCGCCGGGGAGGTGGATCGCCGCCTGCGCCTGATCTTCGCCAACGGCACCGAGAGCAATCTATTGCTGCGCTCGCTTCAACGCGCGTTCTACAATGACCCCGCCGCGCGGCGGCTGGTCTCGCCGGAGAGCGGGCAGTTATCCTTCGGCGGCGAGTTGGAAGCGGAAGATGTTGAGAGCGGCACGATCTATGTCCTGCGCTCGCTGTCCGATCATCCCTATGTCGCGCAGCACCGCGACCTGATCCACAAAATCGGCGTGACCGGCAGCAAGGTGGAGACCCGCATCGCGGATGCCGAGCATGACGCCACATATCTTCTGGCGAAGGTCGAGATGGTTGCCACCTACAAGCTGGCAGGCATCAACCGCACGCGAATGGAGAACCTGTTTCATAGACTGTTTGCGCCTGCGCGGCTGGACATCACCATCAACGACCGCTTCGGCCATCCCGTGCAGCCACAGGAATGGTTCCTCGTTCCTTTGTTCGCAGTTGACGAGGCCGTAGAGCGCATCAAGGACGGGACGATAACGAACTACGTCTACGACCCCAAAGCGGCGCGGCTGGTGAAGGTCGTACCGACGTAATGCCGCAACCTTGACGACCATAGCATCAATCTGCAAAGCGCTGGATTGCCGCACTGTTTGACGGTGGTTTACGTTCCTGGTCAGGAAACTGGCGCCCCTTTTTACCCCTCAATGGCAAGTAACCGATGTATTGCTGACCTACACTAGCCAAGAGGTCAACGACGGCAAAGGCCGACGACCGGCCGATCAGCACATTGCACACGAATGACGGCAACGGGTCGAGAACGGCCATCAATATCCGTATTCATAACGCCTCATGACAGAGCGCTTTAAGCCGCAAACCCCTTGCGGTCTAGAAAGCAGGCGTCAAGCCGCGCGCCGCAAAATCGGCGGCACTTCACGCTCGAACAAATCCCCCGGCAGCGGCAAGCGGCACGCCACCAGCTCCGGGGCATGCGCGGCGATGCGGTCGCGGGCCACGGCCACCGGCGGGCAATCCGGCAGCCAGGCTGGGGCCTCGCCGGCGAGCACGCGGTTGATCTGCGGCAGGCGCGCGGTCACTTCCTGCAGGTAGTAATCGAAGCGCGAGGCCAGCCTGCGGTCGAACAGGCGCCCCATGCCGTGCAGCATGTTGGGCAGGCGGCTGTGCCGCAGCAGGGCCTCGGCGCCGGCCAGCTGGCGCATGGCGCGGCGGCTGGCTGCAGGGGTGCAGCCGAAGTTGCGCGATACATAGTCGACCAGCCAGTCGTCGGCCTGCAGCAGCCGGGCGGGGGGACGGAACAGGTGCTGCGCGATGTGGCGGTCCATCGCCCATTCCGACGCGGCATGTGTCAGCAGCGGGATGTTCCACCACAGGTGCTCGTGGGCAGGAACGAAATGGTTGTGCGCGATGATGTCGACCCACAGGTGGCTGATCGCGCCGACGGCGCAGGCGCGCGATTCGTCGTCGTGCGCCGCGTCGAGCAGCGTATGGGCGGTGATCCAGCGATGGCTGTCGTCGAACGCGTGGGTGCGCGCGGTGGCGCCGACCAGCGCCAGGTCGGGCAGGCAGGCGCCCGCCATCAGGCGGTGCGGAAAGCGCCGCACCGCACGGTGCAGGGCGGGGTCGAGCAGCGGCACCGCCCACACCAGCAGCTGGGCGAAATACACATGGGTGTAGAGCCCCCATGCCAGTGCGTCACCGGCAAACAGGACCGCAGGAACCGCCCAGTAATATGCAGTGCGTCCAGCTTTCATGCGCGCAGCATGGCCGCGCAGCATGACCGGATGCGGTCAAACGCGTGAATCTTGCGTGAATCGCGGGCAGGGCGGCCTGCGTATAATTCGCGCTGTCGTTTTCAATCCACTGCCACCCAGGCCTACCCCCATGCGCACCCTTATCTGCGGTTCCCTCGCCTTCGACTCCATCATGGTGTTCCAGGACCATTTCAAGAATCACATCCTGCCGGACAAGATCCACATGCTGAACGTGTCCTTCCTGGTGCCGGAGATGCGGCGCGAGTACGGCGGCTGCGCCGGCAACATCGCGTACAACCTCAAGCTGCTGGGTGGCGAGCCGCTGATCATGGCCACCGTCGGCGACGACTTCGCCGCCTACGCCGAACGCCTCGACGCCCATGCGATTACGCGCGACTACATCCGCCATGTCGCCGGCACCTATACCGCGCAGGCCTTCATCACCACGGACCTTGCCGACAACCAGATCACCGCCTTTCACCCCGGCGCGATGAATTATTCGCACGAAAACGACGTGCGCCAGGTGCCCG
>JAHJQI010000161.1 GCA_018819265.1 Alphaproteobacteria bacterium
ACTCGTTGTCACAAGACCCAGGATGACACCGGGTTGGTTTTCCGCGCGAAAGCGGACAATCTGAAACGGTCGCCAGTAGCCCCTCCACATCCCGGCCCTCCCGTGTTATACATTCTGTATAACAACCACAGGAGCTGTCCAGCCATGAAGCTGCAACTCAAGAAAATCGGCAATTCGACAGGCCTCATATTGCCGAAGGAACTGCTCGCCCGCCTCAACCTCGAACAGGGCGACGAAGTCATTGTCAGCGAGGGACCTGAAGGTTTTTCGGTCACGCGCAGTTCCGATGAGGCGATGGAAAAGGGACTGGAGATCGCCCGCAAGGCGATGAAGACCTATCGCAACGCGCTCAAAGAGCTGGCGAAGTGAAAGAGCCTGTCTGGCTAACGAGGCAACTCGTCATCGCCTTTCATGACGAGCAGTTGCGACTGTTCGGAGGCCCCGCGGGCATCCGCGATCTGGGAATGCTCGAAAGCGCACTTGCACGAGCCCCCAACAAATGGAGCTACGGCGAGCAGGACATAGCTGCTCTTGCCGCGGCTTACGGCTTCGGCATCGCTCGAAATCATCCCTTCGTCGATGGCAATAAGCGCGCCGCTTTATTGTCGATCATCACCTTCCTCGGCCTCAACGATCTCGATTTCGCAGCGCCCGAGTCGGAGGCCGTCGTCATGATCCTCGGCCTTGCCGCAGGCGAGATCGAGGAAGAGGGACTGGCGCGCTGGATTTCCGACACGCTCAACCGGGGCGACTGATCGCGCGTCCTATGCTATGCCGCAATCCGATTACTGAAGCCGCACGCCGGAGCCCGCCAAATGACCCGCCCCTTCCACCTTGCCTTTCCCGTCCGCGATCTTGAGGAAGCCCGCGCGTTCTACGCTGGCAAGCTCGGCTGCGGCACGGGGCGCGAGGATAGCCACTGGATCGACTTCGACCTCTTCGGCCACCAGATCGTCGCCCATCTCGACCCGGTGCTGAAGGATGCCGTCCAGGTCAGGAACGCCGTCGACGGCGCCGATGTGCCGGTCCCTCACTTCGGCGTCGTCCTGACAATGGCGGATTGGGAAAACCTGCGCGACCGCCTCAACGCCGAGGACGACACGCGCTGGGTCATCAGGCCGCGCGTCCGCTTCAAGGGAGAGGCCGGCGAACAGGCCACCATGTTCCTCCTCGACCCCTCCGGCAACGCGCTTGAATTCAAGGCCTTCGCCGATGACGCCATGCTGTTCGCGAAGTGACGCCCACACTCACCCTCGGGCTTGTCCAGCATAGCCAGCTATGCTCACCCAATCCAATCGAGCAACCACTTCAGGCCCAATCCGCCGGGCGCCAGCAGCACGCCGGCCCATAAAAACGCCGATGCGAAGTTGGCGATCTGGAATGTCCGCATCGGCATTTCGACGATGCCCGCCACCAGCGGCACGGCGGCGCGCAAGGGGCCGAAGAATCGTCCGATAACGATCGCCCACACGCCGTAGCGTTCGAAGAAATCATGACCCTTCGGAATAAGGTGCGGGTGCCGCGACAACGGCCACATCCCCGCGATTTCGACGTGGTAGTGCTTGCCCAGCCAGTAGGAAACCCAGTCGCCGAACGCCGCTCCGAGACTGGCTGCGACCCACACGACGACGAACTCTTGGCTTGTGCCGCTGGCGCCGATGAGGGTGCCGATACCGACCAGCATCGCCCAGAACGGGAGGAGCAGTGAGACGAACGCCAGGCTCTCGCCGAAGGCGAGCGTGAAGATGACCGGAAACGCCCACTCCCTGTTCTGCTCGACGAATTGGACGACCGGTTGCGCGTAGCTGGCAAGATCCATGCGTTTATTGCGCCCCGGCTTCGCTGGCGACCACCGTGCCGGATGCGATTTCCATCCAGAACAGCAGTGCGCCAACGGTCAATATGGCGAGAGCGAACGCTGTCACCGGCATCGATAGCGCCAGCACCGCCAGCCCGACCAGGATCGCGTTGCACAGGGCGACCCGCCGCACCACCACCGCATGCGATTCGACCGCTCGGGCCGCCCGCTGGTAGAAGTGGGTGCGGTGCGGCTCCCAGATTTTTTCCCCACGCCTCAGCCGCATCAGGATCGTGATGGTGGCATCGGCGACAAAGTAGAGCGGCAGGATCAGCGCGGCGGCAAGCGAGTGCTGCACGGCAAGCCAGATCATCAATGCGCCGCTGAGGAAGCCGAGCGGCACTGAGCCGACATCTCCGAGAAAGACGCGCGCCGGGTGCCAGTTCCAGAACAGGAAGCCACCGGCCGCACCGGCCACAGCCAGCGCCAGTCCCGTCAACGGCGAAACAATTTCGGCAACCGCGATCACGACCGCATAGCCGCCCGCGATCGCGACCGTCTCGACCCCGGCGATGCCGTCGATGCCATCCATGAAATTGAACAGGTTGATGAACCACACCAGTGCGAATAGAGCGGTCGCCCGGTCGAGCCAGAATGGCAGCCAGCCATGGAAGATCATCTGCGCGTAGTGCACGCTTGAGACAGCGGCGACGGCCGCTGCGATGTGCGCACCAAAGCGCAGCCATCGCGACACCGGCTTGAGGTCGTCGAAGAACGACACGACAGCCAGCAGCGCCGCCGCCGGAAGTAGTAGCTCATGCACCCGCTCGACCGGCCACAAAGCCAGGAAGACGGCGAATGCGGCAACCAGCAGCGCCAGTCCCCCGCCTGTCACAGTCGCGCCCTTGTGCATCGAGCGCTCGTTGGCCTCGGCCACGACCCCCTGCCGGTCGGCCACTCTGATGAAGACGTGGGTCGCGACGACACTGGCGACGAACGCAAACAACACGGTGAGGACGGAAACCACCGGGACGTCTCCTTGCTATTGATCCTCTGTTCGAACCCGATCCGGTTCCAAACCAGCCAGACCCTACCCGCTGCCGCGCCACCCTCAAAGCCTCGTCTTCAATACATCGGGCCGCAGCCACCGGTCGTTCAACCGGCGCAGCCGCGGGCTCAGCCGGATCCCTGCCTCCCACGCCCCCCACACCGCGAGCGGCGCTCCATACGCGACGGCATAAAGATGCGTCCATGTCAGGCCGTTGTGGACGTTGAGGTAGAGGACCACGCTCGCAACCGTCATGGTCAGCAGCGCCGGGTGGGGAAAGCGTACCGCAAGCGCGCACAGGAAGCCGAAGTACCAGGGATAATGCGGCGAGGTCAGGAACACGAAAGCCGCGCCGAGCAGCACCAGGCGCTCGGTCCGGAATTCGCTTCTTCCCCGGCTAAACACCGCCCAAGCCGCCAGTGCCAACATCGCAGCAAGCGCGGTTACCGCATAGTGCCAGCCCGGCGGATCGGCGATATTGAAATCGCGCAGGTACCAGATGACGTGGAAACCCCAGCCCGCGCGGTAGCCTTCGTTGTCCAGATGCTGCCCGAGGAACCCGAACGCACCCGGACCCATTTCGCTGAGATAGGGGACGTAGAGCGCGGCCATCACCGCAAACAGAACGACCGGCAGCTTCCAGTCCCAGCGCCGCCACAGCGCCGCAAGCAACACCAGCGGGAAATACTTCACGAGCGCGGCGAACGCGAAAAGCGCTCCCGTCAACCCTTGCCGGCGCTGCACGGCGGCCCAGATGCCGAGCGTCAGGAAAGCTGTCGCCGCCGCGTCGACGTGGGCCTGGCTGGCGAACTCCCAGACCGGCAGCGGGTGCCACGCGTAGATCAGGACGCGCGAGGGCGGCAGTCCCGCCGAGCGCAGCCAGCCGATCAGCGCGATCACGGTCACCGCTTCGCAGATCAGCATGACGGCTCTCATGCCCCCGATCCCGTCGCCGATGGCGACCCCGGCCATGAAGATCAGCTGCGCCGCCGGCGGGTAGATCGTGACAGCGTGCTCTTTCTGATTGATGTGCGGATAAATCGCCACATCGCGAAGACCGGCGAGGCGCTCGTCGGCAGGCAGATGCAGGTACGGGCTGATGTCGTGCCAGCCGAGGCGACCGTCCCAGACATAGCGGAAGGCGTCCGTCGATAGGTTGAGCGGCGCGGTCATCGCCAGCATCCTGAGAAGGACTGCTGCGACCAGAATGATCCAAAGTGCCCGTGATCCGCCGGGATGGCGCAGCACCGCGGCGACTGCGGCAAAATAGACGACGCCGTGCGTGAGAGAGATGGCCGCGAAGTCGCCGCGCTGGCCGTGCTCCACGAAAACAGCCGCCTGCGCGGTCATCAACGCGAGCAAAAATGCCGATGCAATCAGCATCGGGCGGCTGTTTTCCTTTTCAAGGGGGATAGCGATCGGTTCCCTCATGGCACGTTGGGTGATCGGACTTATCTTTTAGGCTGCTTACCTGCTCAGGTGGGATGCGACGACGCAACTCTTGTTGAACGCGTGCGGATGAACATATGATCTGTGTTGCGTTGCAGCATATGGCGCCGAAGAATGCACCGGCGGCACGCCTGGCAGGTAGGTGCCAGTCATCGTGCGTTCATCTTGGTTGGCAGAAAAGGTGGCACTCGCCACATCGTGATAGAAGGTGTGATGAGACGGCCCGGACGACGGAGTTATACTTCACCGTTCAGGCTGCAAAGGTCGCAGGCGATTGTCATGGTGCTGACCCATTCCTGGGGCAATGAAACCGATAGGGCGGTTGTGGCGTTTAATCGACGCGGCAAGGACAGCCACCTCTTTGGTCGTTAACCGATAAAAGACTGAAAAGGTTGGGATGTTTCCGTACATCCGTTGGAGATGAGAATGAGATCGAATGCGGTCGAATCCGCGGTTCTAGACATCGACTGGGCGGCTCAAACCGTCCTGCCGATTGAATTTCGCGGCCGTGAGCTTCAACTCGAAGCACGCGCCTATCAGGGTAAGGATCCGCACGATCAGGCCATGGCCCTGATCAACCGGGCCACCAACGGGCACAGCGCCGTGACCCCCATCGTCCGGGTTCACTCCGGCTGCGTGACAGGCGACATTTTCCATTCGCTGCGCTGCGATTGCTACAAGCAGTTGCAGGCAGCGCTGGAGAGGATCGTCGACGCGCCGAACGGCATCCTGATCTACCTGCCCTCGCATGAGGGCCGGGGTATCGGGCTTGTCAACAAGATCCGGGCGTACGCTCTGCAGGACAAGGGCGTCGACACCGTCGATGCCAACGTCCAGATCGGCTCCCCGATCGATGCTCGCGACTACACGCTGGCTGCCGACATTCTGTTTGACCTCGGCTTCCCCGAGATCAAGCTTCTGACCAACAACCCTGCCAAGATAGAAGCCCTGCGCGCCCATGGCATCAAGGTGGTTGAACAGGTATCGGTCGTGACCGAGCCCTGCGATCACAACAGGCGCTATCTCGAAACCAAGCGCCAGCGCATGGCCCACAAGCTTTAAGTCTGGACGGGTCGAGATTTCCGCACCGACACGAACGAAGGCCGCCGCATCGCAAGATCGGCGGCCTTTTCGTGGCGCCGATCGCTTCGGTTCAATTGTGGTCCGGCAGCTGGGCCGGCAATGCAGCCCGAGACTCAGGTTGATTCTGCTCGCATGGGGCGCGAATGCCGTTGGCTGCGCCACCTGAACGCGGGCACTCGATTTTTCTGAGTTCGCGCTGCGTTTGAAGGTCGATCACATTGCTCGCGTCCGGTGAAATGGACGCTATGATCTCCGCAATGACCTCCGCTGTGAGGTAGGCGCACGCAAGGGCATGGATCGCGGCGGTCAACGGGTGCGCCCGGTCGTTCCACGGCACCATTTCCCGTTGACCGGGAAGTTGCCAGCCTTCGCATTGCCAAAGCTGCCGCCCGGAATGGTCCCACGCCAATTCGAGCACCACGATCGCCCGAATAACCGGCCGCGTCGTGGTGCCTGACCCAGTCGATGCTGCGACATCGAGTACGAGATTGTGTCTTTGCCGAAATGCCATTGCTGCCGCCCGTTGCCGAAAGTGGTAGCGCGCAGCCGAGCGGCCACATGCATGATCTTCGTCGGACGATACCCGACAATAGGCCTTCCTGAAATGTGCAGCGCTGACCGTGGTTTCGACTAGGTTAGCTTTTCCCGTCGAAACCGTCGCATCACCGTGTGCATTGCCAACTGGCAATTCGGCAAATCAGCCCCGCGCAAGTCTTCTTGGGCAATAATTGCCCGCGTCGCGTTCGGGGCGGGCAGGCTGGAAAATTTCTGAATCGGGGATGTCATGAGCGAGGCAGGACTGAAAACGGCCATTGTCCAGGTCTTGCCGCCGGATGCCCAGGACGGCGCCGAATCGGGACGCAAGGTCGATCGTCGCCTCGCACCCCGGCGCCGCGTCCTGAAGGGCGCTCAAGCGGTATTCCTGAACGGTCATTGTTCGATCCCCTGTATGGTGCGGGACATCTCCACATCGGGCGCCCGCATCAAGTCAATGCACAGCGCCCATATTCCAGACCACTTCCAGCTTGTTATCGAATTGGATGGCATCGAAGTGCAGTGCGAAGCCGTCTGGCGAAAAAGCGGCGAGATAGGGGTTCGGTTTCTCGCCCCTCCCTCGAACCATCAGCCGAAACGCCATCAGGTCGTAACGGCGGTTGTCTTTGAGAAGAAGCCGACGTTGCGTCGAAGAAAATGATCCGATGGTCAGGCCGTTGGGCTGGAGCCGACCTTGGCTGCTCCAAGGATAGCGTTCGCCTTCACTCCACTGGTGTCGGCTCGGAAAAGCCGCCTTCCTTCACCATCCGCGAGAACAGTCCGCCCGCCGCCACCAATTCCTTGAATCGCCCGCGCTCGACGATGCGGCCCTTGTCCATGACGAGGATCTCGTCGGCATCCGTCACGGTCGAGAGCCGGTGCGCGATGACGAACGTCGTTCTCCCCTTGCGCAGCTGATCGAGCGCCCGCTTGATTCGCGCTTCTGTTTCCGAATCGAGTGCGCTGGTGGCTTCGTCGAGGATCAGGATCGGCGCATCTTTGAGGATCGCGCGCGCGATCGCGATCCGCTGGCGCTCGCCGCCCGACAGAAACCCCCCTCGCTCGCCGATGACGAAGTCGAAGCCGCCGGGCTTCTCCGTGATGAACGTGTGCGCCTGCGCCAGGCGGGCGGCTTCGGCAACTTCTTCGGCGCTGGCGTCCGGCCGCCCGATCCGGATGTTCTCGCCGATCGATCGGTTGAACAGCCCGGCGTCCTGGAACACCACCGAGATGGCGTGGCGCAGCGAGGTCAGCGTCAGCCCGGCGATGTCCTCGCCGTCGACGGTAATGCGGCCCTGGTCGGGCGCCCGCAGCCGCTGCAACAAAGCCAGCGTGGTTGTCTTTCCGGAGCCCGTCGGGCCGACAATGGCGACCGTCCGCCCGGCGTCCGCTTCGAACGACAGCCCGATTACGCCCTGCTCGCTACCCGAGAAGCGGAACGTCACGTCTTCATAGGAGACCCGACCCCGGGGTCTACCCAAAGGTTTGGCATCGGGCGCATCCATGATGGCCGCGCGCTCGTCGACCAGCGCGAAATAATTGTCGAGCGCGGGAGCGGCCTGCTGCACGCGCACGGAAAACGAGGAGAGCTGGTCGAGCTTGCCGATCAGGACGTTGGCAAGCGCCACGAACGACACGATCTCGCCGATCGACACTTCGCCCTGGGATGCCAGTACCGACCCGACCGCGAAAATAGCCACCATGGCGAGCGAAGCCGCCGCCCGTTGCAGAACGGTCAGGATTCCCCACCACGTCAGGACCGGATACTGGGCGCTCAGCAGTTGGCCGGTCATGCCGCGCAAGGCCTCGGCTTCCGCGGCCAGCCGCGTGAAACTCTGCACGACCGTGACGTTGCCGATGACGTCGCCGACACGGCCGCTGACCCCGTAGCGGTGCTCCTCCGCCTTGCGCTGACCGGTGTGGGTTTTCGAGATCACGTGCAGGTTGAGGATGGTGTAGCAGATCGCCAGGACGGCGAGGATCAACGCCATCCGCCAATCGATGAGCAGGGCGACGGGCACCAGGAGAACGATCGTAACGATTGCAGTCAGCTGCTCGCGCAACGCGCCCAGCCAGATCCAGAACAGTTCGTCCGTGCCGCGCAGGACGGCGCCGACGACGGCGCCCGAGCCGCGCTTGGCGTGGTAGCTGAGCGGCAGGGTGATCGCCTGCTCGAACGCGTCGGCAAGGGCTGCGAGCCGTGTCCGGTGGGCCAGCCTGTCGGCAAACACGGCGACGACGACGCTGGCGAGGATGCCGAAAAATCCGATCGCCGCCCACATGACGATGAGCCAGCCGGCCGATCCTCCGCGCGCCACCGCATCGACGACCCAGCCGAACAGCACCGGCTCGCTCAATTGCACCCCGGCGATGACGAGGCTAGACGCCGCAAGCGCCGACGCCAGCCCTCGTTCGCCGCCCAGCATGGCGACGGCGCGCAGATACGTCTTGCCAAGGTGCAGCGGGCGGCTGATGGGTTCGCTCAAGGTCGTGCCGTTCCAGAATTAAGCCGGGTGCGGAGTTGATCGATGGCCCCCGCGATGGGGGCGAACGTGAACCGAACCGTGTGGCGTCCCGGTGGCACGCGAACCGCACGGAACAGGAAATTGGCCCGCTCGACCGCGGCACGTTGACCATCGACGCTTGCAACCCACCAGGGATGCCAGACGTCGTTCAGAACGACGTACCCCCCCGGCCCGTCGGCTTCAACGGCTACCTCCGTGTTCGCGTAACTGACGATCATCGCGCTTCCGGGCGGACCCGTTCGCGTTGCCGCGTGCATCGGCCAGGATCTCACAGCGCCCGCTTTGTGCAGCAGAACGGTGCGGCGGAAATCGAGCCCGGAGAGGAGAATTCCAAAGTCGGCGGTAGTGTCGGCGATCGCCGGCCATTTCTCGAAATCGTCGAAATAGGCTTCGCTCGCATAGAGCACCCGCGGCAGGGCGCGCGGATTTTCGTAAATATAGGCGTCCTCGGTCTTTGCAACGAGAATGAGATCCCCGGTCTTGAGGCTTGGATCGATCTTCTCGATTTCGACGCCGGCTGCGATGTAGCGAAGCCCGAGCCAATCGGCCATCTTGGATTTGTAGGACGCCATCAGGCCCGGGAAACGACGGCTGTCGGGGCTCCCGGATGTATCCCCCGCAGCGGTCGCCTCTTCATATATTCTCAGGCGCAGCGGGTTATAGCCGAGCGTGTTTTCGAGTTCGTGCGTCATGCTGGCGTTCGGCCAGTGGAACCCGAGGCCGATCAGTTCGACCCGGTCGCGCCGTGTCCGGCTGAGGCCCTCGGCGACGCGGCGCTTGATCTCGCGGATCGTTTCGTTTTCCGTATCCGCGCGCAGCACGTCGTAGGTCTCCGGCGGCAGCGCGTTGGACGTATTGGGACCGTTGGTAACGGCAACATCCCCAAACGCGAATGCTGCGAGAAGGGCGGGCGCGAGGATCGGACGGATCGGCTGCAGCCAGCGCGCAACGACAATCGCCCCGAAGGCTCCGGCCGTGAGTGCCACGGATAAGGCGAGCGGCCGGGCGGCGGCTTCGAGGCGGTCGAAATGCCATGCGAGCCCATAGCCGGCCGCGAACACCCCCGCGGCAATGCACCCGACGATGATCCAGGGTAGCCGCGGCATGCTGACGAGTTCCCCCCGCAGCATGCGATGCGCGCCATAGCCCGACAGGATGGCTGCCAGGAATGCCATCACCGGCACGCCGTCGGCGGGCCGCCGGAAGAAGTCGACGCCCGGCACGACCTCATAGAAAGCGGTGAATGCCGGCGTGTACCAACCCAGGGAAAACATCAGCGTGACGATCAACGCATGCGTGAAGAAGCGGATCTCGCGGCGAAAGGCTTCCCCGCTGATGAAGCTCCAGACGAGCAACAGGAACGCCACCGCGCCTGCATAAAGAACGCCGACGTTCTGCGCGATGTAAAGCCCCGTATCCTTCCAGGCGAAACTGGGCGGGCCCCAGTAGTTGCGCATTTCGCCGGATGCGCCGTAAAGGTCCGGCAGCAGCCACGTCAGCAGCAGCGCCGGATGCAGCGAGCCCGCCCCCGCCCCCTCGAACGTGATCTGCGGCCGGTTCGAGACTTCGGCGATCAGTACCGTCATCGCCAGCGGCAGGACGATCAGCGCCGCTCCGGCGATTGCACCGGCGCCGAGCGGCAGAAGCGACCGGCGGAACCGCTGTTCCCCCGGCCCGTCGAACCAATGCCAGCCGACGTAACCGATCAGCACGTAGACACCGATGAGCCCGATCTGATCGCGACCGAGCACCATGCACGCGGCAACCGCGCCTGCGCTGAGACCGTAGCCCCACGATCCTCGCCGCAGTGCCCGATCGAGCAGCACAAGCGCGATCGCCAGATAGACGAGGCTCGCAATCTGGCCGGTGTGCTGCAGCCTCCAGGCCGTCGGCCCGAACGAGAAGGCAAAAGCAGCGATCAACGCTCCGCCGGGGTGCCAGTCTCGGTCCCGGAACCAGGCCATGACGGTCAGCCCTCCGGCTGCAACCAGGAAGATTGAAAGCATATCCGCCGCCCATGGACTTGGCGCCCTGTTGACCAAGGCCAGGAGAAAGAACGGCGGGGAAAAAATCAGCGATTGCGGATCGGCGACCTGCGGATGCCCGGAAAAAACATAGGGGTTCCAGAACGGACTGTCGCCGCGCGCCAGCGATCCGGCGAGGAATTGCAGTTGCGGCAGCCAGTGCGCCTTTGCATCCCACGGGATCGTCACCGAGCCCGAAATCCACGGCCAGTAGAATACCAAGGTGGCGCTGAGATAGGCGAGCGCGACCGCGATCCAGGGAACATCGGCTTCGCTGCGATCATGATTGTCTTCGAAGCGAGCCGTCACAAAGATCTCCTGAATAATGGGCATACGCTCTTACCATTGCTTCTGTCAGTTCGCACGTCGGTGTCTGTGGAATGCGGATGCAAGGGCTGATTGCGACGGGAAACCGCACGCCGGGACTTGATCGCGCCCCGGCTCGCTGCAATAGGGATGGCCAGCAACGAACGGACTCGCGGCGAATCAGTCGCGAAATCCCGGTCGATTGACCGATTTTTAGCCAGGAGCGCCCCTCATGCTGCCGAAACCGCGTGCCGACCTGAGACCCAACACGGCCGACTTCGAGCGCTTTCCTCAGGTCAAGCCGACGGGTTTCCGGGAATATGACGCGCGCTGGCTGTTTCCCGAAGAAATCAACCTGATGGGGCTGAACGCCGTCGGGCTAGGGCTCGCCAGGCTGTTCGAGAACCGTGGCATCAGGAAGCGCATCGTCGTCGGCCATGACTACCGCTCTTACTCGGCGCAGGTGAAACAGGCGCTCATGACCGGTCTGCTCGCCGGCGGCTGCGAAGTCCACGACATTGGCCTGGCGCTCTCGCCGATGGCCTACTACGCCCAGTTCGCCCTCGATGTGGAGGGCGTCGCGATGGTGACGGCGAGCCATAACGACAACGGCTGGACCGGCATCAAGATGGGCCTCGGCCGCCCGTTGACGCTTGGCCCCGACGAGATGAGCGAACTGAAGGAGATCGTCCTGTCAGGCGCTTACAGAATGGACGGCGGCGGCAGTTATATCTTCGTGCCTGACATGGCCGAGCGTTATATTGCGCAGCTGATTGATCGCCCGAAGCTGAAGCGCCGCCTTAAGGTCGTCGCCGCATGCGGCAACGGCACCGCCGGCGCGTTCGCTCCAGAGGTTCTCCAGGCCATCGGCTGCGAGGTGATCCCGCTCGACGTAGAACTGGATTATTCTTTTCCGCGCTACAACCCGAACCCCGAAGACTTGAAAATGCTGCATGCCATCGCCGATGCGGTGAGAGAGCATGGCGCCGATGTCGGCCTCGGCTTTGATGGCGACGGCGACCGCTGCGGCGTTGTCGACGACACCGGCGACGAGATCTTCGCCGACAAGGTTGGCGTCATGCTTGCCCGCGATATTTCCGCACTGCACGAGAACGCCAAGTTCGTTGTCGACGTGAAATCGACGGGCCTCTTCACCACCGACCCGGTGCTGGTCGAAAACGGCGCCACGACGACCTACTGGAAGACCGGTCACTCCTACATCAAGCGTTTCAGCCACGAAACCGGTGCGCTTGTCGGCTTCGAGAAATCCGGCCATTTCTTCTTTAATCCGCCGCTTGGCCGCGGCTACGACGACGGCCTCGTAGCGGCACTCGCGATCTGCGACATGCTCGACCGCAATCCCGACAAGTCGATGGCCGACCTCAAGAACGCGCTGCCGAAGACCTGGCAGTCGCCGACCATGAGCCCGAAGTGCGGCGACGAAGTCAAATACGGCGTCGTCGAGCGCATCATCGACATCTATCAGCGGCGCGCGCAGGCAGGCGAAAAGATCGCAGGACAGAACGTGCGCGAACTGATCACCGTCAACGGCGTCCGCGTCATGCTGGAAGACGGCACATGGGGTCTCGTGCGGGCTTCCTCCAACAAGCCCGAACTCGTCATCGTCGTCGAAAGCCCGACGTCGGAAGCCAACATGCGCGCGATATTCGAGGACATCGATGGCTTGCTTTCACAGCAGCCGGAGGTCGGCGCGTACAATCAGAAGATCTGAGGGAAATACGGCGCTTTCGATCCGTGGGTTCGCAATTGCAATTGGCTGTCCGTGTTCGGCCCGGGTCAGGCGCAGCGACCGCGTCGCGAATTGCCTTGTGAACGCGACGAGATCGTCGTCGATCGCCTCAACCAACGGGCGTGAAAAGAACGCCACGGCATAGGCAGCTGATACCGGTGGGCGGTCGCGATCCCGGTCGGCGGCACCAAGCAGCCGCGGCAACCGGCGTTGTTATTCCGCAGCGTCGAGGAAGGCGTTGACGGAGGCGTCGCTTGGCGCCTCGTTGAGCATGCCGAGTGCGTGCATGTAGACTTCGAGGATGCCTTCTTCTTCCTGGCGCTCGACATCCGACTTCTTGCGCAGCTGGATGATTTTGCGCATCGCCTTGGTGTCGAAGCCGATCGCTTTGGCTTCGGCGAACTTGTCCTTGATGTCGGAAGCGATGGCCTTCTTTTCTTCTTCGAGCCGCTCGATCTGCTCGATGTACTGACGAAGCTGCGCCTGCGTCGAGGCCTGGAGCGTGGTCATGGGCCACCCTTTTCTTGAAGTGTTGGGGACTGACTTGTTCATGGAAACGCAAAACGCGATGGATCAGGCGAGCGCCGCTCACTCGCCACAGGCCCGGCCTGAACGCCAAAGATTGCCCTCTCTCCAGCGCTTTTCGATCATGAGGCTAGTACCGCCAAGTGGGCGCTTCAAGGCGTTACGGGCGTTCTTCCAGACCTTTATTTCTTATCCCAGACAAAAAAGCGCTTGCACTGTGGCCTTGCCCGAAGCCGCCCCACGCCTTATTCAGCTTGTGTTCAAAAGAAAGCCCGCACTTTCCAGAACGCCACAATTGGTACAACAATCCGCCATACAGCGCCGCAGACGCGGCACGATCAAGGAAAGACGAGGGGCGACTGGTCATGAAAGAGAAGAGCACCATCGCGCTGGTCGATGACGAGCGCAATATCCTGAATTCGCTGCGCATGGCGCTGGAGGCCGAAGGCTTCAAGGTGCGCACCTACTCCGACGGGGCGGCTGCCCTGGAGGCCTTGACCGAGGAGCCCGTCGATCTTGGCATCTTCGACATCAAGATGCCGCGCATGGACGGCATGGAACTGTTGCGCCGCGTGCGCCAGATTTCCGACATGCCGGTGATCTTCCTGACTTCGAAGGACGAGGAAATCGACGAGTTGTTCGGGCTCAAGATGGGCGCCGACGACTACATAGCAAAGCCGTTTTCCCAGCGCCTGGTCGTCGAGCGTGTCAAGGCTGTCCTGCGCCGCGCCGGTGCGCGTGAACCCGGGGCAGTCCCGACCGAAGCCGCCAAGGTTCTCGAGCGCGGCATGCTCAAGCTGGACCCCGAGCGCCACACCTGCCATTGGGACGACAAGCCGGTGACCCTGACCGTCACCGAGTTTCTCATCCTGCAGGCGCTGGCGGCGCGCCCGGGCGTCGTCAAGACGCGCGATGCGCTGATGGACGCGGCCTATGACGATCAGGTCTACGTTGACGACCGCACCATCGACAGCCACATCAAGCGGCTGCGCAAGAAGTTCAAGCAGGTCGACGACAACTTCGATGTCATCGAGACGCTCTACGGCGTCGGCTACCGGTTCAAGGAAGCCTGAAGCTCCACACGACTTTAGGAAGTGTGGACCAACAAGCTCCACACGACTTTAGGAATTGTGGACCAACAAGCTCCACACGACTTTAGGAATTGTGGACCAACAAGCTCCACACGACTTCAGGAAGTGTGGACAAAAATGAATCAAGAGGTAGGCGTCCACTCCAACACCGGCTTGCCGAGTGTTGGGCACTAAAGACAAACACCGGCTTGCCGAGTGTCGGGGCCAGGCAGCATCGCGGAGAATTGTCATGGCGCGGATGCCGCGAAGCGGTGGGCATCTGAAGCGCTAAAAAAAGCGAGGCGACATGGCGCTCGACAGCGAACGCTACCCATTCGGCGGATCGAGACTTCTCGGCCTGCGCGATGCCGCGTGGCGATTCGCAATCAGCGCCGGCACCAAGGCGCAGTCGCTCTGTTCGCAAGCCTTCACCCGCCTCGGTTTCGAAAGGATCCCGTTACCTGACCCCGTTCGCCGATACGCCGACAAGCTCGGTCGCGGCGGAGTCTGGCGCCAAGCATTCCTGGCCTGGTTTTACCGCCAGCCGCTGGTCCGCTTCATTTCGGCAAGCCTGGCGCGGCGTATCCTCGCTTCCAATCTCATCGGCTTCCTGATCCTGTTTTTGGGTATCCTTTATCTCAGCCTCGATTCGAGCTGGATCATTGCTGCCAAGCGCGACGCGCTGCGCACGCAGGGCCAGATCATCGCCGCCGCGGTTGCCGGCAACGCGATGGTCAAGCGCGGCGAAATCCTCGTCGATGCCGACAGGCTGCCGGCGAAGAAGGACGCGCTGATCCCGTTCCGCGACGACGGCTTTGCCGCCCTCCAGCTCTCGATTCGTCCCGAGAAGGTGGCGCCGATCTTCCGCCGTCTCATTGAGCCGACCAACACGCGCGCCCGCATCTATGATCGCAAGGGCAACCTCGTGGTCGATTCGAGCGATCTCCTGCGCCGCGGTCAGTTCAGAGCCCCGTTGGTCAAGGATCGTGCGGACGAGAAAGCCGACAAGACGGCCCCTGGCGCATCCCGGTCGTCGGCAGGCGAGACTGATGGCAATGGCGACTCGACGGCCCGACAGAAAGAAGAGCGGCCGAACACGAAAGATTTCTGGACCAGGCTCCAGCACCTGCTCATCGGCAAGGAGGTCCAGGTCTACAAGGAAATCGGCAACGCCAACGGACAGGCCTATCCAGAAGTGCGCGAAGCACTCAACGGGGAGGATGCCGCAATGTTGCTGCTCAACAAGAAAGGCGAGCAGATCGTCTCCGTCGCCGTCCCGATCACGCGGTTCAAGAATGTAATGGGCGTACTGTTGTTGTCGACGCTGCCGGGAGAAATCGACAAGGTCCTCTCCGAATCGCGCAGCGACCTGTGGCCGCTTGCGTTCTTCGCCGGGGTTGCCAGCATTGTCATGGGTCTGTTCCTGGCGCGCACGGTCGCCGGCCCGATGCAACGGCTTTCCGCCACCGCCGAGCACGTCAGCCGCGACATTACCGCCCGCACGAATCTGCCGGACTATTCCGATCGCCAGGACGAGGTCGGCCAAATGGCGCAGGCCTTCTCGGCCATGACCAAATCGCTCTACGAGCGCATCGAGGCCAGCGAGAAATTCGCAGCCGACGTCGCTCACGAGCTCAAGAACCCGCTGACGGCTGCGAGTTCGATGGCCCAGTCGCTGGAATACGCGCGCACCGAAGAGGATCGCCAGCAAGTCGTCCACCAGATCCAGCAGGAACTGAAACGTCTCAACCGCCTCATCAGCGACGTCTCGCGCGCCTCGATGCTGAACGCGCAGTTGCAGCGTGAGACACCCAGGCCGGTGGAACTCGATACAGTGATCCGCGACGTGGTTTCGATCTTTGCGGAAAAGTCCCAAGACAGCGGCAATAGGCTTGAGTATTATCTTAACGGCAATCCCACAGACTTTGTCGTCGCCGGTAACGATGGCCGACTCGGCCAGGTGCTGACGAACCTCATCGACAACGCACTGTCGTTTTCTCCCGAAGGCGGTCGCGTCATCATCAACGCCAAGATCGAGGGAGGGGATGCCGTCATGACCGTCGAGGATGAGGGACCGGGCATCCAGGATGACAAGCTCGACACGATCTTCTCGCGCTTTTACACCTACCGACCGACGGAATTCTCAAGCCGCGGCAACAATTCCGGCCTCGGTCTCAGCATCTCGCGGGAGATCATTCAATCCCATGGCGGTCGCATCTGGGCGGAAAACCGATATGGACCCAAAGGCCGGGATGAAGCTCCGGTCGGTTCCCGCTTCACCGTTTGCCTGCCGTTGATGCATCGACCGCTACCTCGTCAGGCTCGACCAAACCGCTCGACTCGACATCGTGAGGAAAAACGACCCGCCTGAGCCGCTGTCTGATTGGGCTTGCAAGGCCCGCTCACCCGGCATCGGCGCTTGCGCCAGGATCCAACTTCCGGAGGCCGTGACTCGTGAGCGTTGAACTCCCCGTGCGCATTCACGCAACCACCATCGCACTGGCCGGCGCCGCTGCCGTCATCCGGGGTGCTTCCGGCGCGGGCAAGTCCGATCTCGCGCTGCGGTGCCTGATGATGGCGCCCAACGCTTTGGTTTCATGCCGCGCAGAACTCGTCTCCGACGACTATACCGAGTTGTTCCTTCAAGATGACGCCGTGTTTGCAAGGCCCCCGGCCGAGATCGCCAATCTGCTGGAGGTGCGTGGGCTCGGCATTGTCGAGATCGAGGCCGTTGCCAGCGCCAGGGTCGCTCTTTTCGTCGACCTTGCCGAGGCCTCGTCCATCGAACGATTGCCGGGGCAGGAGACGCAGGTCGATGTGGTCGGCCGCACCTTCCCGGCGCTGCGCCTATGCGCTGCAGAATCCTCCGCCGCCGCCAAGCTCCTGCTGGCGCTTGATTTCGTCAGCCGGCATGGCCGCTTGCCGACAATCGACTAGAGCAACATCCGACCTGACGGAATCGCTTTCAGCGATTCACAGGTCGGATAAAGTTGCTCTAGAATCTTGGTTGTAGAGCATTTTCATCCGACCACTAAAACGCGGATGCGTTTCCGTGTGCTCGGATAATGCTCTAGTACCGCCGATCAGAAGTCCCTGTGTCGTATCAGTCAACCGCTTTCAGGGACTTCCGATCGAAAAGCGGTACTAGAATCAATATACTACTAGTACCCTCTGCTTTCAGAAGTTCGTCAATGTGGTTGCCGCGAATGACTTAACGAACTTCTGAAAGCGGGTACTAGCAAACAGGTGCGAGGCTCGCAAAAAAGGGACAGGGCGCCTGCAAATTGCCTTGAAGCCTGCCGGAGCACTTGCCAAATCATAGGGCGTCGGTTTTCGATAGGCGCGGTTTTGCACGTGGCCTGGATCAACCGCTCGATTCCGAATTAAGGTCGTTGAGCGTTTGTGAATTGAGAGTACGAACAAAGGACGATCCTCGGGTTCCGGGCTGACGCTTGGAAACCAAGTGTCAGTGTCGGAAAACGAGTGGGTAAGGAACGCCGCCGCAATGAAACGGTCCCGCTGGGACCGCACCGGAATAGGATCACGCCGTCATGATCGGACTTGTCATCGTCGCTCACGACGGACTCGCTGACGCGTTCAGGTCGGCACTCGAGCATATCGTCGGGCCGCAGCGGCAGCTGGCAACGGTCGCCATCCTCGCGGAGGACGACATGATCGATCGCCGTCAGGCGATTCTCGACGCGATTGCAGAAACCGACAAGGGCAAGGGCGCGATTCTGCTGACCGACATGTTCGGCGGCACGCCCTCCAATCTTGCGATTTCCGTGATCGACGAGGCCAATGTCGAAGTCCTGGCAGGCATCAACCTGCCAATTCTCGTCAAGCTTGCCAGCATCCGCCAGGAGATGAGCCTGAAGGACGCCGTTGCTGCGGCGGCCGAAGCCGGCCGCAAGTATATCAAGGTTGCCAGCGAAGAGCTTTCCGGCGACGGCCAAGCTGGGCTACTAAAGTGAGCCGCTGCGATCTCCACTTCTTCCCGCCATCGACAATCAGGCCGACTGACACACCGCTTCATGCCAGAACTCAACGATAGCCAGCACCCCGAAGCCATAGTCACGATCCGCAATCGCAAGGGGCTGCACGCGAGGGCCTCCGCCCAGTTCGTGAAGTGCGCAGAGCGCTTCACAGCAGACATCAGCGTCAGCCGCGATGGACAGACCGTGATCGGCACGTCGATCCTCGGCTTGATGATGCTGGCTGCGGGCCCCGGCGTCACGTTGCACATTCTGGCCAAGGGGCCCGAGGGTCCCGAAGCCATCGAAGCGCTGGTCGCCCTCGTCGACAACGGTTTCGGCGAAGACTTCTGCGAAGAAGGCTGAGCGGCTATTTCGACAGGCGCAGATCCGAGATCTTCATTGCGATATTGCGGAACGATTGCTTCAGTTCGGCTGCATTGTTGGCGAGGAACACATGGTCCTGCGACGTGGCGCACTGCGTCAGCGTCGCTTCAGAACCGCCGCCTGCGGCAAGCTGGAACCCGACCGAGTAGATCGTGATGCCTTTGGCTTTCATGCTCGCGCACATCGCGCGCGCCTGAGAGGCTGACGAGCCATTCGCTGACTCGCAATTCCCCTTGCTGAAGTAGTTTCCGTTGGCGTTCTTGTCGCGCACGCCCGTATCGCAATACTGCATGTTATACTCGCCATCGGTCATCAGCACGGCGATTTTCTGCAGCAGCGGGCGCCCGGAACTCGACACCTGCGACAACAGCGAGTACGGCTGCGGACTGCTGGCCACCGGCAGGATATTGCCCCACTCCGGCGACAACATGTACCAGGCCCACGCTGTTCCCAGATGCCCGCCCGTCGCGCCCGCGGCTTGCAGGCCATCGATTTTGCTGTTGAGCAGCGACTTGTCGCTCGTCAGCGGCACGACCGCGTTCTGGCTGTCCGGCTGGCAAAGACCATTGCTCGTATAGACGGCGGTCAGCCGGTCGGTGTCTGTCGGAGCGGCATCGGAATAGGCGTTGGGTCCGAAGCGTTCGGCGGCGCAGGCCGAAGCCCTGGTCCACCACACGCTGCTGCCGAGCGCGTTGTCCAACTTTTTGCCGGCCGGGCCGGGATGCACGATCGATGGATCGAGCGTCCCGAAGTTGACGGCGGCTGAAAATGGCACCAGTGCCACCCGGGACGAATAGCTTCCCTGGCTATCCCAGACGACGACGTTGATGAGATCCTTGGCCGCGTCCTTCATGGCGGTGATTTTTTCGCCGCTCGTGCAACTCGACGAGCCGCTGTTGCACATCGAACCGGTGATATCGAGCATCAGCGAGACTTCGAGGCTGAACTCGGCGTTGCCGTTCACCGACAGGACCGCCTTGGAATATTCGGAACCCGCCAGTTTCAGCAGCGGCAGGGTGTTTATGCCGGCAAGCTTCAGGAAAGTGGTATCGAGAAGCGCTGTGCCTTCCGCGGTGATGGAGGTGCCGTCGTCCTCCACTTTGAACGTGATCGTATCCTTCGAAAGCGCCGGCCGGTCGAGGACGTTGGCTTCATAATAGCTCTGCGCCAGGGCGACCGCGACCGCCGCATCGAGCCCGTTGACCTGCAGGTTGCGTGCACCTGCTAGTACGGCCGAGTCGACCGCGCTGACGGTTTCGGTGCGTGCGTGCAGCCACCGCGCCATGTCGACGGAAGCGCCAATGACCAGCAGCATGATCAGACCCATCAGTCCGAACAGGATCGTGACGCTGCCCTCGCGCCGATCGGCGAAGGCCTGCCTTCCGACTGTCGAAGGTTCTGGCACGCTTCTTGAAGAATTGCTCATGTCACCAAACCCGAAATTGCGGCCTATACTAAGAAAAACTACGCAGGAATAAATTTAAGAGATGTAAAAGGCCAGAAATTTGAGCAGAGTTCAGATAAATAATACTTTAAAGATGCGCGCAAATTTTAGTAAATTTGTACCGAAACTCTGGTCGGCCCAGAAGTCGCCAGCGTAGCCAACGACCCAGTTCAACAGTAGCGACATAAAGACTTGTTTATATGTTATTGCGGTTGTGTCCCTGGGCCGCTATACGACGGGGAGACATCTGCGCTCCCGCGCCAGCGAGGCGCGCGATTGCCGGCTGATGCCCGGAGGACGGCGCCGTAAAGCGCCGGCTTCGGGACCTATTCGAACCGAACGTTTGCACCTGGGACACCGCCGCACGCCGGTCAGCAGGGTTGCAACCCAAAAAAGGATGAACAGCATATGGCTGCCAATGACTATGTGATTGCCGACATCAAGCTTGCCGATTTTGGCCGCAAGGAGATTCGCCTTGCCGAAGGCGAGATGCCCGGCCTGATGGCAACGCGCGAAGAATACGGCGCCGCCCAGCCGCTGAAGGGCGCACGCATCGCCGGTTCCCTTCACATGACCATTCAGACTGCGGTTTTGATCGAAACGCTGACCGCGCTGGGCGCCGACGTCCGCTGGGCCTCCTGCAACATCTATTCGACCCAGGACCACGCCGCTGCTGCGATTGCCGTAACCGGCGTGCCCGTGTTCGCAGTCAAGGGCGAGTCTCTGAAGGATTACTGGGAATACACCCGCAAGATTCTCGAGTGGAGCGACGGCGGCACGCCGAACCTCATCCTCGACGACGGCGGCGATGCCACCATGCTGGTCCACCTCGGTCTGCGCGCTGAGAAGGGTGAGACCGCGTTCCTCGACAAGCCTGGCTCGGAAGAAGAAGAGATCCTGTTCGCACTCATCCGCCGCACGGTTGGCGAAAAGCCCGGCTGGTTTGCAGAACTCGCCAAGAACATCCGTGGCGTCTCCGAGGAAACCACGACCGGCGTCAACCGCCTCTACCAGCTCGCCAGGCAGGGCAAGCTCCTGTTCCCGGCAATCAACGTCAATGACTCGGTGACCAAGTCGAAGTTCGACAATCTTTACGGCTGCCGCGAATCGCTGGTCGACGGCATCCGCCGCGGCACCGACATCATGATGTCGGGCAAGGTCGCGATGGTCGCCGGCTTTGGCGACGTCGGCAAGGGATCTGCCGCTTCGCTCAAGAATGCCGGCTGCCGCGTCATGGTTTCCGAAATCGATCCGATCTGCGCGCTGCAGGCCGCCATGGAAGGCTATGAAGTCGTCACCATGGAGCAGGCCGTTCCCCAGGCCGACATCTTCTGCACGGCGACCGGCAACAAGGACATCATCACCATCGACCACATGCGTGGGATGAAGGACGGTGCAATCGTCTGCAACATCGGTCACTTCGACAACGAGATCGACGTTGCGGGCCTCAAGAACATGAAGTGGGACAACATCAAGCCGCAGGTCGACCAGATCGAGTTTCCCGACGGCAAGAAGATCGTGCTCCTGTCCGAGGGCCGCCTCGTCAACCTCGGCAACGCCATGGGTCACCCCTCGTTCGTGATGTCGGCCTCCTTCACCAACCAGACGCTGGCCCAGATCGAGCTTTGGACCAAGCGCGACGCCGGAGTTTACGAGAACCAGGTCTACACGCTGCCCAAGCACCTCGACGAGAAGGTTGCGCGTCTGCACCTCATGAAGATTGGCGTGACGCTGACCGAGATGTCGCAAGACCAGGCCGACTATATCGGCGTTCCGCAGTCGGGACCATTCAAGCCCGACCATTACCGCTACTGACGCGCGCCAGGATGCCTGCGACGGGGCGTCGCCGTGAAGCGATTCGCCGCCCCGTCAAGCGGAACCTTTCGAAGAATGCCGATCGGCGCCGGTTAAATCCGGCGCCGATTTCTTGTATTCGGCCATGATTGTGCTTCGAGCGGGCTGGTCAGCCCGCTCGCCCCCCTCCATAATTCGAGCGATTCGTACGCCGCTTCTCTCCGTCCGCGCCCTTTTGGCTAAAGAGCATCGCGTTCCGCGCGGACCCGACCGCAGAAGGCCTGAACCGCGATGCCATCGAAAACCGGCCAGCCCAGATACGGGTCCTCGTATGCCACGACCGGCCGCGAACTCATGCTTCTGCTGGTTGCGAGCCTCGCCTGCGCGCTGGTTTTGACCGCCGGCATCGTCAAGGGCGAGGGTAATACGCTGGCCGGGCTGAGCGTCTCCCAGCTCGCCGTCATCGTCCTCACCGCCGTCGGCGTTCTCGTCGCCGCCACGCTTGTCTTCAAGGCTGCGAGCGAAATGCGCCGCCAGGTGCGCGCCGCCCAGGACGAAGCCGCCGCGCTGAAACGGCAGCTTGCGATCGCCGAGGCGGTGATCGGCGGCGAGCCGCAGATTCTGATTCTGTGGGATACCGGTCTGCAACCCCACATCGTCAACAATTCCCTGCGCGACGTTGCCGGCCTGCCGCGCGAGGATGCCGAGATCGTTTCATTCTCGAACTGGCTGGATGCCGGCAGCGCCGCCCGCTTCAAGGACGCCCTCGACGGTCTTCTGCGCGTCGGCCGGCCCTTTAACATGATCCTCAAGACGGCGGCCGGCGCACACCTTGAGACCGACGGCCGCGCATCCGGTGGCCGTGCCGTCCTGCGCATGCGCGACGTCGCCGGCTATAAGCGGGACATTTCGCGCATCATCGATGGCCACGAGGGCCTGGCGCGCGACATCAAGTCGAGCCGCGCGATCCTCAACGCCCTGCCGATGCCCGTCTGGTTCCGCGACAACACCAACCGCCTGAGCTGGGTCAATCAGGCCTACATCGCCGCCGTCGAGGCCGAAAGTCTCGACCAGGTCATCGAGCGCCAGATTGAACTTCTCGAGCAGCGCCAGCGCGAAGAACTCGCAAGAGCACTGCAGACGACACCACGCTTCCGCCGCCGCATCGGCCTCCTGTCCGGTAGCGAGCGCCGCGTCCACAACCTCCTCGCGGTGCGCCTGCAGAATACCGTTGTCGCCGCCGCCATCGACGTCACCGACCTCGAGGTCGCCCAGCACGAGCTCGACCGCCAGTCGGCCGCCTTCGACCGCACGCTCGACCACGTCTCGACCGCGATCGCGGTCTTTAACGCCGAGCAGCGTCTGGTCTTCGCCAACGAGGCTTTCGTCCGGCTTTGGGATCTCGACCAGCAGTGGCTCCGCGGCCAGCCGAAGCACACCGAGTTGTTCGACCGGTTGCGCGAACTTGGCCGGCTGCCCGAAGTCGTCAACTATCGCCAGTGGCGTACCACCATCCTCGACTCCAACGAACCGATCGACGAGGCCGACCGCTGGTGGCACCTGCCCGACGGGCGCATCGTCCAGCTCATTGCCGAGCAGCGACCCGACGGCGGCGTCACGCACCTCTATATCGACGAAACCGAGCGGCTGGCGCTGGAAAGCGAATTCAACGCCATGCTGCGCGTCCAGAGCGAAACGATCGACAGCCTCAAGGAAGGCGTCGCAGTATTCGCAACCGACGGCCGCCTGAAACTTTTCAACTCCGCGTTCGCCGCCATCTGGCGCATCGACAACGAACGGCTCGCGACCGGGCCCCATATCGACGACATCGTCGAAATGGCCCGCCCGCTGTTCGACGAGGCCGATGATTGGGCGCGCCTCAAGCAGGCGGCGACCGCGCTGTCCGACAAGCGCGTGCCGATCGAAGGGCAGATGCTGCGCCGCGATTCCAGCGTCGTCGACTTCTCCGTGATGCCGCTGCCCGACGGCGCCACTCTCCTGACCTTTGCCGACGTCACCGCTTCGAAGCGTTACGAACGCGCCCTCGTCGAGCGCAACGATGCATTGGTAGCCGCCGACCGTCTGAAGAACCAGTTTATCAGCCACGTCTCCTACGAATTGAGAACGCCGCTAACGTCCATAATCGGGTTCACGGACCTGCTGAGCAGCGAGCATATGGGCGATTTGAATGACAAGCAGCGCGAATATCTGCGAGACATTACGTCCTCGTCGAATGACCTGCTGTGGATCATCGACGGCATCCTCGACCTGGCGATCATTGATGCGGGTGCTCTCGAACTCAATCGCGAGGACGTCGATGTCCGCGAAGTCATCAGTTCGGCGATCCGCGCCGTCGAGGATCGCGCAGCCCGCGCCGATCTGACACTCGATGTGGCCATAGCCGACGACGTCACGGTTTTCTCCGCCGACAAGGCCCGTCTGCGTCAGCTGCTCTACAACCTGTTGTCGAATGCCGTCGGCTTTTCCAACGAAGGCGGCACGGTCTTCGTGTCCTGCTGGCGCGAAGCGGGTCGCATGGTATTCCGCATCGAGGACAAGGGCGTCGGCATACCGCTCGAGTCCCAGATGCGGATATTCGAGCGCTTCGAGAGCGACAGCCGCGGCCTCAAGCACCGCGGCGCAGGTCTCGGGCTGTCCATCGTCAAGAGCCTCGTCGAATTGCACGGTGGCACCATGCGCCTGGTCTCGGCCCCTGGCGCTGGCACCCGCGTCACCGTTTTCCTGCCCGAGAAGGCGCCGGTCGGCGCCAATTCGCCAACGATCGCGGATATCGAAGGCGAAGCCGTCGCCGCACTGCCGCCGCCGTTGCGCGATATCGGCGCCTGAAGCGTTGACCCTGCGGCGCTCACCCGCGGCTGACGGCCTGAGAAGTCCCGCGGCCTGCGGCTCTTTCTTCCAGCAACACGCCGCCCCTCGCCCCGCTCCGCACAAAATGTTAGCCGATGACGGTGCCGCAGCCGGGAGTCGCCTGGCTGCGCCGCTGTAATTGCGAGACCGACGCGACATGGACCACGCACCACGGCATGTCTTCAAACTCGAGCGGGTCAACGAATCCCACTTGCGCCGCCTTGCCGAAGAACTGGCGTTCCTGTTGCGCGCCGGCGATATCGTCACGCTGACCGGCGATCTTGGCGCCGGAAAAACGACGTTCGCCCGCGCTCTGATCCGGGCGCTCGCCCGCGATCCCGAGCACGAGGTCCCAAGCCCGACGTTCACGCTTCTGCAGACCTACAGGACCGAGCGGCTCGATGTTGCCCATTTCGATCTCTATCGCCTGTCGGCTCCAGAAGAGCTCGACGAACTTGGCCTCGATCATGTCCTGCGCACCGGCACCGCACTTATCGAATGGCCCGAACGCGCCGATGGCCGACTGCCCGTGGACCTGCTCGACATTGCGCTGAGCGATACCGGCGACAACGTGCCGCCGCTCGATAAGGAAGATGTCGCAGCCGAAGTCCGGGATATCGTCGTCACCGGCCGCGGACGCGCGGCCGGGAAGGCCCAGCGCTTGGAAGCCATGCACAAGATCATCCGCGAAGCCGGATTTTCCGGTGACACAATCACCGTCACGGCGTTGCCGGGAGATGCGTCCCAGCGAACCTACGCGCGCGTGGCCTGGGAGCCTGGCAAACCCGAACGGACCGAAACCAGACTGCTGATGGATTCGCCCCGTCAGCCCGACGGTCCGGTTCTGCGCGACGGCAAGTCCTACAGCCAGATCGCCAAGCTCGCCGAGGATGTCGTGCCATTCCTGGCGATCGGCACCGCGCTGCATCGCGCTGGCCTCAGCGTGCCGAAGATTGATTGCGTCGACATCGGCCACGGCTTCATGATGATCGAAGACCTGGGCGACCTCGATTACAAGACAGCCCTTGCCGCCGGTCGCGATCAGAAGGCGTTATGGAACGACGCAGTCGAAGCCTTGTTGATCCTTCGCGGTCTGCAAGCCGATCAGCCGCTGCAATTCCATGATGGTGAGCCCCACGAACTGCCGAAACTCGACCGCACGATCCTCGAAATCGAAACGGCGTTGGTCTCCGACTGGTTGTGGCCGGCCGCGCATGGGTCTGCGCCCGATGCCGCCCAACGCGCCGCATATCAGGCGATCTGGTGTCCGATCTTCGATGAAATCCTCGATCAGCCGGCGGGCTGGATGCTGCGTGATTATCATTCGCCGAACCTGATCCTGCTCGAAGACCGCGAAGGCCCGCAGCGGGTCGGCATCATCGATTTCCAGGACGCCCTGCAGGGACCGCCCGCCTACGATCTCGTTTCCCTGCTCCAGGACGCGCGCCTCGACGTCCCGGCCGCTCTCGAAGCCGAACTCCTGGCGGGCTATTGCGTGAAAGCCGCCGCCGCCGATTGCTCGTTCGACGAAGCCCGCTTCCGCCGCACCTACGCGCTGCTTGGCGCACAGCGCGCCACCAAGATCCTTGGCATTTTCACGCGTCTGGCGATGCGTGATGACAAGCCGCGCTATCTCGCGCACATGCCGCGCATCTGGGGATATCTCGAACGCAACCTCACTCATCCGGCCCTGCGGGACCTCGCCCAGTGGTATGAAGAGCACTTCCCGCATCACGCTCGCTGATGATCCCCGGCGGGCGGATTTCCACCAGGCAGGCTCCTGACCGCCCTAATGCGGCGCTGCGAATCGAAGATGGTCCTCAGGCCGGCAATAACGGGCCGGCAACAACAGGCCGGAAAAAGCAGGCCGGAAAAGAACAGGCCGGAAGAAAACAGGCATGACAGCATGAGCGTTGAAATCGAGACCGCGATGGTGCTGGCCGCCGGCCTCGGCAAACGCATGCGTCCCCTCACCGACACGATGCCGAAGCCGATGGTACCGCTCGCCGGCCGCCCGCTGATCGACCACGCCCTCGACCGGCTGGAAGAGGCCGGCATCAAACGCGCCGTCGTCAACGTGCACTACAAGGCGGACGTTCTCGAAGCGCATCTGTCCGCTCGCACGCGAGCGCGGCGCGGCCCCTTCGTCATCGTCTCGAACGAGCGCGGGCTGCTGCTCGAGACCGGAGGCGGCGTTGCCAAGGCCTTGCCGCTGTTGGGCGCGCGCCCGTTCCTTATCTGCAATTCCGATACGACCTGGGTCGAGAAGGAAACGCGCAACATTTCGCGTCTCGCCGAAGCCTGGAACGAGGCGGCCATGGACTGCCTCCTCCTCCTGGCTCAGAAGGACCGAAGCCTCGGTTACGCAGGCGACGGCGATTTCCACATGGCAGCCGACGGCAAACTCACCCGCCGCGCCGCCGGAGAACAGACCCCGCTGGTCTTTGCCGGCGTCTCGATCGCCCACCCGCGGCTTTTCGAGGACGCTCCCAGCGGCGCTTTTTCCCTCAACGTCCTTTGGGACCGCGCCATAGCATGCGGCCGGTTACACGGCATCGTCCTCGACGGCTGGTGGATGCACGTCGGCACGCCGCCGGCACTCTTCGAGGCCGAACGCTTTTTTGCCGAACTCGATGCGCAGGGGGGCTGACCGGAATGCCATCCGACCTGCGCGCAAAAATCTACACGGTGCCGACCGGCACGCCGTTTCTGCCCGCACTCGTGCGCGCGATTCTCAACGGCGACCTGCCGCGCCCAGGCGGACCGAAACCGGACGCGCTCGATCTTTCGGGCTACACCGTGATCCTGCCGACAAGGCGCGCCGAACGCGCTGCTGCCGAAGCCTGCCTTTCGGTCACCGGCCGCAGCGCCATGCTGTTGCCGCGCATTCGCGCCATTGCCGGCCCGGACGAAGACAGCCTGTTGATCGGCGCAGCCGCCTCGGCTTCCGGTATCGGGGCCGGCACCCTGCAGGCATTGGAATTGCCGCCCGCCATCGACAAGACGGAACGCTTGTTGCTGTTGACCCGCCTGGTGCTGCAATGGTCGGCGGCCCTGCGTCAGACCGCAGGCGGTGC
Source organism: Alphaproteobacteria bacterium (assembly GCA_018819265.1). Classification (GTDB taxonomy): domain Bacteria; phylum Pseudomonadota; class Alphaproteobacteria; order Rhizobiales; family Hyphomicrobiaceae; genus Filomicrobium. Next base: position 27,657 of record JAHJQI010000161.1, read on the forward strand.
GCGCGGCGATACAACAGCCGAAGCCGGTGCACGTACGCCCGCTCAGGCCGCCGCCATGGCCCGCGAGCTTGCCGACCTGATGGACCTCGTCGAGCGCGAGGGCAGGAGCCTCGATGGCATCGCTTCCCTTGTGCCCGACAACTTTTCCGCGCATTGGCAAAAGAGCCTCGACTTTCTCAGGATCATCACCGAGTTCTGGCCACACGTTCTGGCCGAGCGCGGCTGCCTGTCTCCCTGGGACCGCCAGAATAAGTTGCTCGCCGCCGAGGCCGAACGCCTTCGCGCCGCGCCGCCGGAAGGCCCGGTGATTGTTGCGGGCGTGACGGGCTCCATTCCCGCCACCGTCGAACTGATACGCGCGGTCGCAGGCCTCGATCAAGGCGCCATCGTGCTCGCCGGTCTCGACCTCGGTCTTGACGAGGAAAGCTGGGAGAGAATCGCCCCCGGCCACCCCGAACACCCCGAGTTCGGTTTGCAGAAACTGCTGGAAGCGCTCGACGTTCCGCGTGCCGATGTCGTGATCCTGCCCGCGGCCGAAGCTCGCGAATCTTTGAAAATACGAGCTGGCTTCATCGGCGAGGCGATGCGCCCGACCGAGACGACGGCCAAGTGGCGCGACTGGGTGGTGGCCGCGGATCGCGACGCCGTCGCGAAGGGTTTCGAAAACGTCAGCCTGATCGAGGCGGCCAGTCCGCAAGAGGAAGCCGAGGCGATCGCGCTGATCATGCGCGAGGCCGCCGAACACGCCGACAAGTCGGCGGCCCTCGTCACCCCCGACCGTCTCCTCGCGCGCCGCGTCGCGATCCGCCTTGAAGCCTGGGGCATCCGCGTCGACGACAGCGCCGGCCGTCCATTCGCCAAAACCGTGCCGGGAGCCTTCCTCGAACTCGTCATCGACGCCGTCGCCAGGGACTTCTCGCCGGTCGCGACGATGGCGCTGTTGAAGCACCCTCTCGCCCGCTTCGGCATGTCCGCCCGCGAAGTTCGCTTCGCCGCCCGCGCCCTTGAACTTGCCGCCTTCCGCACCGCGTATATCGGCGCCGGCATCGAAGGCATCGAAAGCGCCCTCGATAGGGCCCGCGACGAGATCGACGCCCGCGAGCGCCGCGATATGGCCGCAGAACGGCTTTGGGGCGAGGATTGGGAGCGCGCTCATGCTCTGCTCGACCGCCTGCGGGAAGCCTGCGCGCCGCTGACCGAGGCCTTCTGCGACAACGCCGAACGCCCGCTCAGCGATTTCGCGGCTCGCCACGTCAGGGTTGCCGAACTGGCAAGCCGCCTCACCGATGAAGAGATCGAGGCCGGCGCCGAACCCGAACTCTATTCCAAGGAGGCAGGAGAAGCCGCGTCCGGTTTTTTCACCAACCTCCTCGCTTGCGCCGGCGCCTCACCCGACATCGCGGCAAACGACTACCCCGATCTCTACCGCGGCCTCATTTCCACCCTGCCGCCCGTCATCCCGCGCGTGCCCAAACACCCCCGACTGTCGATCTGGGGGCCGATGGAATCGCAACTCCTCACAGCCGATGTCGTCATTCTCGGGTCGCTCAACGAGACCACATGGCCCGATGCGACCGACCCCGGCCCCTGGCTCAATCGCCCGATGCGGATCGAGATGGGCTTGCCGTCGCCGGAAGAGGAGACCGGTCGCGAGGCGCGCGATTTCATTGCCCTCATGGGCGCCGGCGAAGTCTTCCTGACGCGGGCCAGGAAGGTCGACGGCGTGCCGAGCGTTCCGTCCCGCTGGCTCATGCGCATGAATGCGCTGTTCGCCGGCCTTGATCTGAAGGATGCGCTGAGGCCTGGCGAACCGTGGCTGCAATGGGCCCGCTTTCGCGATTTCGCCGAGTCGAGACCGCCCGCAGCCCGGCCCGAGCCGCGCCCGCCGCTTGCCGCCCGTCCGCGCCGCATGTCCGTCTCCGGGGTCGAGCGCTGGATCGCCAACCCTTATGCGATTTACGCCGGCGAGATCCTGAAGCTGAAAGTGCTGCCGCAGCTTGGCGCCGAACCCGACGCGGCCCTCAGGGGGACGATTCTGCACAAGGCAATGTCCGCATTCACGACCGAACACACAAAGTCAATGCCGCCCGACGCCGATAAGGTTCTGACCGCGAAAGCGGCACACATCCTGCGCGCCTATTCCAGCCACCCGCGTATTGCCGCGTTCTGGCTGCCGCGCTTTGCACGTTTCGCCGAGTGGTTCGCCGAAACCGAGCCCGGCCGTCGTGACGGTATCGAGCAGATCCTGACAGAGGTCGCAGGCGAGTTGACGTTCGCCGCTCCCGGCGGAGACTTCACGTTGACCGCCCGTGCCGACCGTCTCGACGTTTCGAATGCTGGCGTGATCATCACCGACTACAAGACCGGCAATCCCCCAACGGACAATCCGGTCAACAAACTCCGGCACCCCCAGTTGCCGCTCGAAGCAGCGATTCTCGCCGCCGGCGGCTTCGCGACGGTATCGGAAGCGAAAGTCGCCGGTCTGCGCTACATCAAGGCCTCCGGCGGCGAGCCGCCAGGAACCGAGCGCGTCGTCAAGGCCGACGCGGGCGAAGCCGCACTCGCCGAGGCCGCACTCGCCGCTCTCAAACAACTCGTCGCCCGCTACGATCGGCTCGATACCCCATACGCCGCCGTCCGCCGCGACGGCTACAGCTACGATTATGATGACTATGCCCACCTCGCCCGCGTTGCCGAATGGGCGCAGGCCGCCGATGCAACCGCAACCGGCGAAGGGAGCGAAGGCCGATGACAGACGACTCGGCTGTGAGGATCCACGCCGCCCTCGACGATACCACCCGTCGCCAGCGCGAAGCCTCCGATCCGCATTCTTCCGCTTGGGTCAGCGCCAACGCCGGCACCGGCAAGACGCACGTCCTGACATCGCGCACCCTGCGCCTGCTTCTCGCCGGCACGCCGCCCGAACGCATCCTCTGCCTCACCTACACCAAGGCGGCAGCCGCAGAGATGTCGACGCGTGTCTTCAATCGCCTCGCCGGCTGGGTCACCGAGCCCGACTCGGTGCTCGACGAAGAGCTGACGAAACTTCTCGGCCGCGCCCCCGGCCCGCAGGAGCGTTTCACCGCGCGCACGCTCTTCACGCGCGCCATCGAGACGCCGGGCGGGCTCAAGGTGCAGACCATCCATGCCTTCTGCGAGCGTCTGCTGCAGCGCTTCCCGATGGAGGCGGGCGTCGCGCCGGGTTTCGCGACGCTCGACGACGATCTCGGGCGCACGCTGAAGCGCGAAGCCATCGACCGGACGATTTCCGAAGCGCTCGCCGATCCCGGGAGCCCGCTTGGCAATGCAATGAAGCGGGCCGTCGCCTATGCCGCCGAACAGCGTTTTGAGGATGTGCTGAGTGAGGCCATCGCGGACCGCCGCTGGCTCGGCGGGATCGCACAGGCCGCCCGCGAGACATCGCCTGGCAACGACAAGCTGGCCGCCCATGCGGCGATGCTGCGCAAGGTTCTCGGCGTCAGCGATGGTGTGACGCTAGACGATTTGAACGCGGAAATGGCCGGAGTGTTGACCGAGGGCACGCTGGACTCCGCCATTCGTGTCCTCGGTGGCAGCACGGCAAAGACTGATCTGCGGCTTGCCGACCTTCTCGCACAAGCCAAAGCTTCCGGAGCCCGGCGAAAGAAGATCAATTCTCTCAAATCCGCTTTGCTGACAAACGAAGGTTTTCCGCGAAAGAACCTCGGCACCAAGGCGATCCAGGAAGCCGAGCGAGGTCTCTGCGATAAGCTCGGCGATGGCGCCATCAGGCTCGCCGAGCTGCTGCGCGAAGAAATTGCCTTGAAATGCGTCGAGGCAACTCTGGCGCTCGTCACGCTTGCAGGACGTGTCTTCAAGCACTTCACCGACGCCAAGGAGCGCCGCGCCGCGCTCGACTTCGACGACCTGATCGAGAAGGCGGTCGAGCTGCTGAACTCGGACGAAACCGGCGCCACCGACTGGGTTCTCTACAAACTCGACGGCGGCATTGATCACATCCTCGTCGACGAATCCCAGGACACCAGCCCCGAGCAGTGGCGAATCGTCCAATCGCTCGCCTCCGAGTTCTTTTCCGGCGAATGTGCGCACGAAACCCGCCGCACCATGTTTGCGGTCGGCGACGAGAAGCAGTCGATCTATTCGTTCCAGGGCGCCGCGCCTGAGATGTTCGCCCAGATGGGCAAGGCCTTCGCGGAGCTTGCCAAAGGCAGCGGGCAGACTTTGCGCGAGGTGCCGCTCGATTTGTCGTTCCGTACCGTCGCCCCGGTCCTCGAATCGGTCGATCGTGTCTTCGCCGATGCGAACCGCACGCCGGGCTTGAGCGGTTCCGGCCGCGCCATCCATCACGCCGTCAAGCGTTTGGGAGAAGCCGGTCTTGTCGAGATCTGGCAAACCGAACGCCCTGACGACCAGGAGGCGACCGAAGCCTTCGAGCCGCTCGGCGAACGACCGGCCGCAACCCCGGTCGAGCGCCTTGCCGCACGCATTGCCGGCACGATCCACAACTGGATCGAATCCGGCGAGATGCTGCCCGCCAAGGGCCGCCCGATCCGCCCCGGCGACGTCCTCATCCTGTGCCGCAAGCGGCGCCCGTTCGCTGCTCCGATGGTCGCCGCCCTGAAGGCGCGCGGCATCCCGGTCGCCGGCGCCGACCGCCTCGTCCTTACCCAGCAGCTCGCCGTCCAGGACCTAATCGCGCTCGGCGATTTCACGACATTGCCCGAGGATGACCTGACGCTTGCGGCGCTTTTGAAGAGCCCCATCATCGGCCTCGATGAGGAGGCCCTCTTCGAACTCGCCTACAAGCGCAAGGGTGCCTTGTGGAAAGCGTTGATGGCGAAACGCAACGACAGCCCGGCCTACGCCGAGGCTGCCAGGCGGCTCGTCGATCTGCGTCAGCGCGCCGACTTCCTGCCGCCTTTCGAATTCTATGCCAAGGCGCTCGACGAGGACGGCCTGAGGCATCGCCTGTTGTCCCGGTTGGGGCATGAAGCCGCCGACCCGATCGACGAGTTCTTAAACCTGGCCATCGCCTATGACGAACGCGAGGCGCCCTCGCTGACCGGGTTCCTGTCCTGGCTGCGCGAGGCCGACCGCGAGATAAAGCGCGACATGGAGCAGGGCGCCAACGAGGTCCGCGTCATGACCGTGCACGCTTCGAAGGGCCTCGAAGCGCCGATCGTGTTCCTGCCGGACACCTGCACGACAGCCTCTGCCGGCGGCGCCGGCGATCCGCTGACAAAACTCGTCGACGCTCCGCATGGCGGTGATGCCGCCCCGCCGCGCACCTGGACCATCAACGGGGCGAGCGCCATAACGGCCATCAAGGATGCCCGCGATGCCAGGAAGCTGAAGGATGAGGAGGAACTGAACAGACTGCTCTACGTCGCCATGACGCGGGCCGAAGACCGCCTCTACGTCGCCGGTTTTGAAGGCAGGAAGGCCCGCCCCGCCAATTGCTGGTACGACAAGGTGCGCGGCGGGCTGGAACCGTCGATGCAGGCCGTCGCCGGGCCTGACGGTCGCGAGATTCTGCGCCTCGAATGCCCGCAGGCGGCTCCGCCCGCCGAGGCCCGCGCCCATGGCTCGGTTGCCGGCGCGCCATTGCCGCCGCCGGACTGGGCGCGCCGCAAAGCCCCGCGTTCGCCGTCTGTCCTGTTGCCGCTCGCCCCTTCGCAGCTCATACCCTACGAATCCGACCCCGAAGGCGAACCGGTCGCCGGCCCCACCCGACCGGCTTCCCGCGGCGTCCCCGACGAACCCTCCGCAACCTCGCCGGGTGAAGCCGCCGGCGACCGGGATCGCTTTCTGCGCGGAACGCTGACGCACGCGCTGTTCGAACATCTGCCCGGCATCCCTTCCGAGCATCGCGAACGCGCGGCGGGTGCGTTTCTCGCCGCGCGCGGCAATGCGCTTTCCGCCCGCGTCCGCAGCGCCATCTCCAGCGAGGTCGGCGCGGTCCTCCAGCATCCCGACTTCGCCGCACTGTTCGGCCCGCGCAGCCGCGCCGAAGTCGCCATCGCCGCGAAGCTGGAGCGGCCCGACGGCAAGGGTCCGCCCCTGAGCCTCGCCGGATCGATCGACCGCCTCGCCGAAGTCGACGGGGCGTATTTCATCGTCGATTACAAAACGAACCGCGATGTGCCTTCTGGCCCCGACACCATAGCCGCGGCCTACCTTCTCCAGCTTGCCGCCTACCGGCTGGCACTGAAGGCGATTGAACCTGATCGGGTGGTCCGCGCCGCCTTGCTGTGGACGCGGGTGCCGCGTCTCATCGAGGTTCCGGCAGCAAAGCTCGATGAGGCCGAGCAGCAATTGTGGGTACTGTCGGCAGCCTTACCTTGACGCGTCCCCATGCCGACCTTACTTACGGGCAACTTGTCCGACCCGGAATCGGGCGGATTGAGCCTGGACAAGACATCCGGGCCAGAAAAAACAGAGGAGAACGGATCATGGCGACCACAGTAACGGATGGTGATTTCGAATCCGTCGTTTTGAAGTCAGACAAGCCCGTGCTGGTTGACTTCTTCGCGGAGTGGTGCGGGCCCTGCAAGGCCATGGCACCGGCTCTCGAACAGGTCGCCGATGCTCTCAAAGACAGCGTCAAGGTCGTCAAGGTCGACGTCGACCAGAGCCCTGGCATCGCCCAAACCTACAACGTGCGCGCCATGCCGACACTGATGGTCTTCAGCGGCGGCAAGGTCGTCGCCCAACACGTCGGCGCCATGACGCAGCGCGCTTCCCTCGAGAAGTGGCTGACATCCTCGGTGGCCTGACGCATCGAGTTGCGTTTGCCGATAATATGGGCCGCGCTCGCAGATAGCTGCGCGGCCCATTTCAGTATTCAGGCTTCGAGTTCGGTCGCGCGCGGCAGCTGGCCCTAATTCAAACGTCGCGCGCGGCAGTGGCTGCTGGATGACGGAGTTTATGCGAACTCCGCGGTGATCGCCGCAGGCGATAAGGCCGCAAGGCGGCCCGGCGCGAGCGCCACCCCCTGGAAGCGCGACCAGCGTGTGAGATCAAATATGATGCCGGCGGCGCAGGCGGAACACCGCCTTCTCGCCGAACATGTTATGCAGCGTCACCGACTTTTTGATCGGCAGGCGCCGCCCGGCGCTATTGAAGGCGACCGCCTCTTCGACGACGGTGTCGAGGACATCGCAGAGTTCGACGAAATCGCGGATCGTGCACAGATGCGAATCCGGGCTCGCATACCACGGCTCGGGAAGGTTCGGCGTGCGCGGCATACGCCCGTTGAAAAGCAGGTCCGTGCGGATTTTCCAGTGGCCGAAATTCGGAAACGAAACGATCGCCCGCCGCCCGATGCGCAACAGGTTGACCAGCACGTCCCGCGGTTTCAGCGTTGCCTGGATCGTCAGCGACAGCACGGCATAGTCGAACGCCTGGTCGGGGTAATCGTCGAGGTCGTTATCGGCATTGCCCTGGATGACGGAAAGACCGCGCGCCACGCACGCGTTCACCCGCTCGCGCGACAACTCCATGCCGCGCCCGTCGACCGCCTTGGTATCGGCCAGCAGTTGCAGCAACGCGCCATCCCCGCAGCCGACATCGAGGACGCGGCTCCCCGGCGCGACCATTTCCGCAATCAAGAGGTGGTCGACGCGATGGCTCTGGTGCAGGCCGGCATCGGCGGCCGTCTTGGATTTGTCGAGCATGGCGCGCGTCTCCTCAGGCTGCCGGAAGGCCGCGCTTTTGCGCGCACGAATTGATGAAGCCGGTCATCGTTGCGAAGAACTTCGGTTCGTTCAATAGAAAGGCGTCATGGCCCGCGTTGCTCTCGATCTCGACGAACGAGACGTTGGCGGCAACAGCGTTTAGCGCCTGCACGATCTCGCGGCTTTCCCGCGTCGGATAGAGCCAGTCGGAGGTGAACGAGACGACGCAGAAGCGCGACTGCGTACCCCGGAAGGCTTCCGCCAGCACGTCGCCGTGTTCGGCGGCCATGTCGAAATAGTCCATCGCCCGCGTGATATAGAGGTAGCTGTTGGCATCGAACCGGTCGACGAATGTCGAGCCCTGGTGGCGCAGGTAGCTTTCGACCTGGAAGTCGGCGTCGAACGAAAACGTCCGGTCGGTGCGGTTCTGCAGGTTGCGGCCGAACTTCTCGTGCAGCGCATCTTCCGAAAGATACGTGATGTGTGCCGCCATGCGCGCCACCGCGAGGCCGTTGCGAGGCACGACGCCGTGTTTCAGGTAGTCGCCGCGCATCCAGTTCGGATCGGCCATCACCGCCTGGCGGCCGACTTCGTGGAAGGCGATATTCTGCGAGGAATGCCAGGCCGCCGCCGCGATCGGCACGGCAGCGAACACGCGCTCCTTGTGCCGTGCGGCCCATTCAAGCACCTGCATGCCTCCCATCGATCCGCCGATCACAGCGAACAACTGGTCGATACCGAGGTGATCGACAAGGCGGGCCTGTGCATCGACCATGTCGCCAATCGTGATGACCGGGAAGGTCAGCCCATAGGCTTCACCCGTTTCCGGGTTGATCGAAGCCGGACCCGTGGAACCCTGGCACCCCCCCAGGATGTTCGCACAGATGACGAAGAAGCGGTTCGTGTCGACCGGCTTGCCGGGACCGACAAGCAGCGACCACCAGCCCGGCTTGCCGGTCATCGGGTTGCGGTTGGCGACGTGCTGGTCGCCGGTCAGGGCGTGGCAGATGAGGATGGCATTCGATCTGTCGGCGTTGAGCGTGCCGTAAGTATTGTAGGCGATGGTGAAAGGCTGCAACGTCTTGCCGTTGTCGAGATCGAGCGCATCGGTGAACACAACCGTATCCATGACCGGCGTAACGCCATCGCCATCGATGTCGTCACGAGCAGTGTCGATTGGAGGGGCAGTCGTCTTTGCCGTCATCGTCGAGCGCAACCTTAAAACCGGCCGGCTCGATCCTTTTCAGGAGGCGCGGCCTTTTTAGCGAGTTGTTTTACGTGGCTGCAAGCCGGCCGGCCAAATCACCACGAGAGGGCTGTAAATACGGGCATGGCGCACCTGCGTCAAGTCGAGCCGCGACCGGTCCGCCGCTGGCCGCAACCAACGTCGCGGTCGCGACCCGGCGCTGATCGGCACACGCCGCCCGAGGTGTTGACAGGCCTGACGCCTCCCCGCCCCTGCGGAGGCCTTAGAATCGAAAGCAGCCTAAACCTAAACGTGTGACGGATTCGCGAAAAACGTAACTTTTCTTTGCACCCGCTGGCGGCGCGCCGTATTTCTCCTGAAAACGCACGCAAACCTTATCCCAGGCACCTCATGGCCACACCGCGACCCAATCCCGGTATCCTCGACATCGCGCCCTACGTTCCAGGCGAGAGCGGCAAAGGCGCGTCGGGCAGACAGATCAAGCTGTCCTCGAACGAAACCCCGCTGGGGCCGAGCCCGGCGGCGATCGAAGCCTATCGCTCGGTTGCCGGATCTCTGGAGCGTTATCCTGACGGGCAGGCGACGGCACTTCGTCACGCCATAGCCGAGGTCCACGGCCTTGAAGCCGGCCGCATCGTTTGCGGCGCCGGGTCCGACGAATTGCTCAGCCTGCTGGCCCAGGCCTATATCGGCCCAGGCGACGAAGGCATCCTCACCGAGCACGGTTTCCTCGTCTACCCCATCGCCATCCTGACCAACGGCGGCACCCCGGTTGCGGCTCCCGAACGCGATCTTGTCACCGATGTGGACGCCATCCTTGCGAAGGTGACGGCGAAGACCCGCGTCGTCTTCCTCGCCAACCCGAACAATCCGACCGGGACTTTCATTGCCGACACTGAAGTCCGCCGGCTCCGAGCCGGACTGCGCGACGATATTCTGCTCGTGCTCGACGGCGCCTATGCCGAGTACGTCCACGCGCCCGGCTATGAAGCTGGGCAGGCGCTCGTTGCGGAAACCGACAATACGGTGATGACGCGCACGTTCTCGAAGATCTACGGCCTGGCCGGATTGCGCATCGGCTGGGCCTACTGCCCGCCCGCGATCGCCGACGTCTTGAACCGCATCCGCGGGCCCTTCAACCTGTCGACTCAGGCGATTGCCGCCGGCGTTGCAGCCATCCGCGATAGCGATCACACCGCCAAGGCCGTCTCCCACAATGACCGCTGGCTGAATTGGCTCACGCGCGAACTCGAAGCGCTCGGCCTGAAGGTGACGCCCAGCGTCGCCAATTTCCTGCTGATGCACTTCGACGGTATTGCCATCGGCGCCGCCGCGGCCGACGAGGCGCTGAAACTGCGCGGCATCTATCTGCGCCGCGTTGCCTCCTACAACCTTCCGAACGCCCTGCGCCTGACGGTCGGCACCGAGGAGGAAAACCGCGAGGTCATCGCCGCGCTCAAGGAAATCTTGACCACGCCACTCGCTGCGTCGAGCGCCTGCGGCAAGGCGAGCGCTCGATGAGCACAGCCCGCTTCGAACAGATCGCGCTTGTCGGCATCGGCCTGATCGGCTCCTCGATCGCTCACGCCGCCCGCCGCGCCGGATTGGCCGATCGCATCGTCGGCTCCGCGCGCACTGCCGCAACCGTGGAAAAGGCCTTGCAACTCGGCATCGTCGACGAAGGTTTCCCAACCGCCGCCGAGGCCGCACGCGGTTCCGATCTAGTCGTCCTGTGCACGCCGGTCGGCATCTGCGGTGTTGCCGCCAAAGAGATCGCCGACGCCGGCGCCTTCCGCGATGGCGCGATCCTGACCGACGTCGGTTCCGTCAAGGGCGCCATCGTCCGCGACGTTGCCCCGCATGTACCCGCTGGCGTCCACTTCGTCCCCGGCCACCCCATCGCCGGCACCGAGCAATCCGGTCCGGAATCGGGCTTTGCCGAACTCTTCGACAACCGCTGGTGCATCCTCACGCCGCAACCCGGCTGCGATGCCGCCGCTGTCGCCAGGCTGAAGGCGTTCTGGGAAGCACTCGGCAGCCAGGTCGAGATCATGAGCCCTGACCATCACGACCGGGTACTCGCCATCACCAGCCACGTGCCGCACCTTATCGCTTTCAATATCGTCAACACAGCGGGCCACCTCGAACGCGTCACCGACCGCGAAGTCATCAAATTCTCCGCCGGCGGTTTCCGCGACTTTACCCGCATCGCGGCTTCCGACCCGATCATGTGGCGCGACGTGTTCCTCAACAACAAGGAGGCGGTGCTTGAGATGCTGCAGCGGTTCTCCGAGGATTTGACTGCATTGCAGCGCGCCATCCGCTATGATGAGGGTGATACCTTGCACCGCCTGTTCTCCGAAGCGCGTGCTTTGCGTCGCGGCATCATCGAAGCCGGCCAGGACACCGACGCACCCGACTTCGGCCGCCGCATCGCCGCGCCACCGCCGGGCAAGACCTGCAAGGACAAGGATTGAACCGGTCGATCCACCGCCCTGCGGGCCGACGGTCAAGTCGGCGTCAGGCGCGCGCGGAGTGCGAACCGAACGGTATATGAGCCAGAATAGCGCACACGATCTTTGGGTCTTCGGCTACGGGTCGCTGATGTGGCGGCCCGGCTTTCCTTACGCAGAGAGATGCCGTGCTGAAGTTGCCGGCTATTCGCGCGCGTTCTGCATCCGCTCGGTACATCATCGCGGCGTCGAGGGGAAACCGGGACTCGTTCTCGGACTCGACCGGGGCGGCACCTGCACCGGCATCGCCTACCGGGTCGCCGCCGTGAACGCCGCCGAGACGCTGCGCTATCTGCGGGCCCGCGAACAGGTCAACGGCGTCTACCGGGAGACGCGGCTGACGGTTTCGCTGATCGAGGGCGAGAAGCGCCAGGTTTTCGGTTTGACGTATGTCGCCGAGCGCGCGCACCCGAGCTATGTTTCACGCATGCCGCTTTCCGAGCAGGCACGCCTCATCGCCACTTCCAGCGGGCGCTCCGGGCAGAACGTCGCCTATCTCGTCAATACCTGGGCTCACCTGGAGGAGCTTGGCATCCGCGAGCGCACCTTCGAGCGTTTGGGCGTCCTGATCGGCGCTGTCGTCACCGGCCGCCGACCGGTCTTGGAGCCATGCCCGAAGTCAGCGGCTTTGTCCCGCGCTCTCGCCGCCCGGCGCCCGCCGTGCAAGAAATTGACACTCGGCGAGCGTCGCCGTTTCACGTATCGCAAGGGTTTGCAGCGCTGAATCCCACGGCTGCCTATTCGTCCGCTCGATCCCGGTTCGCGGATTTCGATGACGGGATGCGAATTGTCGGGCGCACCTTCGAGGCGGTAGCAGCCGTCCAGGCGGCGCGTATAGGGGCGGCGCAGGCCAGTGCCCGGAAGCGCGACGAGTATCCGGCGACCGCTGGCGCTGACGTCGTCGACGGTGGCCGGCATGAGGCTGCGACCGTAGCGAAGTGCGACGATCATTCCGGGGGCTGGTTGCAGTATTGCATCCATTTTGCGTAAAGGCATTAGGCCGGCTGGCCGGCGCCAAGTTGCAACGGCAGAGGGGTCCGTCACGGCCTCCGCGACCGGTTCCGGCACGGCCTCGGCGACCGGCTCCGTCACGGCCTCCGCAACCGGCTCCGGCACGGGCTCAGCCTCGATCGGCGCGGCTTCCACTATAGGTCCCGGCACCGTCTCTCTTTCGACCGGCGCGGCCTCGACGGTCTCGGCTTCCGCGACCGGTTCGGGCACGGTCTCGGCCTCGACCAGAGCAGCCTCCGCCATTGGTTCCGGCACGGGCTCACTTTCGACGGGCGCCGCTTCCGCGACCGGCTCAGGTACGGCCTCTGACTCGACAGTCTCGGCTTCCGCGATCGGTTCGGGCACGGTCTCGGCCTCGACCAGCGCAGCCTCCGCCATTGGTTCCGGCACGGGCTCAGCCTCGACGGGCGCAGCCTCCGCGACCGGCTCAAGTACGGCGTCTGCTTCTAAGGTCGCGGCCTCCGCCAACGGTGCCGCCTCGGGCGCTTCCGCTAAGGCACTGGCAGCAGCAGCCCGGTTCTTCTTCCCCAACAGCCAGCTGAACATGTCGTTCCTCGCCATCTGAGATCCCTCTTCCGGTCATCCATTCGGCAAGCTGTGTGCCAATAGCTAAGTCATTGGTTTCATACAGTGCATGGTTGCCGCGTGTCACATCGTGCAGTTAATTCAGGCGCTTTTCATCGCACCTGTGCGAAATTTGCGCATCAAAGATTCGGCGACAGCCGGCAGCACAATGACAACCGTCCGCGCCAAACCTGCTCGCGTCCTCTGTTCTTCATTGCCCCTTTACTGGCATGATATCGCCTTCTCTAGCGGCCGCTAAGCTTGCCTTTCGGGAACCATCGCGCCATATAGTGGCGATCGATGACGCATTGGTACACGCTACAATGCCGGTGGGACTGTGCCGGGACTAGACGTCTCCAACGCGGAATTTGATCCGTCCTGATGACAACCGACTGGACGGCTTCTACAGGGACGAGGCTGTTGGAGACTACAGAATGGCTACCGGGACCGTGAAATGGTTCAACACGCAGAAGGGCTATGGCTTTATCCAGCCGGATGATGGCGGCAACGACGTATTCGTTCACATTTCGGCAGTCGAGCGCGCCGGTATGATGTCGCTGAACGAAGGCCAGAAGATCAGCTACGAACTCGAGAAGGGCCGCAACGGCAAATTCGCTGCCGTGGATCTGAAGGCCGAGTAATCCGTAGCCGTCAATCGCAATGAGCGTCCGGGGAGAGCCGAGGGGCCCTTCCCGGGACGCATTCGTATTTCGCATACCGCAGGCGGCTCGAACGGGCAAATCAGCCGCGGTAGAAGCCACTAAGGAGCTTGGATGGCAAAAGAAGAGGTGCTGGAGTTCGAAGGCGTAGTCGACGAAGTCCTTCCCGACGCCCGCTGCAGGGTGAAGCTGGACAATGGACACGAAGTCGTCGCCTACACGTCCGGCCGCATGAAAAAGAACCGTATTCGTATTCTGGCCGGCGACCGCGTTACCGTTGAAATGACCCCTTACGACCTGACCAAGGGACGCATCAATTTCCGCCACAAGGACGCGCGTTCCGGCCCGCCCGGTGGCGGTCCAGGCGGCCCCGGCGGCAATCGCCGTCGCTGAACTTGGGGCATGCGGCGGTTGATGCTTTCAAGGCTCAACCCTCGCCCCGCCCCTTGTGCGGAGTTTTCTCCCAAACGAATGGCGACGTCGCCAGTTGCCACAAGGCGCGATAGCCGGCAAACGAGATCAACAGCCAATAGACCGGCATGGCCAGCGCGTTGCACGCCAGCGAAAACCGCCCGTGGCGGCCGCCGACGGCAAGCGCCCCGAGCAGCACCGCTGAAAAATACCCTGCCAGAAGATTGAACCCCGCAAGCGCCATCAGCCAATCGGTCGCCTGCGCTGCGTCGGCGAACGGCAATCGGCCATCCGTCGCGACGGCATAACAGAGCCCGACGTAGAACCACGGGTGAACCAGCGCCGACAGGATCATCCCGCCCATCAGGATCTGGAATCCGAGAAAGCGGAATGCGCCAAGGTCGCGCCACAGGCTTGCCGGGCGGCGCATGTGGACGAGATAAGTCTGCATCCATCCCTTCAGCCAGCGGGTACGCTGGTGCAGCCAGATTTGAAAGGTTGGCGGCGCTTCTTCCCATGTCGTCGAATTCAGCATCCGGACACGATAGCCGAGCCGCGCCAGGCGGATGCCGAGGTCGGCATCCTCGGTGACGTTGAACGCATCCCAGCCGCCGGCACGTTCAAGCACCCGCCGGGGAAAATGGTTCGACGTTCCGCCGAGTGGAACCGGCAGCCCGAAGCGTTCGAGTACCGGCAGGATGGCCCTGAACAGCGCGCCGTATTCGATTGTGAACTGGCGGGTGAAAAAACTTGCACGCGGATTGTAGATGTCGAGACGCGATTGCACGCAGCCGGTCCGCTCGGGGTCGACTTCCATGACGGCAAGCGCACGGCGCAACTGGTCGGGCTCGGGAACGTCTTCGGCATCGTAGACGACCACGTAGTCGCCGACCGCGCTGGCAAGCGCATGGTTGAGCGCCCGCGGCTTGGTCCGCGGCATGCCTTCGGGCACCACGACGACGCGCATGTGGCCCTTGAGCACATGACGCGCCAGCGCGCTGCGCGTCGCGTGATCGTCGGCTTCGACAATCAGCGAAATCTGCAGCCGGTCCTTCGGGTAATCGAGGCCGCTCAGTGCCTTGAGAACCTGCCCGATCACGGGCGCTTCATCATAGAGCGCCACCAGCACCGCATAATGGGGCAGGGCTTGGCTCGTTTCATCGAAGGTCCGCACCCTTGCCCGCCCATCGTCAGCGCCCTGGGCCGGTGCCAGGATTTCGTAGATCCCGGCAAATCGCAACAGTGCGATCGACAGAAACGCAAAGGCGACGGCTATCGCCAGGCCTTCTCTCAGGAGGGGCGGCGCCAGGACAGCGGTCATGGAGGCGAGAGCAGTCAGCGCCATCGCCCAGCGGACGAGCGTCGACGTCTTGAGGTGACGGGCCGACATTTCCGGAAATCGAACATCAAGAGATGGCCGCGCGCTTCGCCCATCCTCGATGTATGCCGTGTTGATGCACCCGCCGGCATTGTAGCCGTGGCAGGCGGCTTGCGTCGCTGGCTGGTTTTGCTCGTCAGGATCGAGGGACATCGAGACTTCTTGGTGGGGAGGTAGTCGGACCGGGGGACCACGGAACAAGCCATGATGTGTGGGAATGCTGAGGAAATACAGCCCAATTCACGCCCCTTTAGCCGTTAACAGGTGAGGTCAATCGAATCTGCGCCGCCAACCGCGTTGAAAACGCTGCGAGCGATGGTGAGCCGACCTTGGAGAGTTCCCTACAAAGGCGTATGAAGGGGTCAGACCGGCTCGAACAACACCGCGAAGGAAGTCCAGCTTGAGACTGCAAAAGGCCCGTTCGAACGTCCTCGCGGTAATTCTGGCGACCCTGGCCGGCATCCTTTTGCCAGTCGGTCCGGCAATGTCTCAGCGTGCCGGTGACGCAGCGGCAGCTGCTGCCGACACTCCGGCCGGAGCCATCGCCGCCCGCCGCGTCGTATTGCGCTTCCTTACGACGAGCGACTTCCCGCCCTTCAATTTCTATGACGAGGACGGTGTGCTGACCGGCTTCAACGTCGACATTGCGCGTGCCATCTGCCTGCAGCTCGACGTCACCTGCGAAGTCTCCGAGCGCGAATGGAACGATCTCATCCCTGCCCTTGAACGCAATGAGGCCGATGCGGTCATTGCCGGCCATGCGGTTACCGCCAATTCCCTACTGAAAGTCTCGTTCTCCGACCGCTACTTCCATACCCCCGGACGCTTTGCCGGCCGCAGGACGGACACCACCACGACGGCGACGCCGGAAGGGCTCGAAGGCAAGCGCATCGCGGTGGCCTCCGGAACGGCCCACGAAGCCTTCATGCGCGAATACTTCCGCAGCAGCAGGATTCTGCCCTTCGACAACCCCGATCTTGCCCGCGAAGCTCTCAAGGCCGGTGAGGTCGATGTGGTTTTCGACGACGGGATTGGCCTGTCCTTCTGGGTCAACGGGACGGGGTCTGAGCAATGTTGCGACTTCAAGGGCGGCGCCTACCTGGAACCAAAGTACTTCGGTGACGGGATCGCCATTGCATTGAACAAAGCGGACCCCCAACTGAAAGCCGACGTCGATGCGGCATTGGCGGAGGTGCGCTCGAGCGGGAGGTTTGCGGAACTCGTTACCCGTTATTTCCCTTACCGCCTCTATTGAAATGCGAAAATTGCTGCGGCAATTGAACCTGAGGCAAAAGTAGACCGCTGGCCCGGCTTTCACGCATGGTTGCGCTCCTGTGCTTGACAGGAATGCGCTGCACCAAGTTAAGAAAACGCCGTAAAAAAGTCCTTGTGGATGTCCCATACGCTCATAAAGGTGTCACACTCCTGCAACTTGAATCCGGAACACCTGCATCAGGACGAATTTCGGGGGCCCGCCGGGCGGGCTTGCAGGGGGAGCTAAACCCATGACGAAGTATCGATCGCTGTTCATATCGGACGTTCATCTCGGCACATCCGCCTGCAATGCGGAACTGCTGCTTGATTTTCTGCGTGAGCATGACGCCGATACGATCTATCTCGTCGGCGACATTATCGACTTCTGGCGCATCCGCCGTGGCGCGGTCTGGCCCCAGTCCCATAACGACGTCCTGCAGAAGATCCTGCGCAAGGTGCGCAAGGGCGCGCGCGTCATCTTCATTCCCGGCAACCATGACGACGGACTTCGCCAGTACGCCGGGCAGCGCTTTGGCGGCATCGAGATCGAGTTGCAGACCGTTCACGAAACGGCCGACGGCAAGCGCTACATCGTCATGCACGGCGACGAGTTCGACATCGTGGTCCGCTACGCCAAATGGCTCGCGTTCGTGGGCGACCGCAGCTATCAGCTTGCCCTGTGGACCAATGCGCCGGTCAATTTCATCCGCCGCCGCTTCGGCCTCGGCTACTGGTCGCTGTCGGGTTACCTGAAGCTGCGCGTAAAGTCCGCCGTGAACTTCATCGGCGAATTCGAGCGCAAGTTGTCGACCGAAGCCAGGCTCAGGGACGCCGACGGCGTCATATGCGGACACATTCACCACGCCGCGTCCAACCAGATCGAAGAGATCCATTACCTCAACTGCGGCGACTGGGTGGAAAGCTGCACGGCGATCGGCGAGACGGAAGACGGCGAGTTCCAGTTGATCAGGTGGCTCGACGTCGTTCGGCAGAGGGAAGCTTCCCGCAAGGTCCTCAACAACGCAAACCTCGAGGCGGCTTAGAATGAAGATTCTCGTCGCCACGGATGCCTGGCGACCGCAAGTCAATGGTGTCGTGCGGACCTATGAGCGACTGCGCGAGGAAGCAGCCCCCCTTGACGCCGAGATCATCTTCCTGACGCCGGGAGAATTCTCCACCGTTCCATGCCCGACCTATCCTGAAATCCGCCTGTCGCTGCCCGGCTACGGCTATATCGGCCGGCGAATGCGCGAGATCGGGCCTGACGCGGTCCACATCGCCACCGAGGGGCCGCTCGGCTGGATGACGCGCTCGCACTGCCTGCGCAAGGGCATCCCCTTCACGACGAGCTTCCACACGCGTTTCCCCGATTACATTTCGAGCCGCTTTTCCCTGCCCGAGAGCTGGATCTGGTGGCTCCTGCGCGGCTTTCATAACGCCGGCGCCGGCATCATGGTGGCGACGCCAAGCCTCGGCCGTGAACTCGAAGAGCGCGGCTTCCAGTCGATCCTGACCTGGACGCGCGGCGTCGACACCGATCTGTTCCGCCCGCGCAGCGTCCGCCGCTTCGGCGACGGCCCGGTCTTCCTCTATGTCGGCCGAGTCGCCATCGAGAAGAATATCGACGCCTTCCTTGATGCCGATCTGCCCGGCCGCAAGGTCGTCGTCGGCGATGGTCCGCAGCTCCAGGATCTGAAGGCCCGCTATCCCGGCGTCACCTTCACCGGCAAACAGACCGGAGAGGACCTTGCCGAATGCTACGCATCCGCGGATGTCTTCGTGATGCCGAGCAAGACCGAGACGTTCGGGATCGTCATTCTGGAAGCAATGGCCTCCGGCCTGCCCGTGGCAGCCTACCCGGTAACGGGACCAGTCGACCTCATTTCGCCAGGTGAAACCGGCGTGCTTGGCAATGATATCGCCATGGCGGCGATCGAGGCTCTCCAGCTCAGCCGCGTCGGCGTCCGTGATAAAGCGCTCCAATACAGCTGGGAAGCCGCCGCCCGCCTGTTCGTCTCCAACATCGAAAGCGCGCTCTTCGCCCGCCAGGGCCGCACGGCCCCGCGCCGCCGCGTTCGTCTCGCCCGCCGCCGCCGCCCCTCGCAGGCCTGACGATACCTGTTCAGCGCCCTCATCCGGCTTCGGTCGGCACGATCATCCTGAGATGACCGCCGCCCATCCTGATCGTCACCGGTGAAAAGCCAGCTTCATCGCCGTCGATTTGCACCGGCAGTCCCGCATCGACGACTTCGATTTTCTGGCACGGTATGACCGCCACGGTTGCCAGCCGCTGGTGCAGCCCCAAACCCAATGCGGTCAGTTCAAGCAGCCGCCCGCGGTATGAGGTTGCCTGGAACAGCACCGCAACCAGCCGCGCATCCTTGACGGAAATGTCGTTCGCGATCGTAAAGCCGCCCGCGTAGCGCCGGGCCTTCGCGCCGACAACCCAGTTTGCCGTGTAGGGAATGTCGTCGACGAGAACGGAAAAAAGCTTCGGCCTGTGCGCCAGCGCCTTCGTGGTCGGCCAGGCGTAGGCGGACTTGCCGATGCGCCTTTTCAGTTCGAGGTTGAGCCCGCCAATGATCTCGCCGTCGAAGCCGACGCCCGCCATCAGGAAGAAAGGTTCGCCCCCCGCAAGCGCGCCCGGGATTTCCGCCACCGGGCCGTGGAGCAGCATCTCGGCGACGTCATGCGGACGCGATGGCAGCGGCAATTCGCGCGCCAGCACGTTTCCGGTGCCGGCTGGAATGACACCGATCGGCACGCTCGCATTCGCACCGAGAGCCTTCGCCAGCGCCCGCACCGTGCCATCGCCGCCGGCTGCGATCAGCGCGTCGAACTGGTCGAACTTGACGATGCGCTCCAGCGCCTCCTGCGACAGATGCTGGCTGAGGCCCCACAGCCGCAGCATCACCACGTCCGCCCCGCGCTCTTCCAGTTCGCGCACGACTTTGCGCACCAGGCGATGCCGGCGCAGCCCCGCGACAGGGTTATGCAGCAGAAGAAATCGTCGGCGCATGGATGGTCGAGACTCGTTATTTCGCAGCGAAGCTTCCGTTTATAATCCCGCAATGCCGGTTTGCGGGACACAAACGCCGACCAACATGAACGCCGGCCTGAAAACCGGCGGTAGCTTTCCGCCGTATATCAAGATGATTTCAACCAACACGGTAGCCCATTGTGGAAGCACGCCCGCACGCGAAAGACGTGCTGATCAACCTCTTGGCGTTTCAGGCCGCATGGCTGTCGCTGGTGCTTGGTGCGGCCGGCGGCCATGCCCTCGCCGGTCTGGCCGTCGCGTTGGCAGCGATGGCCATTCATCTGGCGCGTTCACCCGACAGCGTTTCGGAACTGAAGCTGATGACTTCCGTCCTCGTTCTCGGCGCGTTCGTCGAAAGCGCACTGATGGCTGGCGGCTTTATCGCGTTTGACGAGAACGGCCTGCTGTCCGCGCCGCTCGCGCCGCTGGCGCCGATCTGGCTGCTGGCGCTTTGGCCGGCGTTCGCAACTCTGCTCAACGTGGCGTTTCGCGGCTTCCGGCAATGGACTGTC
>JAHJQI010000162.1 GCA_018819265.1 Alphaproteobacteria bacterium
AAGAAGCGCTACTTCATCTGCAAGGGCTGGTGGTAGGTCGCTACCCCTCTCCCTGGCGGTCTCCGCCTGTCGGATGGGGAGAGCCTCCCTCCCCCCACCAACCGTCATCCCCGCGAAGGCGGGGATCCGTCCGGAGTGCCAGGGAAGTTGGGGTCGCTTTCCAGTCGCCCGGCTTCCAATGGGCCAAACCCCACCTGTAGCATGGGGAGAGCCTCCCCCCAACCGTCATCCCCGCGAAGGTGGGGATCCGTCCGGCGTGCCAGGGATGATGGGGTCGCTTTCCATTCGCTCCGCTTCCAATGGGCCAAACCTGACTTCGCCCGTCGAGGGCTCGAACAGGTCTTCCCAGCCGGGATTCATCTGTTCGATCAACCGATACTTCCAGGCTCGATTCCACCGCTTGACCAGCTTCTCGCGGCGGATAGCGGTGGTCATGTCGGCATGCGTTTCATAGTAGACGAGCGACTTGATGCCGTATTTCTTCGTGAAGCCGTCCAGCAGTCCTTGGGTATGTAGGGCCATGCGAGCGTGCAGATCGCTCGTCACGCCGACGTAGAGTGTGCCGTATGGCTTTGCCGCCAGGATGTAGACGCAGGGGACTTTCATGGCGGGACCGTTGGTTGGGCTACTGCTGCATGGACGGGTCCCCGCCTTCGCGGGGGTGACGGTTGGTGGGAGTAGCACGGGTTGGCGCAAACGAGACGTGCCTTGGGTTCCCTCCCCCCGCCTTCGCCGGGGCAGGCCTTCGCGGGGAAATGACCCCCGCCGCTTTCACTTCTCCGCCTTGCGGTCGGCGACTTCGAGGTTCCATTCCTTCCAGCCGTCTACCCCGTCGGGAAACCAGGTGACGTCGGTGTGGCCCCATTCGAGCGCGCGCTTGGCCGCGTTCCAGCTCATCCAGCAGTCGCGCAGGCAGAAGAACACCAGAGGCTTCGTCTTGTCGCCAACCGTCAGGCGATCCAGCCCGTCGCGGAAATACTTCTCGAATTCGTCGTTCAGGACGCCGTAACCGACATTCGGCAGCCACACCGCGCCCTTGATCGTCGTGTGCCTGGGTTCGCGCCAGATCGTCGACTTCGGCAGGTTGGCGGGTTTGGGGGCCTGCGGAAACACGTCGATAAAGATTGCGCCACTCTTGAAGAGGGCTTCGGCGGCCTCGGTGTCGACGACTTTGCCGCCCTTGAGGGTCGCCGGTACCGGCGCGCGGTACTCTCCAGTACGGTAATCGTCGGGCTCGGGGGGGGCTCTTGTGCCAACACTTCCTGAAGTCGTGTTGGGCGGAGTGCCAACACTTCCTGAAGTCGTGTTGGGCGGAGTGCCAACACCTCCTGAAGTCGTGTTGGGGTCTGCGGCCATCGCGGCAAGGATCAACGGAAAGGTGGTCGCGACAATGGCGATCAAGGTCTTGAGTTGCATCGGCTTTTCTTTGCCCGGCCTGGGTTCTGCGATCGGAGGACCTGCTATATCATTGCAGCAACCGTGTCGCATAGAGTTCCAGTGCCGACTTAACGCAACTGTTAGACTATTTGCAGAACCGCGCTGCCGGTCTAGTACCCGCTTTCAGAAGTTCGTTCAGTCATTCGCGGCAACCACCTTGACGAACTTCTGAAAGCAGAGGGTACTAGTAGAATATTGAATCTAGTACCGCTTTTCGAACAGAAGTCCCTGAAAACAGTTGACTGATACGACACAGGGACTTCTGATCGGCGGTACTAGTGTTCCCGCACCGACATTTGCCTCCCCTTGCGGCACCCTTGAGAGCAAATGTCTGTGCCATTTGGAACACTGCCAAATGTTTGATTCTAGTGTTGCTTTTGTATTTGACGTTTGCTCGCGAGGTGAGCGGCAACTGGGAGGCAAACGTCAAATACGCAACACTAGTTTTGTTGCAGCACAAATCACCTTTATGAGGCAGAGCCGCACAACAGCGGCAGAACCGCAATAGCACCTGAACGCGGCGAGGCCGCAAATGAGCCCATGACCCAGATCCCAGATTTCACCACGATCGACCTCGGCACCACAAAAGCCCCTGAGGTGACGCCCGCCGGCGGCGTGTGGACAACGCCCGAAGGCATCGACGTCAAGCCGGTCTATGGCGAAGCAGACCTCAAGGGCCTCGACTTTTTGGAAACGTATCCCGGAATCGCACCCTACCTGCGCGGACCGTATCCGGCGATGTATGCGGCGCAGCCGTGGACCATCCGCCAGTACGCCGGCTTCTCGACGGCGGAAGATTCCAACGCCTTCTACCGTCGCAACATCGCGGCGGGGCAGAAGGGGCTGTCGGTCGCCTTCGATCTCGCTACCCACCGGGGTTACGATTCCGACCACCCGCGCGTGAAGGGCGACGTCGGCATGGCGGGCGTCGCTATCGATTCCATCTACGACATGCGCACCTTGTTCTCTGGCATCGACCTGTCCGAAATGTCGGTGTCGATGACCATGAACGGGGCGGTGCTGCCGGTGCTGGCCCTGTTCATCGTCGCGGGCGAAGAACAAGGCGTCTCGGCCGACAAGCTGTCGGGGACCATCCAGAACGACATCCTCAAGGAGTTCATGGTCCGCAATACCTACATCTACCCGCCCGAACCGTCGATGCGGATCATCTCCGACATCTTCGCATTCACCAGCCAGAACATGGCGAAGTTCAACTCGATCTCGATCTCCGGCTATCACATGCAGGAAGCGGGCGCGACGGCGGACCTGGAACTCGCCTATACGCTCGCCGACGGTATCGATTATGCGCGGGCCGGCGTCGCTGCCGGGCTACCGATCGACCGGTTCGCGCCGCGGCTTTCGTTTTTCTGGGCGATCGGCATGAACTTCTTCATGGAGGTCGCCAAGCTCCGCGCTGCGCGCCTTCTGTGGGCGAAGTTGGTGAAGGAGGAGTTCAATCCGCAAAACGAACGCTCGTTGTCGCTGAGAACCCACTCGCAGACATCGGGGTGGTCGCTCACCGCACAGGATGTGTTCAACAACGTCATCCGAACGGCGATCGAGGCGATGGCGGCAACCCAGGGGCACACCCAGTCGCTGCACACCAACGGCCTCGATGAAGCGATTGCGCTGCCGACCGATTTCTCGGCACGGATCGCACGCAACACGCAGTTGTTCCTGCAGCAGGAAACGGGCACCTGCCGGATTGTCGACCCGTGGGGCGGCTCGGCCTATGTCGAGCGGCTCACCCACGATCTCTCCGCGCGCGCGCTCGTCCACATCGAGGAAGCCGAAAAGCTCGGCGGCATGGCGAAGGCGATAGCGGCGGGCATCCCGAAACTGAGGATCGAGGAAGCGGCGGCACGCACCCAGGCGCGCATCGATTCGGGCCAGCAGACCATCGTCGGCGTCAACAAGTACCGCGTCGAGAACGATGCGATCATCGAACTTCTCAAGGTCGACAATAATTCGGTCCGCAACCAGCAACTCGACAAGCTGAAGAAGCTCAGAGCCGAGCGCAACGAAGCCGAGACGCAGGCCGCGCTCACCGCGCTGACAAACGGGGCTGCCGGCAACGCCAATCTTTTGCAGCTTGCAGTCGAGGCAGCGCGCAAGATGGCGACCGTCGGCGAAATCTCGGATGCGATGGAAAAGGTGTTCACCCGGCACCGCGCGGAGATCCGCGCCATCTCCGGGGTCTACAGAGCGGAGGCGCAGGGCGTGAACAAGAACATCGATCGCGTACTGCAGATGGTGGAAAGGTTCGAGGCCAACGACGGGCGCCGTCCGCGCATCCTGATCGCCAAGATGGGCCAGGACGGACACGACCGCGGGCAGAAGGTGATCGCCTCGGCGTTTGCCGATCTCGGCTTCGACGTCGATATCGGCGCGTTGTTCGCGACGCCCGACGAAGCCGCGCGGCAGGCAGTCGAGAACGACGTGCACATCGTCGGCGTGTCGTCGCTCGCAGCCGGTCACCTGACGCTGGTGCCGGAGTTGAAAGCGGCGCTCGAAGCGCAAGGGCGCGGCGACATCATGATCGTCGTCGGCGGCGTCATTCCGCCAGCCGACTACGACGCGCTGTTCGCCGCCGGCGCCAAGGCCGTGTTCGGGCCGGGCACCAACATCCCGGAGGCCGCATCCGACTTGATCGCCAAGCTCAACAGCCAGCTCGGTTATGCCAAGGAGGCGGCCGAATAGGCGGCGGCCCGTCGCGGCCGGCCACAAGTCCAATCATCGCGGCGGAACATGCAGCGGGCGCTGATCACATCGGTTTGTCTACTGATCCTGGCATGGCTGGCGCTGTCGGCGTCGACATGGGGCATCGTCGTCTGGCAGTCGAAAGTCTTCGTCTCGCAGAGTCACGGCCGGCCCGCGATCAGTTGTACCTACTTTGACGGAACGGCGCTTTTCCAGCGCGGCTATCTGTTCTCGCCCGACGACCGCGTGGGCTACGCGCGCTGCCCGATATGGGCGCCGGCGATGCCGCCGTGATTGCACCCTTTGCGTCCGCGCCGATCAACGCCTGTTTGACCCGGCCACTGGTGAAATCAGGTTTGGTCCATCGGAAGCCGAGCGAATGGAAAGCGAACCCATTCTCCCATTCACGCCGGACGGATCCCCGCCTTCGCGGGGATGACGGTTGGTGGGGGAGGGAGGCTCTCGCCATCCGACAGGCGGAGACCGCCAGGGAGAGGGGTAGCGGCCTACCACCAGCCCTTGCAGATGAAGTAGCGCTTCTTCCAATAGAAGGATCCGGTGTGAAGCCACTTCCACTTATAGAAGCCGCAGCCGTCATGGCGCTTGTGGAACAGGTGAACGCCGGAGCGGCGGTGGCGGTGTCCCACTTTCTGCACCTCGCTTTGCGCGAATCCGGCGTTGAGGTTCGACGGCCCCTTGAAGCTGGCGGCTTCGGACTGGCCGGTGCCGCCAGCAAGTGCGGCGAAGGCGATCGCACCACCGAGAACGGCTGCGCGGGTGAAGGACTTAACGTTCATTTCTAACTCCGTTGCTCATGATTGAATTGCGTCTTTTATGGTTCGCGGCACGGGCCGCTTGCGAGAAACCACAATGACCGCAGCCGGCGGCGCCGTCTGTCCCGGCCGGCACAGCGTGATCAAACTAAATGGTGACTTAAATTTCGTTTGCAGCTATTAAGACACAGGCCGGCACGAGAATGAAAGGTGCAGATTGTGCTAGAGGGATTATTTGATAGGAGCTTCGATTTTCTGGCGGGCGTACTCACTGCGCCCCTTGCTGCGTTTTTTTTACTTATTGTAACAATCACTTATTTAGGCATTTCCCAAAGCTCAGCGTTTAGGAGCTGGTTTATTTCCTTGCTGACTCGATCTGATCTAGTCGAAGCCTACATTGATATCGTTCGCCGCGCCGTAACGAAAGCCAAAAAAACTTTTTATTACTCACCAGTAGGCGTTGTGAACGGCGCTGAAACACGACCCCGTTACACGCGTTTTTTAGCACTTGCATTAGCCTACGCAACTATTTGGTATATAATTGCTTGGTCACTAGGGGCAAACCTATCAATTGGCACACTAAGCATACTTCCCGCCGACCGAGCTGAAGATCGTGTTGCGTTGTTGTGGATGGTCGGTCTGCTGACTGTAATTGTCGTTATAGTGACCTCCAAGCCCGGTGAGTTTGATCGAAGCATATGTATAGCGTTAGGTGATTCAATTGGCTCGGCTGATAAGGAATCGTCCGATTATTTGCTGTTCTGGAGACCTTTTCGTCCTTACAAAAATAAACTAGGATTTGCCGCGTCAATCATTATTTTTCTTGCTCTGATCACCCTTCTAGAGCCCTGGCTTGTCACTTGGACGGTTTATCCTAAAGAACTCCTCGTAATAAAGGCGCGTGTCATTGGACTACTGAACGACTCGATGGCGTTAGGGCAAATTGGGTTGTGCATAATCGTGGCAATTGCGGTTGGGCTTGCTGTGGCAAGCATCGGCCATGCTTTTGTGGCTTTCACATATGTTTGCGCAGCGGCATTAGCATTGATTATTAACCTACCGGTTCATATAGCCGTCCCACCCATGGTAGCTGCCGCTGCCTTCTATCGGGTTCAGACGCCCTTGATCTTAACCATATTCGCGGTGCCGCTCTTGTTGTTTGCGCTAACTACAATTTACTCGAATCTTCACGGCCTTGAAATAGAGCAGTACAAGCTGTTTTTTGCGATCATCCTCTCGCTGCCAATAGTTGCTTACGTTGCGATACTGGAAGAGCCGATTTTCCTGCCTGGCTGGTCTGGGAAAATCCTTGTCGGCCTCCTGGCGTCGATACCGTTTTCTGCTGCACTCCTTTTGCGAGACACCGACTTCACGCCTGATCATGCGAAGGCCATATTTGTTTTCTGGCTAGTCTTCCCAGCAGTAAATGCTGCATTCGACCTAATTTCCTGGCGCTCCGGAATTCGCAACGGAGAGAGGCTTTTAGCATCAGCGGATGTTCAAATAGGCTTTCAAAAAAAGTGGATCAGCGACGCCAAGCACGGAAATCTCCAAAACAGTCAAGTGCTCTTATTTGCCTTCTACTGGGGGGGGCGAGCCCTTGCTCAAGCACTTCTGGTGGTTCTGCTTTTCTCAATTTTCGTTCCCTTTGTGCTCATAATAGTCAACCTTATTCACTCGGGTTTTGGATTCAATGTCGTTATTGATCCGAGATCTTTTACTGACGCGCTTTTACATGATCCCTTTTCAAAGGATGTTGTTTGGGTCACTGCCATGCTTCTTACTCCGCTGGTGCCATCGGCATTGAATTTCGGAATTGCTTTCTTCTTGATTCTGTTGATCCCATTCTCGTTATTGCGCGCTGGCTTGTTCAGTCAGAAAGTTGGCGCAACTGATGATCATCTCAAAAGTGACGACGCAATTCCAGAACCGCAAAATTTGCTTCCACTTTCTGTGGGTTTTCTTGCGGTTTTGTTCGTGGATTTGCTTTTATTGCGACTAATACTACTTGCCAGCGACAGTTTAATTTGGGCGGCTAGTGCATGGATTAGTTACTGCCTCCAATGGCCTTCTCTGTTGTTAGCGACAATAGGCTTAGGGTGAAGCAATGGACATCATTTTGATTTTAATTTCCTTGTATTTTTTTCCGCTAATAGTTATCTCAGCGGCCTCTTCTTTCTGGCTCTTAATGTTTCGAGAATGGCGGTTACCTTTAGGGGAGTTGGCTGATTCTGCCGCATGTCCTTTCCGCAAGGCGATTCAGCATGACATGGGGGAAATGAATAGGCTCGCCTTCCGCTCATTCTCCGACTATTGCTCTGTTCATATAGATTCTTTCGCCGCGTCATCACCGAGTATCTTTATTGATATAGGTTCTGGAGATGGCAGAACAACCTTATTGTACTTGCGCCGCATCTTTGGCAGCAGCAAGAGGATTATTCTCTCAGATGTGGTGCCAAATTTGGATTCATGGCGGCAGTTGGCAGCGATCGATGCGAACGTGGAGTTTTCGACCGAATCTCGCGCCGGCCTAGATATTTTCAAATTTCTCGATTCTGAGTTCCGGTTTGATCGAAAGGCGATATCACTATTGAATTCACTTCACCATTTATCTGACGCCGATTTTAACAAATTGGTGCACGAAGCTAGCGCGCGTGGGGTTTGGCTTTTCGTAATGGATGTCAAACGTCAGAGTTGGTTCCACCCGCTATTGATACCGTTTGTTTATTGGTTTTTTTATGTCGTTCTAGCATGGCGTGGTAGTGGAGCTGAATTCCATCCGGATAATTATTTTCGGAGAATTGTTCTAGTTATTGTAGAAGCTTGGATCATGTCGTTCGATCAAGCTGTTGGTTCGGCTCGTAGGTTTTCTTTGGATAGCATACTGAGATGTTCGTCACAAAACGGATTTGTTAACGCTGTCGATCAAGACTGGCTTATGAACTACATCATCATGATTCCTCGCAGTGGCCACGAAGACTAAAAGTTCCAGCTTTTGGCTCCGCAGCTCATTTCAGTTTCATCGGGAATGTGTTATCATCAACGTTGGTAGTTGCGAAGACGACGCACCGTGCAATCAGCCCTGGCTGATTTATTTAACCTGCGATCAGTTGATGCGATCGTACCAGCGGCCGGAGCTGTCGGCCTTTTTCTTATCGCCGGGCTGCGGGGCGGCTTTCTTGACCGTCGTCATCCAGCCGTTGTCGGTGCCGGCCGTTTCAGTGACCATGGCGCTGGGGTCCCAGGTTACGGCGACGGCACCATAGGCGTTGCGGCCTTCATAGCAGCCTCCGACGCAATCGATCGACGCGGTGCTGGCAACAAGGCCGGCCTTCAGCGGCTTTTCGTTGACGGGGCCGCGCGCGTCGCGGCGCTCCATGTAGACGATTTCGACAGGGTTCCCGGCGCAGCCGGCTTCGCAGACGACGACGAATTCGTCGGGATGCTGGGCGGCAAGCGGATGCGGGGCCTTTTCCTGGCGGGCCTCGAATTTCGAATGCGCCCACTGATCGAAGATATCGGTCTTGCTGTCCGGGGCGACGGCTGCGACTTCGACCGGCTTTCCACCTTTGCCGGGTTTGCCACGGTCGGCCGGCTTGCGAACCTCCGGGGATGTGGTCTGAATAGCGGGGCGATCGGGCGCTGCGGATTGAGCTGGAGCGGATGCGGCAGGGGCGGAACCTTCGCCTTCGGCATTTGAAGCGTCAAAACCACCCGACGCATCGTGTGCCTTATCGTAGGCCTGGGCGGCTTCCATCAAAGGATCGACGCCGGCCGGAGCGTCAGCCTCGCTGGGCGCTGCTTCGGCGGCAGACTGGCCGGCCTGGGCCGGGAAGAAGGGTTCGCCGGCCGGTTCGGCAACAGGCTGGGATTCGATTTCCGGACCTTCGGGCTTCGTTTCGAGAACCGCTGGCTCGACGACAGCTTGCGCAGCCTTGTCTTCGTAGACCGGTTCGAACGTCCCTTGCGGGGCTTGCCGGCCATGATCTGGAGATACTTCACGCTCCTCGATCGGCTCAGCGGTGACGTTCTGGTGGTCCATGCGCACTTGCTCGGCGCCGGCTGGAGCAGTCGTCAGAACGATTGCCGAAAGGAGGATCGTGCTGGCCCGAAGCGGGCGGTGCGCCCACCTGACGGGACGCGGGAACTTCAACGCTGTGTACATGGCACCCTGCAACTTTGAACAAACATCGGGTTATCAGGGCGAACCCTCGCACAAAGCGGTTAACGAACGATTTACCGGTGCCCCGCTCCCATGCGGAGACGTTCGCCGGCCCGGAATGCGCGCACTGCTTTCGCGTGGCGAGCGCCGGGCAGGGGCGTCGCATCAGCGCGTATGCTTGAAAAACTGCGGTTCGCCGCCCTTGGCGCCATTGATGATGTGAACGTTGCGGAAATCCGATGGAACATCGGCGATCGCGACTGGTGGTCGCTCGCCGGCTGGCGCCGTCGGATCGAAGTCAAGGGTTCGCAGCTTTGCCGCGATGTCCTCGGGGCGGCGCTCCGGCAGCGGCAGATCGACGGGAACGGCAGGCGGCGGCTCAGCGACAGGCGCGACGGCGATGGCTGGAGACCGTGCCGGGGCTATGGCTGGGGCTGGGGCTGGGGCTGGGGCTGGTGCCGGGGCGGCGGCCGGGTCAATCGTGCGGCCGTAGTATTTGGCGATGCACGGGTCGGTCAGCACGAGGGCGTCGACCTGCTCGGAGGTCAAGGTCAGAACGCGGCCGTCGTCGCACACGAACGTTTCGACAGCGCGTGCCGGATTGGCCGCCATCGCGATCATCACCGCGCTGGCGAACACGCCAAGCGAAGCCTTCAACAAACGATCCGTGCCCATTGCACCACCCCCCCTGCCTTCATGACCTATCCCAGGAACGCGCGGTCAAGGCTGTCGCATCCGTTCTTGCCCATTTTAAGTCGGCGGCGGAATGCACCGGCCGCCGCCAAGATCCGTCCGTCACGGTTGCGTCATCGGATAGCGCCAATAGGGGCCCTTGTCCGTCTCGATGCGTTCCAGACTCGGCAAGCGGATGCCGGGCGGACGGATGCCGGCGGAAACGAGCTTGCCGATGTCCTCAAGCAGTGCGTTGTTCTCGGCATAGCCGGAGTGGTTTATGCCGACGCTATCCATGCTGGTTGCCGTCGCATCGATGGTATCGATGCCTTCCATGACGATGGGGCCCTCCTCGGGAACGTCGCCAGCACGGGGGATGCCGCCATTGACGCGGCGGGAAAACGACAGCGCGGTATCGTTGGAGGCGGCATAAAGCGTGATGCCTTCGGCGATTCCCTCAATCGCCCTGACGATGTGCTCGAAACTGTCGCGATCGACATCGGGGGCGGCGAGGATCAGCTGTGAAATCCGCAGGCCATCGGGAGTGTTCCGTCTCATATCCTGCAAGGTGCGCAGAAGCAGTTGGTTGCCCATCGAGTGGGCGATGATCGAAACCTTCTTGGCTCCGGTCTCGTCGCGGACCATTTCCAGAAACTGGCGAAGATAGTTTTCGGCCTGGGCGGCACTTTCGCGATCGTAGGTATAGCCTTGCAGCGTGCCTCCGGACGGCCAGCTGTAGAGGAAGGGTGCGCCGTCGAACTTCAGGTCGTAGGCGATCTGGGCGGTCCGGTAGATGGCATTGTCGAACTTGGTCTTGTAGCCGTGGATGAAAACGAGGGCGTGTTCCTTGAAACGGGCCGACCTCTGCAGGCGTTCCTTGACGAGGCTGAGGAACTCTTCGCGGGTCAGCGCCTTCAATTCCTTCATGGTGAAGTGCTTCTTGGGGTCCTCGGCGGCTTCGTAGAGAACGATGTCGACGTATGGAATCTTGAGCGCCCATGGCCGCTCGACCATCGGCACGACGTGCTCCTTGGGGATCGTTACGAGTGCGTGGCCGAGTTCCATGCGCCTGCCGCGCTGCCAGTCGTAGCCGATGCGCTTTTCTTGGTCGGCACGGGCGCGGTCGGTACCATAGAAGACGGGAACGACAGCCCAGTCTTCCTTGACCTGGTCGGCTGCGGTCGGGGCAGCAGCGGCCCCAGGCGGAGCGCTCGACGGCGGAGCGGCTTCCATTGCCGCAACTTCGGGCGCACGCTCAGCCTCTTCCAACGGTGCGGTATCCACCGCCGCCACGTCAGGCGCAACTGCGGCTGCCTCCGGTGCCGCCGCGCCAGCGGTCGCTCCCGCGCCGGGTGCGGCATCGGGGGCGGACACGTCCGGCATGGTGCTCGGCACCGTCGGTGGCTCGGGTGCTGGCGCGGCGAGGCCGCCAAATCCGCCACCAGCGCTGCTGCCGCCGCTGCCGCCGCCGCCGTTCGCGGCAGCGGGTGGCCGGTATTGGTAGGAACGCTTGTAATACCGCCTGGTCGCCGATGAGTGCGGCGCGGCGCCCGTCGCAGACGGGTTCTCGATCATCGCTGGCTCTTGCGCACTGCGATCGGCAGGTTCGGTCTCGATCGGGGCAGCCGCTTCGCCGCCGCTGGTTTGGTTGGCGGCCGACGTGCGCGACTGCTCTTCAACTTGGCGGCGGGCTGACTCCAAAGCTCGCTCCGTCTCGGCTTCCTTGCGGCGCGCATCGGCTTCCGCTGCCATCCGGGCCTGCTCTGCTTCAGTCGCGCGCTGCCTGGCTTCGGCCTCGGCGGCCTCGATTCTTTCCGCTTCGGCGCGTCTGGCCCCTGCTTCAGCCTGTCGTTTTGCGGCGTCTACTTCCGCCTGGGTTTCGGCTGCCTGCCGCTGCTCCTCGGCCTGACTGTCTTTGGCTGCCCGGGCGGCCTCTTCCTTGTCGTCGTTTCGCTCCGGAACTGGCGCGGCGGACTTCTTAGCCGGTTTCGCAACGTCTTCGGACTGGCTGGCACTCTTCGGCGCTGGAGCCGAAGCTTTTTCGCTCATCGGCGCACCATCGCCGAAGACGATGAAGAGAATCGCCGGCACGACGATCAGTGCGCCCAGAAGGATCCTCGTTACCGCGCGAACCACGATGTGCGTGCCCTCGACGATGCGCCAAGCCAGCGCATACATCGCGACGGCTGCGACCAGAACCCCGGCAAGTATCGCCCAACTCTGCAGATTTTCCATCGGTTGCCCCTCCAGTAACAGCATGCGGTACTGACCTACATGGGAAAAACACTTAACGCAAAACGCGAGCAGACCCTAACCTCGGTTTTGTGACGATCGCTTGATCGGACCCCGCATCCCGCCACCTCGTCGACGCCCGTGCCGCGCATTCCACGGCGAAGCGAGGGCGGGGCCTTGCAGCCTGCGGCATTTGCAGGGATGCTCGCGCCTTCGCAACCGAAAGAAAAGAAGCGTGCAAGGATCAAAACACCAAGGCGGCGTGAAACCCGCAGATCGGCGACCCGGCCTCTCCCCGCAGCAGTACGCCGATGGCATCGTGAGCGGCGACCGGGCGGTTCTGGCGCGCGCCATCACGCTCATCGAAAGCACGCGACCGCAGCACCAGGAACTTGCCCACCAGGTGTTGCAACTGCTGATGGACAGAACGGGCAGCGCCGTGCGCCTCGGTATCACGGGTGTGCCCGGTGTCGGCAAGTCGACGACCATCGATCAGCTCGGCATCAATCTGGTCGAAGCCGGACACAAGGTCGCAGTTCTCGCGGTCGATCCGACGTCGAAGCGCACCGGCGGTTCGATCCTCGGCGACAAGACGCGAATGGCGCGCCTCGCGATCCATCCGGACGCGTTCATCCGGCCGTCGCCGACTTCGGGGACGCTTGGCGGCGTCACGCGCAAGACCCGCGAGACGATGGCTCTCGTGGAAGCGGCAGGCTTCGGCGTCATCATCGTCGAGACGGTCGGCGTCGGACAGTCCGAGGTGGCGGTTGCCGACATGGTCGATTTCTTCCTGGTGCTGCTGCTGCCGGGTGGCGGCGACGACCTGCAGGGCATCAAGAAGGGCATCATCGAGATCGCCGACATGATCGCCATCAACAAGGCCGACGGGGAGAACGTGAACCGGGCCAAAGCCGCGGCTGCCGAATACCGCAACGCGCTGCACATCCTGGCGCCGCAGTCGGAAATCTGGTCGCCGCCGGTGATCACCATTTCGGGTGCGCGCAACGTCGGGCTCGACGATCTGTGGGCGAAGGTGATGCAGCATCGCGACCTGACGACGGCGTCTGGTGAGTTCATGGCGCGGCGGCAGAACCAGGCCGTCGCATGGTTGCGGGACATGCTGCAGGAACGGCTGATGGCGGCGCTGAAAGCCAACCCGGATGTGGCGCGCGAACTGCCCGGCATCGAGGCCGACGTGCGCGCAGGGCGGCTGTTGCCGACGCTTGCCGTGGGGCGGGTGATGGCGCTGATGGGGATGTCGTAAGGTGACCTTGGCCGATCCATCACGTTCGCGCATCCTGCTGACGGGGTTCGGCGCATTTCCCGGCGTGCCGGCCAATGCGACTTCGCAGCTGGTACCGGTGCTCGCAGCCGAGGCCATGTGCCGGTATCCTGAGTGCGATTTCCAATGGGACATCCTGCCAGTGACATGGCAGGGCGGACCGCTCGCGAGCGCGCGGCTGATCGAGACATTCGATCCGCATATAGTCGTTCATTTCGGCGTGTCGGAGGGCGCGAGCGGGTTCGTCATAGAGACGCTGGCGCGCAATTGCTGCCGTGCCGCGCCTGATGCCGGGGGGGCGCTGCCCGCTCTCGATCTGCTTGATGCCTATGCGCCTGCCGGGCTGCAGGCGACACTTCCCTGCCAGACGATTGTCGCGCGGCTGCTGGACGCCGGTTTCCCGGCCGAACTTTCCGAGGATGCCGGAGCGTATCTTTGCAACGCCGTCCTCTTCCAGACTCTGATGACGGTCCGGCCCGGCGTACAGGCGGGCTTCGTGCATCTGCCGGTGAGGCTCGATGGCATCGATGCGCCGATATCCATGGAGGCAGCGTTGCGCGGTGGGCTAGCGGTGCTCGCGGCGTGTCTCGAGCCCGGCAATCGGGGCTAGGGCGGATCCTGGTGCGGCAGTTGCATTGCAAGCGCTGCATGAAACCGGCCAGGGGCTTGACCAGAATGGAACTCGACCGCAGACGGCTGATGGCAGCGGGCGCCGGGCTCGGGCTGGCGGGCGTTGCCGCCTCCAGCGTGGAGGCCGGACCACGGGCGGGGATGGCTGTCGGCGGCGCCACCGTTGTGCTCGAAACCGGGACAGATCGTCCCCAGACCGACACAATCCAGCACGCTATCGATCATAGCGCGGAAACCGGAGCGCCGGTCGTGCTGCCGCCGGGGCGTTTCGTCTGCGGAGCGTTAACCTTGCGCGGCAGCGCGGCGCTGATCGGCGCGCATGGCTGCACGCATCTGATCGCGCGGGATGCAGCCCCGCTCATCAGCGGCCAGGACAACGCCAGCGTACGCCTGGAAGGCCTGGTGCTCGACGGCCAGGGTTTCGCCGAAAGCCTCGTGCGGCTCGAAGGCTGCGGCGGGACGGTCAGCGACTGCTTGATCAGCGGCGCGCGCGAAGCTGCGATATTCGCCCTCGACTCCTCCGGCCTCGTCGTCGCTTTCAACAGGATCAGCGACTGCGCCAACAACGGGGTGCAGGCGTGGCGCTCGGCGGCGGGCAGCGACGGCACCCGTATTCTCGCAAACCACATCGAGGGGGTGCGCGCCGCGGCAGGCGGCAGTGGCCAATACGGAAACGGCGTCAACCTCTTCCGCGCCGGCGACGTGCAGGTCTCGGGCAACATCATCAGAAAGTGTGCCTATTCGGCCGTGCGCGGCAATGCGGCTTCCAACATGCAGGTGATCTCGAACAACTGCCGCGAACTCGGAGAGGTCGCGATCTACGCGGAGTTCGGCTTCGAGGGAGCGGTGATCGCCCAGAATGTCGTCGACGGCGCCGCGACCGGGATTGCCGTGACCAACTTCAACGAGGGCGGACGGCTGGCAGTGGTGCAGGGAAACCTCGTGCGAAACCTCAAGCGCCGCCCTCTGGAACGGATCGACAAGCGCGGCGACGGCATCACCGTCGAAGCCGACACGATCGTCAGCGGCAACGTGATCGAGGATGCCGAAGGGACCGGGATCGCCATCGGCTGGGGGCCCTACATGCGCAATGTCGTTGCAACGGGGAACATCATCCGCAATGCGGAGGTCGGGATCGGGATCACGTCGGATCAGGCGGCGGGTACGTGCCTGATCAATTCCAACATCATCTCGGGTACCAGGCGCGGAGCCATCCGCGCGTTCGATCGAGGCGCATGGATCGGGGCCGATCTCGCATCGGAAGAGACGCTGACAGCGCGGGTGCGTATCTCGGGCAACCTGGTCGCTTAGCGCAACCGCAGTCCGGCGAGCGCATCCTGCAGCGCGGGCGCGGTGCGAATCTTGCCGACCTCGAGGCCGCGCCAGCTCTTCAGGATGTTGCGGCGCATGAGGCCCTTAGCCTCAGGGAAGACGTGTTCGATGAGCGTCATGACGGTGCCGGCTGACGCCCGCGTGGCGCCGTCGTCGATCTTCAGCGCGAAGCCGACGCCAAGCTCGGGAAAACCTCCGCAATAGACGCCTTCGGCTCCCGTCTTCATGAAAACCCGGCCGGGAAGGTTGGCCATGACGACGCTGTCGGCGCGGCCCCGACCTGCGACCATCTCCGGCTCGGCCCAGCACGCCCGCATCAGGCGCTGGAATGCTGCGGCGTGTGCTTTCCCGACGCCGTTGCCGCTGACGAGTTTGGCAAACACTGCCGCCATCGTCTCCAGCGGCATGGCCCAGTTCGGCAGCGAACAGCCATCGAAACCCATGACGTCTGGACCGAGGCTCAGACCGGATACTTCGTTGAGGATTGCGAGGACGCCCTGCTGCATGGGGTGGTCGGCGCGCCAGTAACCCTCGACGGGGATGCCGAGGTGGCGGGCGGTGGCAAGCATCCCTGCGTGCTTTCCCGAGCAGTTGTTATGCAGCTGTGTCGGCTCGCTGCCCGAGCGCCAGAGATCCTTGGCCGCCTTGGCACCGAGGGGGGCATGCGCGCCGCAGCCCAGATCCGTTGCATCGAGGTTGGCCGCCTTCAGCATGGCCTCGGCAACCTCGGTGTGGCGCGCGGTGCCGGTGTGTGAGGCGCAGGCAAGCGCAATCTGGGCATCGCCGTAACCGAAATGGTCGGCGGCGCCCGATTCGATCAGCGGCAGGGCCTGCAACGCCTTGATGGCGGAGCGCGGGTAGACCGGCCGGCGGATGTCTCCGAGAGCGAGAAGAACACCCGAAGTCGCGCTGACAATTGCCAGCGAGCCGGTGTGAAAGCTTTCCACCAGGGGTCCGCGGGTAACTTCGATCAGGGTCGGGTTCGTCATACCTGTCTCGGGTGGCTGTCTTAATTTGCAAAGTTTCGCCGCCACCCTGCCCAGCCTTCAGCCTATGTCAAACCCTTTGGGTCATTTCCCCTAGGTGAAACCGGCGTTCTTTCATGGCGTCGTGGCGCATGCGCGTCACTGGCTTGGTCGGATAGGGCCGCACCGCCTTCTTGCCGGTCCAGACAATCGACTGTCGCGACCAATGCGGGGATCAACGGAAGAACCCCACGCCGATCGTCGATTGGAGAAGTCCCGATGGCATCCCATCAGGCTTTTGCAAGATAGACCGTTTGCGTGAACTCGTTTCCCTGCAGCGGATTTGGAAACGTTACCGTTTCGGCGCGAGCGGCGGCAAAAATGCCGGCAAGGCGACCGGTAAAGTCATCGTCGGGCCGCTCATTCGACCACAGGGCGAAGACACCGCCGGGGTGCAGATGCGCGGCGAGACGGCGCAATCCCGCGGGCTGATAGAATGCGGCGTTGGCGGCGTCGAGCAGGACGCCGGGGGAGTGATCGATGTCGACGAGGATCGCGTGGAAGCGGCGGCCGGGATGCGCGGGATCGAAGCCGGCGGGCGTTGCGGATAGCTTGAAGAAGTCGCCGTGGACGAATGTGCAGCGGGGGTCGGCTGTGAGGCCGGCTCCGAGCGGCAGGAGGTGGGATCGGTGCCAGTCGATGACCGCTTCGAGGGCATCGACGACGGTGAGGGAAGCGACCGCTTCGTGCTGCAGCACCTCGTGAGCGGTGTAACCAAGCCCGAGGCCGCCGACGGCGACATCGAGGGGGCAATCCGAATCGACCTCGGCCAACCCCAGACGGGCGAGCGCGATTTCAGAAGCCGTGAACTGGCTCGTCATGAGGAATTCGTCGCCGAGCTTGATTTCGTAGACATCGACCCCCGTTGCCAAACCGCGCCGCCGCCGCAGGCTCAGTTCGCCGATCGGCGTCTTGCGATAATCGAGTTCCTCGAAGAGCCGGCTCATGAGGTATCCTTTGGGCTTCAGCTTATTCCTGACGAGTCTGGCCCGACGAATCTCGAACGGATTCGCTTTAGAGGGTCAGGGGGCAATCATCCGCAAGACCGGATTCATGTCGATGAGGCTGGCTGGGGCGCAGTCTGGCGCGAACTGGTCTCAATAACAGGGTATTTTCGCGGATTTCGGGCTTGATATTCGTCGCAGAACCCGAATTTACATCGTGATATCTACGGTTTACATGCAGTATGGGCCGCGAATTTATCAGGGAATTTTGCGGAGGTTTCAGGGAGCCCTGCCGGGCAATCAGGGATTGACGCGGCCTAAAAAGCGATATCTGAGTCACTGTTTTTTTGTGGCGTCGGATGGTGGGCGGGCATGAATGATCCGGTCGTGACCGTTAGGCCTTAGGTCAAATTGGTTAATTGGTTCTGCTCGGGCAAGCGACGTCACCCATTTGAAATTCCACCCGATTTCGGCTATGTTCGGGAGGTCAACGTTCCCTAGCAGGCCGCTGAAAAAGCGGTCTGCGTAGGATCGTATCCTTTCAGGTGGGGCTTGGGAACTGGGTCGGGTTGGGCTTTGGCCTTGGTTCGTTCGCTCAGGCGGCAAGCAGCCTGGGTAGCTTGGCGAGATTGAAGGCG
>JAHJQI010000163.1 GCA_018819265.1 Alphaproteobacteria bacterium
AGAACAGCCCAACACGACTTCAGGAAGTGTTGGCAGAGAGAACAGCCCAACACGACTTCAGGAAGTGTTGGCAGAGGAAGGTCGGCGACACCACGCCGCCAACGAAACTCAAAGCGTACCGGGAGCAGACCAATGAACACCACCATCATCGCCGCCATCACCTTCGCGGTCCTCGCGGCCTCCGCAACCCAGGCCTCCGCCGTCAGCCAAGCCGTCAAGATGGCCTGCATCGGTGACTATCTTTCCTACTGCTCGGCGCATTCGCCCGGCAGCCCCGGCGTCCGCAGCTGCTTTCGCGCCAACGGGTCGAAGCTTTCGAAAGGCTGCGTCGGCGCCCTCGTCAAGGCTGGCATGGTCTCGCAGTCCGAAGTCAGCCGCCGCGCCGCTTCGCTGGGCCGCTGATCGTCCAAATCGCCAGGCCCACCAACGTCATTGCCGCGCAGGCGGGAACTGAAGCAAACCCGAATTTCATCCAAGTGTCGTCATCCCGGCGTAGGCCGGGATCCGCCCACGCTTCGCAAGAGCGACACCCTCACCGGGTCAGGCGACCGATGTAGAGTAACCCCTCAGCCGGCCATCGCGGCGAAGAACGGCAGCCGGCGGCTGTTCCTTGAGCCTTGGCCGGATCCCCGCCTTCGCGGGGATGACGGATGCGGGTGGCCCCGCGCGAGAGGCCTGGCCGGCCGGCCGGCCATTACGTCCGGGTGTCCACCCCGACAAACCCTCCAAGTGTCGTCATCCCGGCGTAGGCCGGGATCCGCCCACGCTTCGCAAGACCGACACCCTCACCGGGTCAGGCGACCGATGAAGAGTAACCCCTCAGCCGGCCATCGCGGCGAAGAACGGCAGGCGGCGGCTGTTCCTTGAGCCTTGGCGGATCCGCCTTCGCGGGGATGACGGATGCGGGTGCCCCCGCGCGGGAGGCCTGCCTTGCCGGCCGGCCATTACGTCCGGGTGTCCACCCCGACCCACCCTCCAAGTGTCGTCATCCCGGCGTAGGCCGGGATCCGCCCAGGCTTCCGAAGACCGAGACCCTCACCTCTGACGCAAGGTAGCCAACACAAGCTTGCGCAGTGCTGGCAAAGGCAACGCAAATCAGAATAGCTTCATGCCGGGCGGCAACGGCAGCCCGCCTGTCACCGATGAAAGCTTCTCCTGTGCGATCGTTTCGGTCTTGGACTTGGCATCCTGGCTGGCGGCGACGATCAGGTCCTCGAGGATCTCGGCTTCATCGGGCTTCATCAGGCTCGGGTCGATGGCGACGCGGCGCATCTCGCCCTTGCCATTGAGGGTCACCTTCACAAGACCGCCGCCCGATTGCCCCACGCATTCGAGCGCTTCCAGTTCGGCCTGAACCGCCTGCATGCGCTCCTGCATTTCCTTGATCTTGCCCATCATGCCCATGATGTCTTTCACGTCGGGCTCCTTTTCATCTTGCATGTTCGATTGAAGTAGCGCTTGGCCTGCTTCGTTTGGCATTTGGGCGTCCCCGCTGTGCATTGCGAGGGGTTCAGCCCGTACCCGACTCGCTCGCGCCTGTCCCGCTGACGCCGCTATCGGTGTCGTCGTCGGTTTCGATGGTCCTGACGGCTGCGACCCGCGCACCGGGGAATGCCGCAAGCGCAGCAGCCACCGTCGGATCGCTTTTCAATCGTTCCAGTTCCGTCGCGGCGGCTTCCCGACGGGCCTGGCCGACCGGCGTTTCGCCCTGGCTTTTCGACAGCATCACCATCCAGCGCTTGCCGGTCCAGAGGTTGAGCTTTTCGCGCAGTTCGTTGGCGATCTGCGGCGGCGCGTTCGGCATCAGGAAGATGTCGATTGCGCGCGCTTCGCGGTCGAACTTGACGAGGCTGACGTTCTCTTCGAGGTGCACTTTCAGCTTGGCGTCGCGTTGCGCGCTGGCGACTTCGACCACTTCGAGGAACGAAGCCGGATCCGTCATCAGCATTGCTGAGCCCGTCAGCGGGGCGTCGGCATAGAGCGGGTCTTCGGGATCGAATTCGCCGTCGCCGGGCAACCCATCGGGCAGGAGTTCTTCGTCCTCCCACGGTGGCGGCGGTTCGGCGACTGGCTGCGGCCCGGCAACTTCGCGCCTTCCGGCATCGCTTGCCGCTTCGCAGTCAGATTGGGCGGCCTGTGCGGCAGGTGCGTCCGGCGCTTTTGCCCGGGCCGCGGTGGTTTCGCTGGCTTCCTTTGCCCCCTCGCCGATCGCCCTGCGCACCGGAACGGAGGCCCCGCCGAGCGTCTTCACGATCTCCTCGGGCGACGGCAGATCTGCGGTATAGGCGATCCGGATCAGCACCATCTCGGCGGCCGCGCGCGGATTTGGCGCCCGGCCGGTTTCCTCGATGCCCTTGAGCAGCATCTGCCAGACCCGCGACAGGAGCGCGATCGAGACCTTTCCGGCAATTGCACCGGCACGGCGCACCTCCTCGGCCGAAAGCCCCTCCGACCCGGCCTCCGCGCCGACTGTCTTGATCCGCGTCGCCAGATGCACGCATTCCGACAGGTCGCCGAGCGCCTGCACAGGATCGGCGCCGTCGCGATGCAGGTCCTCCAGAAGCTTCAGTGCTTCGCCCGGCTTGGCCCCGATCAGCGCTTCGAGCAGGTCGAAAATGCGGCCCCGGTCGGCGAGGCCCAGCATCGTGCGGATATCTTCGGCGCGCACCTTGCCCTTGGAGTAGGCAATGGCCTGATCGAGGATCGACAACCCGTCGCGCACCGAGCCTTCGGCGGCCCGCGCAATCAGCATCAGGGCTTCATCCTCGGCCTCCGCGCCTTCCGAGCTGACGATGCGCCTGAAGTGCGCCGACAACCCGGGAACGTCGACGCGGCGCAGATCGAAACGCTGGCAGCGCGACAGGACCGTCACCGGAACCTTGCGGATTTCAGTCGTTGCGAAAATGAATTTGACGTGCTCTGGCGGCTCTTCGAGCGTTTTCAGGAGCGCGTTGAACGCGCCCTTCGAGAGCATGTGAACTTCGTCGATGATGAACACCTTGTAGCGCGCCAGCAGCGGCTTGTAGCGGGCGCTCTCGATGATCTCGCGCATGTTGTCGACGCCGGTGTTGGAGGCGGCGTCCATCTCGACGACGTCGGCGTGCCGGCTTTCCATGATCTCGGCGCAGTGGCGTCCGTATTTGGCTGGATCGTGCGGCAGCTCGATGGTCGGCGAGCCTTTGCTTTGCGCTGCGTCCATCGGTTCGAAGTTGAGCGCGCGGGCCAGGATGCGCGCTGTCGTGGTCTTGCCGACGCCGCGCACGCCGGTGAGCATGTAGCCCTGCGCGATCCGCCCCTGCTCGAACGCATTCTTCAAGGTAGCCACCATCGCGTCCTGCCCGATCAAGTCGGCGAACGTCTGCGGCCGGTATTTGCGCGCGAGAACGACGTAGGGCTTCCCCGCCCCCGTCTCCGCGTCATCGAACATGCTGTCACTCATGGAGCGGGACTATACAGCCCCACACGACCTTGGGAAGTCGACACGGCGCAAGCTTGTGTCGAGCAGGTGAAGTGTGGGCCAGAGAAAGGCAGCCCCACACGACTTTAGGAAGTCGACACGGCGCAAGCTTGTGTCGAGCAGGTGAAGTGTGGGCCAGAGAAAGGCGCCCCACACAACTTTAGGTCATGCCTAATTCGTTAATACCAGACCACACATCACCCCATCCACTCATGGCCGAGCTTGGCCCGGCCTCCACGGGAAGCGATCATCACTGGCGAGTGACGCCCTGGATGGCCGCCTCGGAGGGCGACCATGGAGCAATTGGTCTAGGGATCAGGCACAGCATCCTTTCAATGCTATTCTGCTCCCTGTTTCTACGTTGCGGGCTTGTCCGGGCGCAGAGTAAATGACTACTCTTGGCCAGTTGGCAGGAAACCCAAATCTAGTCGCAGGGTGAAATGAAATTGTCAGAAGCAAACCCTATCTTCACCAGCGAGCAACTTCGCGATGCACGAGAATGGTTGGCCAATCGGCCTGTTGGAGCGACACTAGTCGAGTTCTTGCAAAAACTTCCCGTTGAACAAGCCGAAGTTCTCTTGGTGAATGCCCAAGAAATCAAACGCCTCACTGCGGAGGAAGAGCGTTCCGAGGCGGCCGCGAAGCAGATTACTGAACGAGGGGCGATGATCGGTCTTGGGGCATTGGCTGCGATTTCAATTCTCGGAGGGGGCATTTTCCCGCCGTTCGTGCTTATTGCGACTTGCGGATCAGTTGGTGCGGTGACGTGGTGGTTCACGAGAAGCGCGCGGAACCGCGAATGGGCGAGACAGTGGGATGCTTGGCACAGACGCGATGCCTTGCGGTCTGAAATCCGGAAACGACTCGGAGTTGCATACTATGAGAAGGATGAGCGCGTTCACTCCTTGCACGCCATCAAAAAGCAGCACGATGAACTGACAAATGCTTTAGCGACAAACGACAAAGCGTTCGCTGAAATCCAGCAAGGTATCGAAAAAGGTCGGGAGGCTGGAATTGATTCCTCCCTCCTCAGGAAGGCTCAAGAAATCACCCGCGTCATAGGCGGACTTCCAACCGAAGAACTCGTAGAGCACCCGGATACAGAGCTGCTTCACCGTGCCATGTGTCAAGCGGGCCTTCATCACTTCACGATTGAGAGTATTTTGCACCAGTATGGTGACGAACTGCCAGTATCACCTCGAACAAGAGCCGTACTCGCCTCGCGCATTGCGCCAGCCAACTAAAATCGTCAGGCGCCAGATGCGCGAGGCGAAGCCGAAGCGTGGGCATCTGAAGGCGCTGCGGAGGATCGTACGGCGCCGGATGCGCCGAAGGCGTGGGCATCTGAAGGCGCAAACTAAAAAGGCTGGCGGACGACCCGTATCCTGATCGTTAGGGCTGCTTCGTTCCCGAC
Source organism: Alphaproteobacteria bacterium (assembly GCA_018819265.1). Lineage (GTDB taxonomy): Bacteria > Pseudomonadota > Alphaproteobacteria > Rhizobiales > Hyphomicrobiaceae > Filomicrobium. The sequence continues at coordinate 4,872 of JAHJQI010000163.1, forward strand.
CTGACCCGGTTGGCGACGGATGCGTCCGCCGCCAGCCCGCTTCTGATATGACGGTTTTGCGTTTGCGATGCAAGGGCTCCCGACCTCCCGTCACGCCCACCAATTAACCTACAAGTTGCGCTTCCCGGCTCGTCCGTGCTCTTGTCTTGGTCCACGAAGGAGGCACGCCACGCATGAAGCCCACACTCGGTCCGACTGTCATCCTCGACAGGATCAGCGAAAAGCGCACCGACAAGGAGTATATGGAGGCGCTGGTTTCCGCCGAAACCTCGCGGTTTTTCGTGCTTGCCGGCGACAAGGCGGTGGTCGATTCGAACGAAGACCGCACGAAAACGCACGTCCATTGGTTCACCGGCCTCGAAATCGCGGACCTCGGTCTTGCCGTCAACGAAGCGATTTTTCTAGGGATCGACCCGGAAGACGGAACCGCCAAATACGCAGTTGCGACCAGCGAGCATTATGCGCGCGGCGCTCCCCAGGCCCGTGACGCCCTGAAAAGCCGGGTCGAAGTTCGCACACTTGCCACTGAGGGCGCAATGCCGCAGTCCGAACTGGCGCTTGTCGCTCAGGCGGTTTCTCTTGGCCATTGGCACGAGAACCATCGCTGTTGCGGCCGCTGCGGCGGCTCGATGAACATCAAGCAGGGCGGCTGGAAGCGCAAATGCTGGGCCTGCGGCTATGAGGCTTTCCCGCGTGTCGATCCCGTCGTCATCATGGCCGTCACCGACGGCGAGCATATCGTGCTGGCCCATGAGCACCGTTTCCCCGACAAGATGTACTCGACGCTGGCCGGCTACATCGAGCCGGGCGACGACATCGTCCACGCGGTGCGCCGCGAGACGAAGGAGGAGACGGGCCTCGAAGTCGGCGAAGTAAAGCTGCTCGGGTCTCAGCCCTGGCCGTTCCCGCATTCCTTGATGTTGGGCTGCATCGCGCACGCCGAGTACCGGGAACTGGTGGTCGACGCCGCCGAAATCGAGCACGCCGCCTGGTTCTCGCGCATCGAGGCGAATTCCATGCTGTCGGGCATCCATTCCCAGGAGCTGTGGCTGCCCGGTCCCCAGTCGATGGCCCATCAGCTCGTCAAGGCGTGGCTGTCGAACGAAATCTGATTGGCAGCGGGGGCAGGTGTCCGGCCCGCCCTGTGGCATTCCAGCGCTTGCCGTCGGCTACGGACTGACTAATGATCGAAGCCATGAAAGTCCTGCGAAAGTCCGCCATTGTAAACCGTGCTGCGGTGTGGTCGGCCATTGTGGCGACCCTGCTGCACGTCGCGCTGCTGTCGCTGCATGTCACCGCGAACTTCGAGCGCGCCATCGCCGCCCCAGGCGATCTGGCGCACCTGTCGGTGCATGCGCTGTGCGGCAACGGCGTGTCGGCGCCGCTCTCGGAGGACGGCCCGGGGTTGCCCGCGGGCTCCGGCATATCCGCCAGCTGCCCCGTCTGCACCGGCGCTGCCCCGGCCGCCTGCCTCGGCGCACCGGACGCTGTATTCGCACCGCTCTCCTTCAGCGTCGCCGCCGCGCCTCCGCCGGCCGCGATCACGGTGCCTGCCGCCCGCCGGCAGAATTTTGCCGGCTCGATTCGCGGCCCCCCCGCTCGCGTCTGATCTGCAAATTTCACCTTTGGCGTCAGCAAGGAAGCCGTTCGTGTCCGCGCCAGCACGTCGTTCGGCACAGTCACATCAAATGAAATCAGGTAAGCAAAATGCAATCGATCAAACTCAATGGGGTCGCCGCCGCCGTTGCCGGTCTTCTCGCAACCGTGGTTGTTGCGCTGGATACGGCCGCCGCCTGCGAAAAGCATGACAAGGCCGCGCACGCTCAAACCAAGATGACGCGGGTCGCGGACGCTGGCACAACCCATAACCACGCCCAGAGTCATGCCGGCCTCAGCGTCGAAAAGGCGTGGACGCGGGCGACGCCGCCCGGAGCCAAGGTCGCCGGCGGCTTCGTGACGATCACCAATTCCGGCAAGGAACCCGATAAGCTGGTCGGCGCCAGCTTCGCCCTTTCGAAAAGCGTCGAAGTCCACGAGATGACGATGACCGACGGCGTCATGCGCATGAACGAGGTCGAGGGCGGGCTTGCGATCGCCCCCGGCACGAGCGTCGAACTGAAGCCCGGCAGCTACCATCTGATGTTCATGGATCTGACCGGCACACCGAAGGAGAGCGAGCCCGTAAAAGGTACGCTGCGGTTTGAGAAAGCCGGCGAGATTGCGATCGAATTCGCCGTTGCTCCGATCGGTGCGAAGTCGATCGACGGCGCCGGCGGCAACACGCCGGCTGGCCATGGGCACGGCGGCCATGAGATGAAGCACCAGCATTGATTGAAGCGAGGAGAACGAGGATGGCAGCGAAGGTTTCGCTACTTGCCCGCATCAGGCTCGTCCTTTGGGGGCTCGTCGCAGTTGCTGCCGTTGTCGTCGGTGCGCTGTTCCTGGGCCAAATGCAGGAGGCCGCCCGTCAGGGCGCCTCGCTGCCGGGCGCCGCACGCTTCGGCGGCGATTTCGAACTCGTCGACCAGAACTCCAAAACGTTTTCGAGCGATTCTCTCAAAGGTCGACCGTACGCCGTCTTCTTCGGCTTCACCCACTGCCCCGACATCTGCCCGACGACGCTGTTCGAAATGACCAGGCACCTCGAAGCCCTTGGACCGAAGGCCGACAGATTGCAGGTGTTGTTCATCACGGTCGACCCGGCCCGTGACACCCCGGAGCAGTTGCAGCAATACCTCTCGGCTTTCGATCCCCGCATCGTCGGCCTGTCGGGCAGCGAGGCGCAGATCGCCGACGTGGCGAAGAAGTACCGGATCGTCGCCGAGAAGGTTGTCACGTCCGATGGCAGCTACACCATGAACCACACCGCGACCGTTTTCCTGTTCGACGGCAAGGGCGCTCTGACGTCGACGCTCAGCTGGGAAGAAGATGAGAAGACGCGCCAGGCAAAGCTGCAACGCCTTGTTGATCGGGGCTGACGGACCGCCGGGCAAAAGCCGGAACTTAGCGCGGCGCCATCATGCGCATCTTTGCCAGTGCATCCCATACCGCCCTGATCTTCGCGGTATCCTCGATGCGCCCGAAGTCCTGGTCTTCGAGACGTTCGGCAAGCGAGCCGTCATGAAACAGGATCTCGACCGCATGCGTGCTCCTGAGCAGGATTTTGAATTCTTCGAGCCGCAGGACGGATGGCTTCTTGGTGCTGAGCGTTGGCATGACGCCCGAACCTGCCTCGGTCTTTGCCGGCATCTGCTTTGAACCTGAAACGCCGGCAGCCGGCCGGGGCCACACGTCGCTTCCCCATATCACCGCGCTGATATCCTGGTAGGCGAACTGGTGCGCCGTCAGATACACCGCATCTCCCGTCTTGAGATCGACGGCGCCTTCCAGAACCAGAACGTCGTGTTCGCCGAAATCGAAGGCGCTGACGCCGATCGGCGACATTCGCGGGATGCGGTCCGTTCCGATTCTGGCGAGAATGTCGGGCTTGTTCAGTCGTCCGGGTTTGGGAAAGCACTTCAAGAATAGCACGCCTGGTCCCTCGAGCCTTCCGGCGGGAATCGGCAGGTGCGCACGGGCATCGCGGACGAAGTCCCTGAACTGCACCGCAGTCAGTTCGTCGATTTCTTTTTCCAGATCCGCAAGCGGCTTTGGCGCCAGCTTCTGCTGGTAGGAATAGGACAGCACCGCCGCGACAAAGGCCATCGCCGCGACCCCGATCATCAGTGCGATCAGCCACGCCGGGCCGGTATCGAAATAGAACACGTCGAAGGCCGCAATCCCGATGGCCAGAAACATTGGCGCCGGCCAGCCGCGGCTCCACAGCGGTTCGACGCCTGACAGCACCATCAACAGCAGGCCCGGCAGCAGGAATACGAGTCCGTCGGCCTGCCCGAGAATCTGCCGGTCGGTCTCTTCGGTGATGATGACCTTGATGATCGGCGCCAGGAACAGCGCCACGCCGGTGAGGCCGACAACCCAGCGCAACATCAGCGTCGTCACCTTGGCCTTCAGGTATTCCCTGAGATTGCGGTCGTGCTGCTTTGAGAAGTAGTCGATCAGCAGACGCTCGACGGCCTTGCGGCTTGCAGGTCCAGGGCTCGCAGCAGGACTTTGTGAGACGCCGGTCTCAGCGCCGGGTGGCGGTGCGGATCCTCTCGAAGCGTCCTCCTGCATGGTAAAACTCCAACAGAAACACAGCATGACCGATGAGCGGCACCAATTGTCTGCACCCGCCATCCTGCGAAATAGCACAGCTTGAGGCTTGCGAAATGGGCCAGATTAGAATTTATGCACCACGCGGTGCGGTAAAGACAGCAGCTGTGCCTGCCGGGCATCGGTTCAATGACTGCCACTAGACGCAGCGGCCGCCGTCGACTTCGATCGCAACGCCGGTGATGAACTCGGAAGCATCTTCCGCCAGGAACACGGCCGCGTTGGCGATGTCGGAGGGGCGCGACATCCGCCCCAGCGGGATTGTGGCGACAAACCTGGCGCGGTTTTCCGGCGTGTCCGGTTGCCCCATGAACGATTCCAGAAGCCCCGTTTCGCCGATCACCGGATTGATGGCGTTGACGCGGATTTTCTTCGGCGCCAGCTCGGCGGCAAGCGACTTCGTCAGCGTGATCGCAGCCCCCTTGGATCCGTTGTACCAGGTCAGCCCCGGCCTCGGTCTCACCCCCGCCGTCGAAGCCGTGTTGATGATGACCCCTCCGCCGCGTTTCTCCATCGCCGGAACCGCCGCCAGCGTTGTCAGGTAGAGCGATTTGACGTTGACCGCGTAGATCCGGTCGAACTCCTCTTCGGTCACCTCGAGGGCAGGCTTGTTCTTGTGCGTCGCCCCGGCGTTGTTGACGAGGATGTCGAGCCCGCCGAAATTGTCGACCGCCGCCGCCACCATTGCCTCGACATCGGCCCGCCGCGTCACGTCCGCTGCGATGCTGACGGCAGCCGCCCCGATCGCGTCGGCGACCGCCCTGGCTCCCGCCCCATTGAGATCGGCGATCACGACCTTGGCGCCTTCGCGCGCGTACGCTTCCGCGATGCCGCGCCCGAAGCCGGAGGCGGCACCGGTGACGATGGCAATCTTGTCGGCAAGCCGGTTCATGTCACCTGTGCCCCTGCATTCCGATGTGCGGATTCAGCTTGCGTTCCATCTCCGCCCGGTAGGGGCTCGCCCGGTAGGTGCCGAGAACGCGCACCTGCGTCGAGAAGAACGACAGTTCTTCGAGGGCAAGTTGCACCATGCGGTCGGCGGGGTGGCCCTCGACGTCGGCAAAGAACATCGTGGCGTTGAAGGTACCTTCGAGTTGGTAGCTTTCGAGTTTCGTCATGTTGACGCCGTTCGTCGCAAACCCGCCCAGTGCCTTGTAGAGGGCGGCTGGAACGTTGCGCACGCGGAACAGGAAGGTGGTGATGACCGGGCCGTCGTCGGGCACGGCGTCGTCGGGCTCTGCCGACAGGATGACGAAGCGCGTCGTATTGTGAACTTCGTCCTCGACGTCGCTCCTGAGGATCTCAAGACCATAGATTTCTGCTGCAAGCGTCGTTGCAATGGCGGCCTGCGAGGCATCGTTGCCTTCCGCCACCATGCGCGCCGAGCCTGCCGTATCGGCTTCTGGAATCGGTTTCAGCCCGAGCTTGCGCAGCGTATTGCGGCACTGTCCCAACGCTTGGGTATGGCTGAGCACTCTTTTGATGTCCTCGATCCTCGTCCCGGGCTTCGCGAGCAGTTGATGGCGCACGCGCAGGAAGTGCTCGCCGACGATATAGAGGTCCGACTCCGGCAGCAGGTAATGGATGTCGGCGACCCGCCCCGCCACCGAATTCTCGATCGGGATCATCGCGTAGGCCGCTTCCCCCGAGCGCACCGCCGCAATGGCGTCCTCGAACGTCGGGCAGGCAACCGCTTCCATCGCCGGGAACGCTTCGGCGCAAGCGACGTGCGAATTGGCGCCCGGTTCGCCCTGGAACGCAATGCGCTCGCCGGGGCGCTCGGCTCCCGCCGGGCGTTCGGCGCTGGTGTGCGGCTTCTTCGAGGCGCTGGTATTGGTTAAGGTCATGTCGTGTCCGGTGGTGATGTCTCGGCCGCCGAAGGCCTGGGAAGCGGCGGCGGCAATACGTGCGGGCCGTGCGCGCCGGGGTTGGCTGCGCGAGCCGTCGGAAATCGACTTTCGCTCAGCCGAATTGTTGTTTGTTCTCAAAGACCTTCCGCGCCCGCTCCAGATCGGCGGGAGTATCGACACCGAGCGGTACCGTGTCAACGATCCGCACATCGATGCGCATGCCATCTTCGAGCGCCCTGAGCTGCTCCAGGCGTTCGCGGATCTCCAGAGCAGATGGCTTCAGCGCGACGTACTTTTCCAGCGCCGGCCGGCGGAAGGCGTAGATTCCGATGTGATGGTAGAGCGGCCCGTCACCGAAAGGAGCGGTGGCGCGTGTGAAATAGAGGGCCCGCAGCACTCCAGGAGTATTCGTCGGCGTCCCCACGACTTTGACCACGTTGGGGTTATCGCGCTCGCTTGCCTCGTTGATCTCGGCCGCCAGGGTTGCAATGTGGACACCCTTCGTCGCGAGCGGCTCGATACAGGCGGCAACCAGCCGCGGATCGAGCGCCGGCAGATCGCCTTGCACGTTGACGATGAAATCCGCCTCCGCCTCCGGATCGACCTTGTTGATCGCTTCGAACACGCGGTCCGACCCCGAAACGTGATCCTTGCGCGTCATCACGGCTTCCCCGCCGACCGCGCGAACCGCCGCCGCGATCTCTTCGGCGTCCGTTGCAACGACAACCCGCCCCACTTCCGCTTCGTGGGCGCGGCGCCAGACCTGGACGATCATCGGTTCTCCCCCGATGTCGAGCATTGGCTTGCCGGGAAGGCGGGAGGCTTCCATTCGGGCCGGGATGACGATCAGCGCGTTCCGCATTGGAGTCCTTATTCTGTCCGGAGGTCGTGAAGTGCCCCACCTCACAAAGTCGAAGGCGACGATTGGTCTCGCTGATGAGGGGTGTTAGATGGCCCCGAAGCGAGTTGCAAGAGGGGCACGAAACCATATAGTCCCGACAGAGATCCGCGCCTGTCTGCCCCGAGTCGTGTGCAGGCCGACGGCGCAATGACGCATCTGGGAAAACTGAAGCATCTGGGCAAGCAGGACGCAAAGCGAACATGGATTCTTTCGAGCTGAATAAGATCGCCGGGGCTGTTTTGGCCGCGGTCCTCATCATCGTGGCAAGCCGCACGTTCATCGAAATTGCCACCGCTCCCCATGGCGGCGGCGAGCATGCGGTCGTCGGATTCGAGTTGCCCAAGCCCGCAGGCGACGCTGGCGGCGAGCACGCCGAAAAGGCTGGCGAAGGCGGTGCATCAGCCGAACAAGTCGCTGCTGCTGGCGGCGAAGCTGCAACCGCAGGCGCCCCCGCTGCCGGCTTCGACGCGACCAAGGTCGCCTCCCTCGTCGGCTCCGCCAGCGCCGAGAAAGGCGCCAAGCTCTTTAACAAGTGCAAAGCCTGCCACACCAACGATCAGGGTGGCGCAGACAAGGTTGGCCCGCATCTATGGGGCGTCGTCGGTCGTCCCAAGGGGGCCGTGGAGAGTTTCAAATATTCGGAAGCCATGAAGGCCAAGGGCGGCAACTGGGATAACGAGGCGCTTGCCCATTTCCTGCACAAGCCCAAGGAATACGTCGAGGGCACGAAAATGATCTTCTCGGGCTTCCCGAGCGACGCCGATATCGCCGACATGGTCGCGTATCTAAACACGCTGAAATAGCCCTGCCGCATCGTCTACGAAGGGCGGCGCTGCGGTAGGCCGCGCGCCGGATCGTTCTCGGCGTCGATAACGAAAGCGCCCGGATCAGGGACCCGCCACATTGCGGCGGGTCTTTTGTTTCAGAGGGTTAGCGTTAGAAAAGCCCTCCGATGAGCCCGTGCAAGCTTAAGAACGTTTAACTACCGCGTAGCGCCGTCACCAGCTAAGACAACGTTGATAAGGAAAGCAGCGCCCGCGATGTCACGCGTGTTCCGGTTTCGAAGTTCGCTCACACGGGTGCGCCAATTCACTGCGAACTTCCCGATCGTCGCACAAGGAGAATTGCCTGATGGTCCAACGCGCTTCGAGCCTCTTCAGAAACGGCCTCATGGCTATTGCCGCAAATGCCGTTCTGTTGTCTGGCGGCGTGCAGGCCGAGGACCATCGCCATCACGCCTTGTCGCTCGTCGGCGAACCGCAATATGGACCTGAATTCAAGAACTTCGACTGGGTCAATCCGGACGCGCCGAAGGGCGGCACGGTTCGCGTTGGCGCGCTGGGCTCGTTCGATTCGCTCAATCCGTTCACCATCAAGGGCGAAGTCGCCGACGGCGTCGGCTCACTGGTCTATGATGCCTTGATGGCGACGAGCCTTGACGAAC
>JAHJQI010000164.1 GCA_018819265.1 Alphaproteobacteria bacterium
CAGGTCGGCGTGGATGACGAGTTCGAGGTTCGGCAGGTCGATGCCGCGGGCGGCGACGTCGGTTGCGATGCAGACGCGGGCGCGGCCATCGCGCATCGACTGCAGCGCGTGGGTGCGTTCGCTTTGGCTCAATTCGCCCGACAGCGCGACGACGGAAAAGCCGCGATTGCGGAAGCGCGACGTCATGTGGTTGACCGTGACGCGCGTGGTGCAGAAGACAAGCGCGTTCTTGGCTTCGTAAAATCGCAGCACGTTATGTATCGCATTCTCGCTTTCGTTGGCGGCAACCGTCAGCGCGCGGTAATCGATGTCGACGTGCTGCCGGGTTTCTTCCTTGGTCGAGATGCGGACGGCGTCGCGCTGGTACTGCCTGGCGAGGTTGGCGATGGTGCGGGGCACGGTAGCCGAGAAGAGCATGGTGCGGCGCTCTTGCGGCGTCGCGCCGAGAATGAATTCCAGATCCTCGCGGAAGCCGAGGTCGAGCATTTCGTCGGCTTCGTCGAGGACGACCGCCTTGAGCCCCGTCGTCACGAACGAGCCACGTTCGATGTGGTCGCGCAGGCGTCCTGGCGTGCCGACGACAATGTGGGCGCCGCGAGCCAACGCGCGGCGTTCGTTGCGCATGTCCATGCCGCCGACGCAGGAGGCGATCTCGGCGCCGGTTCCGGCATAAAGCCAGTCGAGTTCGCGCTTGATCTGGAGCGCGAGTTCGCGCGTCGGGGCGACGATGAGGGCGAGCGGGGCGGTTGCCTCAGCGAAGCGGTCGCCGCCTTGCAGCAGGTCGGGAGCAATCGCCAAGCCGAAGGCGACGGTCTTGCCGGACCCGGTCTGGGCGGAGACGACGGCGTCCTGGCCGGTTACATCGGGCGCCAGGACGGCCTTCTGCACGGGTGTCAGTTCGGTGTAGTCGCGCTTGGTCAAGGCGTCACGGAGGGCGGGTACGACGCCTTCGAAGTCGGTCATGTCGGGCCTTTCGGGCAGGTATGGCAGCGTCAGCCGGGGAGCTGGCGCCACTCGGATACCGATGGCGCGGGGCACATCGCGGGCGCACTCTGATGGAAGCTCGCAGTCTTACGTTGGTTTGGGCGAACTTGCCAAGTTTTGCTGTGTCGCAGACTTAAGCTGCTTGCCGGAGCGTCGAGGCGGGGGCTGCCGGAACGAAAAACGGGGCAGGCGCGTTGGCGGGCCTGCCCCAGTTGGTCGGGGAGAAAGAGAGGTGTTGGTGTGGGCGGTTCACTCCTTGCGAAGGCTTGGCGGAGGGTGCCGTGCGGCCTCGCGTCTTGTCCGCATCAGCCGCAGTTGAAGGGCGAGAGCGAGTGAAGCAAACAGCAGGACGAGCGGCCAGGACGGGACGTTGCCAGGTTGAAGACCGAAGTTCGACATTTTCAGCGTCCTGGGTTCAGCGTCCTGGGTTCGGTATTCTGGGTTCGGCAATCTGGCCGCTCGGGTTTCGCGTGTCGGCGTGATCGTCAGTTCATGATCAGCGGGCCGGTCGGGATCTTCGGCATCACGTTCTTCATGCCGATGGCTTCCGCGTCGGAGTTGATGTAGAGCTGGCCGTTGCCTTCCATGTGGAAGGTCGCAGCCACCATGGTCCAGAACTTGGCTTCCTGGTTGACTTCACCGTTGCCGCCGATCGAGACCTGCCACGTCGGCGTGTAGAGCACGCCTTCGAGCTTGACGTGGCCGCCGCCCTGGATGCTGACCACCGCACCGGGGTTCGACGTCTTGTCCTGGATGAACACGAAGCTTTCGTATGAACCGCTGGTCGGGGCGCGCAGGACGAGGTCGGAGCCGCTCTTGATATCGATGCCGGTGTTGGCGCCGGTGAAGTAGAAGGTCACGCCTACACCCGCGGCCGACGACTGGGCGTCCATGTTGAGTGGGCCGTCCTTGATGACATAGGTTCCCGGCATGAACTCGACCTCCGCGTGGACGCCGATGTCGATGCCGCCGCAGTAGGTGCCCGGCGACAGCACGCGATATTGGTTCTTGACCTTGAGGTTGGTCTGCGTGCACTCGCCGACGAACGGGGTGTTGGTTGCGAATGTCTCGGCGAACGGGTCCGCGTAGGGATCGCAGCCGCGGAATGGCGGCGGCGCGAAGTGGTCGGCACCGATGACGCCGCCGGCGACGCAGAAGCCCTGGGCCTTGCCGGTCGAAGCGCCGACCGCGTTGATGGCCGTGTCGGCCTTCGCGTTGACCCAGGCCCAGCAGTCCTGCTGCGACATCTTGTTGATGCCCTGCAGGTGCAGGCCTTCAGCTGCGTTTTCGTCGAGCGCCAACAGGCAGATGACGCCGCCGTTCTGCACTTGCGAACGGGCGCGGGTTTTGGCCATGACCGGGATGCTTTCGACGCCGAGCAGCTTGAGGATGGTGGTCGGGCTGGTCGCGGAGGCGGTCACGCCGACTTCGGCGTTGTTGGCGAGGTACTCGGGTTTGAGGTCGATGAGGTTTTTCGCTGCCGCGTTGTGCTCGAAGTTGGTCACGATCGCGTTCATGCGGTTTTCGTTGGAGGTCGCGGGAAGGCGTGCGCCGGCCACCGAAGCTGCGTCGGTGAGTTCCTGCAGCTGCTTCTTGTAGGTGTAGGCCTGGCCGATATCGATCGCCGCGCCGATGACGCTGAGCATCGGCACCAGGGCCAGTGCGAAGAAGATGCCGACGTTGCCTTCGACATCGCTTGTGATATTGCGGCTGTGTGATGCTGGCGATTTCATTTTGATCGTCCTCCGACCCCGAATTGCTCGTGTTGTGTGCAATTTATGACGAAGGATTACTGCTGCGGGATTTCCGTCCTTGAGCAATTTTGCGCTGATTTAGCGGCGGATTCGCATCAAATTGTCCGGATCTCCGGACGGCCGCTTCGAAGCAAATTTCGTAAAATACCGATCTTGTTTTACGTTGCTCGCGGAAGGCCAGGGGACGGTCTTCTCAGCGGTTAACCATTTCCCGCCCC
>JAHJQI010000260.1 GCA_018819265.1 Alphaproteobacteria bacterium
ATTTCCTCGCCGAGGCCGACGCCCTCCATTGCTGAGAGAGACCGATATGGACAAGACATTGATCAACGAGCTCGGCGACGAGCTCTACCAGGCGATGGTCCAGCGCGAGACCGTCACGCCGCTGACCAGCCGTGGCTTCGACATCAGCGTCGAGGACGCCTACCACATTTCCCTGCGTATGCTGGAACGGCGCTTGGCCGCCGGCGAGCGGGTGATTGGCAAGAAGATCGGCGTCACCAGCAAGGCCGTGCAGAACATGCTCGGCGTGCACCAACCGGACTTCGGCTACCTCACCGACGCCATGGTCTACAACAGCGGCGAAGCCATGCCGATCAGCGAACGGCTGATCCAGCCACGGGCCGAAGGCGAGATCGCCTTCATCCTCAAGAAGGACCTGATGGGCCCCGGCGTGACCAATGCCGACGTGCTGGCCGCCACCGAATGCGTGATCCCCTGCTTCGAGGTGGTCGATTCGCGCATCCAGGACTGGCAGATCAAGATCCAGGACACCGTGGCGGACAACGCCTCCTGCGGCCTGTTCGTGCTCGGTGATCAGGCCGTGTCGCCGCGCCAGGTCGATCTGGTCACCTGCGGCATGCTAGTGGAAAAGAACGGCCAGTTGCTCTCGACCGGTGCCGGCGCCGCGGCGCTCGGCTCGCCGGTCAACTGCGTGGCCTGGCTGGCCAACACCCTCGGCCGGTTCGGCATCGGCCTGAAGGCCGGCGAGGTGATCCTGTCCGGCTCGCTGGTTCCGCTGGAGCCGGTCAAGGCAGGCGATTTCATGCGCGTCGAGATCGGCGGCATCGGCAGCGCCAGCGTGCGCTTCACCTGATTAGAACAAGAACAGGGGAAACACCCATGAGCAAGAAACTGAAAGCCGCGATCATTGGCCCGGGCAACATCGGCACTGACCTGGTGATGAAGATGCTGCGTTCCGAGTGGATCGAGCCGGTCTGGATGGTCGGCATCGACCCCGAGTCCGACGGCTTGAAGCGCGCCCGCGAGTTCGGCCTGAAGACCACCGCAGAAGGCGTCGACGGCCTGCTGCCGCACGTGCTCGACGACGACATCCGCATCGCCTTCGATGCCACCAGCGCCTACGTGCACGCCGAGAACAGCCGCAAGCTCAACGAACTGGGCGTGCTGATGGTCGACCTGACCCCGGCCGCCATCGGCCCCTACTGTGTGCCGCCGGTGAACCTCAAGCAGCACGTCGGCACCCTGGAAATGAACGTCAACATGGTCACCTGCGGTGGCCAGGCGACCATCCCGATGGTCGCCGCGGTGTCGCGCGTGCAGCCGGTGGCCTACGGCGAGATCGTCGCCACCGTGTCCTCGCGCTCCATCGGCCCGGGCACCCGCAAGAACATCGACGAGTTCACCCGCACCACCGCCGGCGCCATCGAGCAGGTCGGCGGGGCGAAGGAAGGCAAGGCGATCATCGTGGTCAACCCGGCCGAGCCGCCCTTGATGATGCGCGACACCATCCACTGCCTGACCGAAACCGAGCCGGACCAGGACGCCATCACCGCATCGGTCCACGCCATGATCGCCGAGGTGCAGAAGTACGTGCCCGGCTACCGGCTGAAGAACGGCCCGGTATTCGACGGCAACCGCGTCTCGATCTTCATGGAAGTCGAGGGCCTGGGCGACTACCTGCCCAAGTACGCCGGCAACCTCGACATCATGACCGCCGCAGCGCTGCGTACTGGCGAGATGTTCGCCGCGGAAATCGCCAGCGGCACCATTCAACTGCCACGTCGTGAAGCGGCCCTGGCCTGAGGAGTAGCACCATGAATCTGCAAGGCAAGAACGTCACCCTGCACGACATGAGCCTGCGCGACGGCATGCACGCCAAGCGCCACCAGATCAGCCTCGAGCAGATGATCGCGGTCGCCACCGGCCTCGACGCCGCCGGCATGCCGCTGATCGAGATCACCCACGGCGACGGCCTCGGCGGTCGCTCGATCAACTACGGTTTCCCCGCGCATAGCGACGAGGAATACCTGCGTGCGGTAATCCCGCGCCTCAAGCAGGCCAAGGTATCCGCCCTGCTGCTGCCGGGCATCGGCACGGTCGACCACCTGAAGATGGCGCTCGACTGTGGCGTCTCCACCATTCGTGTGGCCACGCATTGCACCGAGGCCGACGTCTCCGAGCAGCACATCGGCATGTCGCGCAAGCTGGGCGCCGATACCGTCGGCTTCCTGATGATGGCGCACATGATCAGCGCGGAAAAAGTGCTCGAACAGGCCAGGCTGATGGAAAGCTACGGCGCCAACTGCATCTACTGCACCGACTCGGCCGGCTACATGCTGCCCGATGAGGTCAGCGAGAAGATCGGCCTGCTGCGCGCCGAGCTGA
>JAHJQI010000165.1 GCA_018819265.1 Alphaproteobacteria bacterium
AGCCATCATCCCGCAGCCCACGCTCGCTTGCCTCGGCAGGCATCACGCGGCGCTGCGCCGGCACCTGCGCGAGCCACCCAGAAAGCGTGACTATCAGAAGATGCCGCGCGTATTTTAGCGCCTATGCGGCTTTGCCGGGGGATATTTACTGCGGCACTTGCAAAATCCGCCTTAGTTCGTTCGGGTAGTAACGGTTGTTCTGAGCAAAAAGAAGACCCAGCCCAACTCGGTTCCACCGCCCTACACCCGCCTGCACGCCTCCACACCCCATTCACCGCGATACATCGTTCCCGGCGCCATTGGCGTCCGGCATCATGATCCCGTCTCGACGCGCTGTCGTGAGTTCGGAGATCAACGATGCCATCCGCTCGATTTTTTCTCGTCCAATCAGCCGCTTCGGTGCTGCTCGCGCTTGCGGCGATGTGGGCCGCGACCCAGTGGGCGGCGGCGATGCTTGGCTATCAAGCCGCCCTCGGGCTGCCGATCATGTCACTCGCTGGCGTCGCGATCTACGCGCCATGGAAAATCTTTCCCTGGTGGCTCGCGTTCGACCATCAGGCGCCCGGCGTCTTCAATAAGGCCGGTCTGATTGCTGCTCTCGGCGGCGTCGCACCCGGCCTCGTCGCCATCGGGGGAGCCGCCTGGCGGGCCAGAGCCAAACCGGCCATCACGACCTATGGCTCGGCCCGCTGGGCGGACGCTACCGAAATCCGGGAGGCACGGCTGTTCTCCGACCGTGGCGTCGTGCTCGGCCTCTATGATGCCGCGTATCTGCGCCATGACGGACCGGAACACGTTCTGGCGGTCGCACCGACCCGCTCGGGCAAGGGGGTCGGCCTCGTGGTGCCGACGCTGCTGTCCTGGACCGGCTCAACCGTGGTTCACGACATCAAGGGCGAGAACTGGACGCTGACGGCGGGATGGCGGTCGCAGTTCTCGCATTGCCTGCTGTTTGATCCGACGACCCCGCTGTCGTCGCGGTTCAACCCGCTGCTGGAAGTGCGCAAGGGTGCTTCCGAGGTTCGCGACGTCCAAAACATCGCCGATATTCTGGTCGATCCCGACGGCGCACGTGAGCGGCGCGACCATTGGGAGAAAACCGCCCATTCCCTGCTGACCGGCGCGATCCTGCACGTGCTCTACGCGGAAGAAGAAAAGACCCTCCATCGCGTCGCGACGTTCCTCTCCGATCCGAGCCGGTCCATCGAGCGCACGCTGCGCATCATGCTCACGACGAACCACCTGGGCAGCGAGGCGGAGGCCGTCGTTCACCCCGTGGTCGCCTCGATTGCGCGCGAATTGTTGAACAAGAGCGACAACGAGCGCTCCGGCGTCGTGTCGACGGCGATGAGCCTGCTCGGGCTCTACCGTGACCCGATCATTGCCGCGACCACGGCAACATCTGATTGGCGCATCGCCGACCTGATGACGGCGGAGCGGCCGATGTCCCTGTACCTCGTTATGCCGCCCTCCGACCTGTCGCGCACCCGGCCGTTGATGCGGCTGATCCTCAATCAGATCGCGCGACGGTTGACCGAGGAATTGCCGGCACAGGTCAAGGGGAAGCCCAATCGGCAACTGCTGCTCATGTTGGATGAGTTCCCGGCCCTCGGGCGGCTCGAGTTCTTCGAAGGGGCGTTGGCATTCCTCGCTGGCTACGGCGTGCGGTGTTTCCTGATCGCCCAGTCGCTCAACCAGATCGACAAGGCCTACGGAACCAACAACGCGATTGTTGACAATTGCCACGTCCGGGTCGCCTTCGCGCCGAACGACGAGCGGACGGCCAAGCGGCTATCCGATGCGCTTGGCACGATGACGGAACTTCGCGCACAGCGAAACTTGGCGGGGCATCGACTCGCACCGTGGCTGTCACGGATCGCCGTCGCCGAGCAGGAGACCGCGCGACCACTGCTGACGGCAGGCGAAATCCTTCAGCTGCCCTCCGATCAGGAGATTGTACAGGTCTCCGGCGTCCCGCCGATAAAGGCCCGCAGGCTGCAGTATTTCCGGGACAGCAATTTCACCTCGCGTTGCTTGCCGCCGCCTGCCCTCAAGCCCGGCGGTCCGGTCGATCGGCCAGCGGCGCGGCCCGAGGACTGGTCTGGGCGGACCCGGCACGTCGACTATCGGCTTCAGCTGCCGTGGTCCGATCATGTCGCCTCGGGTGGCAGACGGCGCGAGGAAGACGACCGCGACCGTGGTCAATCATTCAACCCGGCCGATTTCGACGATGTGGCCACGCTCGACGAGGGGCCGGACGATCCCGGGCGACCAAACCAGGGCCGGTTACCCGACCGCGATCCCGACGACGACATTTCAGATTTGTGAGGCCACCCATGTCCGCCAAAGATCGCGTCACGCTGAGTTTGAACCCGGAAACCGTCGAGCGGCTGAAGCTCGTCGCCAACTATCGCAAGGGCGCCAAATCCGCCCTCGTCGAGGAAGCCTTGGAGCGCTACCTCAACCCTGAGCGGAGGCGCTTGCTTGATGATGCCGCCCTGCGACGGCTCGACACCGTGTCGAAGCAAGTTTCGACCGTCGCCCGTGATGTCGCCATCGCGACTGAAACGCTGTCGTTGTTCGTCCGCTATTTTCTGACCATCACGCCACCGCTGCCGCAGCCCGAGCAGGATGCCGCCCGCGCTGTCGGCCGCCAGCGATTCGAAGTGTTCGTCGCTCAGGTCGGCCGCAGGCTGGCATCGGATCACCGTCTGGTATCGGAGGTGCTGGAATCCATAGCGACCCATAACCCCGATTTGTTCGGCACGGCCATCGACGACACCGCTCCGAGCCAAAGTGAGCCGCAGGCCCCTACCACGCCAGCGCAGGCCAATGGAAGCACACCGCCGAATGGAGGGTCGGACCATGGCTGATCTGTTCACGGAAGCGACCCAGGAATCGGCAGACCGTCGTCATCAGATGTTGCGGACGGCCTTCGGTCCCGTCATCGCCACGGCGCTTGCCGATCCGGATGTCATCGAGGTGATGGTCAATCCCGATGGACGGCTTTGGCTCGACAAGGTCGGCATGGGGCGGATCGACACCGGAGAACGACTTGGCTCAGCCGACGCCGAGCGCATCATCAGGTTGGTGGCCGCGCACGTGCGCCGCGAGGTCCACGACCGGGCACCGATCGTCTCGGCAGAACTACCGGAGTCAGGTGAGCGCTTCGAGGGGCTGATTCCGCCGGTTTCAGCTGCGCCCTGCTTTGCCATCCGCAAGCCAGCCGGGCGGCTCTACCGGATCGACGACTACGTCGCCGCCGGGATTTTGAATAAGGCCCAAGCCGATGCACTTCGCAAAGCTATTCACGAGCGCCGCAATATCATTGTCGTTGGCGGCACCTCATCCGGCAAGACAACCCTCGTCAATGCGTTGCTGGCCGAGGTCGCCGCGCTGTGCGAGCGGGTCGTGATCCTGGAGGACACCCGCGAGCTGCAATGCGCCGCCGCCGATTGCGTGTCTTTGCGCACCAAGCCGGGTGTGGCGTCACTCGCCGATCTCGTTCGCTCGACGCTCCGATTGCGTCCCGACCGCATCATCGTCGGCGAAGTCCGCGGCCCGGAAGCTCTCGACATGCTGAAGGCCTGGAACACCGGTCACCCCGGCGGCATCACCACGCTGCACGCGTCCACGCCGCTTCTCGCCCTCTACCGCCTCGAACAGCTGATCCAGGAAGCCGTCGTCACCGTGCCGCGCAATCTGATCGCGCTTGCGGTCGAACTGATTGTCTTCATCGACGGTCGCGGCGCCTCCCGCCGCGTGAGCGCCATTCTCGAACTGACCGGCCTCGACGCTCAGGGCCAGTACGCACTGCGCCCGATCGGCGTGCCCGTATTGCAGGCAGTGCCCGCACAGGGAGAGGCGCGATGAGCGAGCACGACGACGGACGTTTCGAAATCGTTGGACGCCCCACGGACTCCCGCCCGCTCGCAGAGCGGCTGACAATCATTGCCGCCCCATACATCGCGATGCTCGTCCTGCTGGCGACGATCATGATCCTCGCGAGTTGCCTACCCGCACAGGCCGCCGGATCGGGCATGCCGTGGGAAGCGCCGCTCCAGCGCATTCTGGAATCCATTGAGGGACCAGTCGCGAAGATCGTCGCGGTGATCATCATCATTGTGACAGGACTGACGTTGGCCTTCGGCGACATGGGCGGCGGGTTCCGCCGGTTGATCCAGATCGTGTTCGGGCTGTCGATCGCATTCGCAGCGACGTCATTCTTTCTTTCGTTCTTCTCGTTCGCCGGTGGCGCGCTGATCAACTGAAGGAGACCACTATGAGTGCAGGGTTTCAGAGATTGCCGGGCTTCGAAGTGCCGTTGCATCGGTCGTTGACCGAGCCAGTCTTACTGGCCGGCGCACCGCGCAACTTCACGATCCTCAACGGCACGCTGGCCGCCGCCATCGGCTTGGGACTGCGGTTGTGGATCGCCGGGGTGCTGATTTGGGTCATCGGACATGCGGTGGCCGTCTGGGTGACGCGCAAGGACCCTGAGTTTTTGACGGTGCTCTCGCGCCATGCGCGCCACAAGGGAGCGCTGTCATGTTAAGCCTTGCCGAATATCGCAAGCATGACACCAAGCTGGCCGACTATCTGCCGTGGGCCTGCCTCGTGGCACCAGGCGTCGTGTTGAACAAGGACGGCAGTTTTCAGCGCACATTGCGCTATCGCGGTCCCGATCTCGACAGCGCGACCGAGGCTGAGTTGGTCGGCGTTTCAGCGCGGCTCAACAATATTCTGAAACGGTTCGGCGACGGCTGGGCGCTGTTTTGTGAAGCAGAGCGCATTCCGGCCGAAAGCTACCCGCCGGGCCGGTTTGCCGATCCTGCGTCCTGGCTGGTCGATCAGGAGCGCCGCGCGGCATTCGAGGCCGCCAGCGCCCACTTCGAGAGCCGGTATCATCTAACGTTTCTGTTTCTGCCGCCGCCAGATGCGGCGAACCAAACCGAGCGCTTCTTCTACGAGCGCGCCGAACCAGCAGGCGCCACAACCGACGTCAAGGCGCATCTGGCGGCGTTTCTGGTCGAGACGGATCGCGCAATTGAAATGATGGCCGCGCTGCTCCCGGAGGTGCAGTCACTCAACGACGCCGAAACGCTGACCTATCTGCACGGTACGATCTCCGACAAAGGCCATGCCGTCGCCGTCCCGCAGACGCCGGCCTATCTCGATGCTCTGCTCTGCGACACGCCGTTGCTGGGTGGGCTCGAACCGAAACTCGGAGCACTGAATCTGCGCGTGCTCACGATCTCGGGATTTCCGAACGTCACGACGCCTGGCCTGCTCGATGCGTTGAACGACCTCGGGTTCTCCTATCGCTGGATGACGCGGTGGATCCCGCTCGACAAACACGAGGCGACCCGACAGTTGACCAAGCTGCGGCGGCACTGGTTCGCCAAACGCAAATCAGTTGCGGCTGTGCTTCGCGAGGTGATGTTCAACCGGGAGACGACCCTCGTTGATCCCGACGCCGAGGCGAAAGCCAACGACGCGGACTTGGCGTTGGAAGAGCTCGCTGCCGATGATGTTGCCTATGGTTATGTTACGGCCACCATTGTGGTTGCCGACACGGACGCCGGACGCGCCGAACAGATGCTGCTGGCCGTCGAGCGGATCGTCAACGGCTGCGGGTTCGTCACCATCCGCGAAAGCCTCAATGCGGTGGAAGCCTGGCTCGGCGCGCTGCCGGGCAACCCCTATGCCAATGTGCGTCAACCGATCGTGCACACACTCAACCTCGCGCACCTGATGCCGGTCTCGGCAGTCTGGGCTGGCCCCGAAGGCAACGCGCATTTGAATGCGCCGCCACTGATGATCGCCGAAACGCGCGGGGCAACGCCGTTCCGGCTCGACCTTCACGTCGGCGATGTCGGGCATACGTTGATGGTTGGCCCGACCGGTGCCGGCAAATCGGTGCTACTCGCCACGCTCGCGTTGCAGTTCCGGCGCTTTATCGGGGCGCAGGTGGTCGTGTTCGACAAGGGGCGCTCGGCGCGGGCGGCCGTGCTCGCCATGAACGGGACCGCGCTCGATCTGGCGCTTGATGGCGATGTCGCCTTTCAGCCGCTGAGCCAGATCGACAAGCCGGGTGAACTGGCCGTGGCCCTCGATTGGGTCATAGGACTTCTCGCCAACGAGCGGGTTACCATCACACCCGACGTCAAAGACACGGTGTGGACCGGCCTGCAGAGCTTGAGCACGGCACCACGATCCGAGCGCACGCTCACGGGGCTCGCTGTGCTCATTCAATCGAACAACCTCAGTCAGGCGCTTCGGCCCTACACGCTGGAAGGGCCCTATGGCCGGCTGCTCGACGGCGCGACCGACACGCTCACGCTCGCAGATGTGATGCATTTCGAGATGGACGGGCTCATGCATCACCAGCAGCTGGTGCTGCCGGTGCTGACCTATCTGTTCCATCGCCTCGAAGCACGCTTCGACGGCCGGCCGACGTTGCTAATTCTCGACGAAGCCTGGGTCTTCCTCGACGATCCGTTGTTTGCCGCGCGTATCCGGGAGTGGCTGAAGACGCTCCGCAAAAAGAACGTCGCCGTTGTCTTTGCCACGCAGTCGCTGGCCGATATCGAGCGCTCCTCCATCGCACCGGCGATCCTGGAGAGCTGCCCGACCCGCATCTTCCTACCGCATTATCGCGCCATCGAGCCGCAGTCGCGGGCTATCTATGACCGCTTCGGCCTCAACGACCAGCAGATCCAGATCATCGCCAGGGCCATCCCGAAGCGCGACTACTACGCCCAAACCGCGCGTGGCAATCGCCGGTTCGAGTTGGGCCTCGGCCCCATCGCACTGGCACTTGCCGCCGCGTCGTCACCCGACGACCAACGGTTGATCGACGACACGCTGGCGGCCGCACCACCACCGGACTTCGCCGCGGCCTTCCTGCGCGCCAAAGGGCTGGGCTGGGCCGGAGAACTGATCGAGACGCCAACGTCGTCTCCAACGCCGCCGCCACTGCCGAGCACCTCGCCCGTCCCACCCAAAGTGCCGCCCAACGGTGCCACCGCCGCGCTGCTCAATACCTCCGCGCTCGTCCCGCCGCGCCTCGCGTCGATGCCGGAGCGTTTGTCTCCGTTCCGCGTGCCCCCCGCCAAATCGCAAAGGACCAGAAAATGACCCGTATCCCAAAACGCCTGCTCAAACTGATTGCTGCAACCGCCCTGCTCGGTGCTGTCTCCGTCACCGAGGTGCAGGCACTCACCGTGTTCGATCCACTGAACTATCAACAGAACTTGTTGTCCGCCGTCCGCGCGCTCGAAAGCATTCAGAACCAAGTCCGCCAACTGCAAAATGAGGCCGACCAGATCGTCCGCATGGACCGCAATCTGCAATCGCTGTCCGGCACGGTTGCGCCCGATCTGCAGCGCACTCTCGCGCAACTTCGTGCACGCATCACTGAGGGCGACGCCCTCGCTCTCAAAGTCCGGGAGACCGATGCAGCCTATGACCGGCTCTACCCCAAGACCTTTTCAGACGCACGGACCAGCGATGATGCCTTGCGTTCGGCAAAGTCCCGCTGGGATGAAACCCATGCGACTTTCAAGCGCGCTGCCCTCCTGCAAGGCGAAATCGCCGATCAGGCCGAACTTGATGGCCGCCTGCTTGACCAGATATCTTCGCGCTCTGCGGGGGCGGTCGGCAGCTTGCAGGCCACACAGGCCGGCAATGAACTCGCTGCCCTTCAGGTCAAGCAGTCGCTGCAACTCCAAACACTGCTCGCCGCCCAATCCCGTGCGGAAACCACGGCGCGAGCGCGCGACCTCACCGCCGAGGCGGAAGGCCGCCAGCGCCTCAAGACTTTCCTTGGGGATGGCCAGGCTTACACGAGGGGGCAGTGAGATGACACTCGTTGTAAAGTCTCGCTTCGCGAGCGAGGCCAGCCTCGCGCTCCGCTGGCGGGACACCCGCCAGATCACCTGCTTTTTTGTGTCTCAAAAAGGAGGGGGTTTGGGGGTGCCAACCGTCGTGTCGGAGACACGCCTCCGGCGTGGGCGGGTTGAAGGGCGGCAGCCCTTCTCGCGCAGCGACCACCTCCGACAGCACCCGAGCTAAGCGACCCGCACCCACCATTCTCAATCTGATCATTACGGCACCGACCCGGTCGGCGCCGACGGGGAAATATTGCCGTAGAGTAGAGATGAAACGCTATATCCCCTTACGGAGACTAGTTTCTCCATCCCCCTCTCCGAACCGGACGTGCAAGTTTCCAAGCATCCGGCTCTCCATGCATGGGCAATCGCTTGCTCATGGGTGTGCCTCAGACATGTCTGAGGCTGTTGAATGCGTCCCGGAATCTACGCGCGCTTTCGCGTTGAGCGTATGTCTGGTCTGCATTCCATCCGTTCGGTTTCTCGATAAGCTGGGCCGGGTAACGTCTGGTTCCTCCTTGACTGAGGAACCGCAGGCGCTTGGTCCCTTCGGTCCATTGCCGCCGTTGACCCGATGCGCGGTGGTGATAGAGGCGACGCAGCACGGGCCACGTCGGATCTCCGTGTTTCCTCTTCAGCCAGCGCCCAACGCGCTGCCATATCCAGAAGTCGAGACGATTGAACTCCCGATATGCACCTGTGGCATATTGGTAGTAGTTCCTCCATCCCAACAGGATTGGATTGAGCTTGCCGATTACGTCGGTGAGAGAGCACCCTGTCGGGATTTCTTTCACCATGACCTTGATCTTGTGGCGCAAGTCGTTCAGCTTGCTCTTCGGGATGAAGAGGTTGCCGACACGGCGGCCAGTTCGGCGCGCCTTGGTTTGCACCACCCGGTAGCCAAGGAAGTCAAAGCCCTCCTCGACGCTGGTGATCCGAGTCTTTTCGATCGAGAGCTCCATGCGAAGTTCCGTCTTGAGGAACTCCGCCAGCGCAAGCTTTTCCGCTTCCGCCTGCTCCCGTGTTCCGTCCACGAGGACGACGAAGTCGTCCGCGTAGCGCACCATGTAGAACACCGACCTGCCTTTCTTGTGATCTTTCACACGGCGGGCAGCGGCATTTATGCTTGGTTCACGAGGGCATCCGGACCATCGCCCGTATCGTTCGTCGAGGGCTGTCATGTAGATATTCGACAGCATCGGCGAGATGATCCCGCCTTGCGGCGAGCCCGCTACCGGGTGGCGAATGGTCCCTTCGATCATCACGCCAGACTTGAGGAACGAGAGGATCAGCTTCAGGACCTTGCGGTCGCTGATGCGTTTCCGGACTCGATCCATCAGCACGTGATGATCTATCGCGTCAAAGCAACCCTTGATGTCCCCTTCGATGACGTAGCGGTAGACAGAAGGTCCGCGCTTCGTCGGGTGAAGGAATCTCACGATTCTTTCCAGGGCATCATGAGTACTTCGGCCTTTCCTGAACCCGTAAGAGGTCGGATGAAAGTCCGCCTCGAATATGGGTTCCAAGACCAGCTTCAAAGCCATCTGTACCAGACGGTCGATCAGCGTGGGAATGCCAAGGGGCCGGAACTTTCCCGGTTTGCCAGGCTTCGGGATGAGCCGCTGCCTGACTGGTTCGGGAGAGTACGTCCCGCTGCGAAGTGCCTCGCGTATTCCAACGAGGAACCCTGCAACGCCCTTGGGCTGCCGTTCGACCATGCGCCGCGTCATGCCGTCCGTGCCTGGTGTCTGACTGCCGCTGTTGCGGGCAAGTCTTTGCCAGGCCTGGTCCAGAGTTCTGCGGTCGCATACGAGATTGAACAGATCAGCGAAGACCTTGTCAGGGTCCTCGTTGCTCCACCGATACAGCTTGCGCTGCATGTCGAGGACGAACGACGTATTCACATCGCTGGACATAAGTCCGCCTCCTGCCTGCTTGCTGTATCCACTGCCTTCCTTCGCCATGTGGACGGTTTTCCCGTCCTCGGACTACTACGAAGGCTCCGCCCCTCATCATCACGATCACTGGTCGCTTCAGTCATCCGGCATTCGGAGATTCCGGAAGTAATGACGAGGTTCTTAGGTTCCGTATCGACTCTCTTGCCTGCTTTAGGCGCCGACTCTACCCCGTGTGGAATCAGGTCTCGATACCGCGCAAACTCGCATCGAGACTGGCGCACAGCACGCTGCACACCTTCGGTCCATGTATCCATAGCACGGACCAACACTCCACCGATCCGCGGTTCGCACCGCAGTTCGACTCGCCCACTTCCGAGTTGGCGAGCGTTAAGGTCTACCGGGGCGTCCACCATCGGTTCGGTTTCCCTCGCCATGACAGGCTCGCTCGCCGGACCAGCCACGGGATCGGAAGTCCCCGTGCGTCCGGCTTTGATGGGTTCTGCTGATTTATGGTTCACCGAAAGCACGCGGCTCACCTCACCCACTGCTCAGCACCACGCGTCGCGCCGCGCGGTGTGCGGGGTCTCTCACCCCACGAGATTCGATACGACGATAAATCAAAGCACTCCTTTCTTTGATTGGACCTAACGCACATGGACGACCTCAATGTCATCGACCGGTTTACGCAGGTGTTCAGCCGGTACATCGACTCAGGCTTCGGGCTGCTCAGCGGCGACGTGGCATTCCTGACGACGATCTTGCTGTCGATCGACGTCGTGCTGGCGGGGCTGTTCTGGGCGCTGATGGGCGAAGAAAACGTTCCCGCGCAATTGATCCGGAAGGTGCTTTACGTCGGATTCTTTGCGCTCCTGTTGAACCAGTTCCAGACGCTGAGTGATGTGATCTTTCGCTCGTTCGCCGGCCTCGGGTTGAAGGCGAGCGGAACAGCGCTGACGGCAGCCGATCTGATGCGGCCTGGGTTCGTCGCGGATGCGGGGTTTGCTGCGTCACGGCCGCTGCTCGACAAGGCAGGCGAGTTGGTGGGCGTGACGACGTTCTTTTCCAACTTCGTTACCATCATGGTGCTGATGCTGGCATGGCTGATCGTGCTGCTCGCATTCTTCGTGCTCGCGGTGCAGCTTTTCATCACCATCATCGAGTTCAAGCTGACGACTCTGGCGGGTTTTGTCCTCGTGCCGTTTGCGCTGTTTGGCCGGACGGCGTTCCTGGCCGAGCGGGTGCTCGGCAACGTGATCACGTCGGGCCTCAAATTGATGGTGCTGGCGATCGTCGTCGGCATCGGGTCGACGATCTTCGGGACGATCGTCCCACCACCCGGCAGCGAGATCGGACTGAAGCAAGCGGCGTCGATCATTCTGGCGGCACTATCCGTCTTCGGGCTCGCGATCTTCGTGCCCGGGATCGCGGCGGGCCTCGTCTCTGGGGCACCCCAGCTCGGTGCCGGCGCGGCGGTCGGGACGACAGCCGGTGTAGTCGCGAGCGCCGTTGCTGCCGGATCGCTCGCATCCGGTGCGGCGCGCCTTGCCGGCCGTGCAGGCGGCGGAGCTGTTCGAGCGGGCGCGTCACTTTCGGGGGCCGTATCGACGGCTTACGAACATGGCGGATTGCACGGAGTTGCGAAGGCCACGGTGACGCGACCGATGGCATCGGCCGCTGCGGCAACCGTCGCACCGGTGCGCGACGCTTATCGGCAAGGTGAAGCAGCCGGGTTGCGCGCAACAGCGCCACCATCGACGCCAGCCGCAGCAGGGGCCGGTGGAGCGCTACCTGCTTCATCCCCGGCTGGTCAGCCTCCCGCGTGGGCGCAGCGCCTCTCCCGGAACCAACGTTTGCGCGATGCGACGTTTGTCGCTGGTCAAGTGGTGCGCGAGGGCGACCGGCCCATTGGTTCGGCCTCACCGGACCTCAAAGACGACGGCGGAAAGGGCTGATCATGCGGTTCAAGCGATCCACATTGCGTTATGGCGACACGCCCCAGCCGGTGACGCCCTACCAGAAGGCGGCCCAGGTTTGGGACGAGCGGATCGGCACCGTGCGGGCTCAAGCCGCCAACTGGCGCGTCGCGACCTTCATGTGTCTCGGCATTTCTCTGGCGCTCGCCGTGGGTCTCATCTGGCTGCAGCGCTCTGGGGCCGCCGTACCATTCGTCGTCGAGGTGGATCGCAACGGCGGCGTGCGCGCCGTGGGCCGCGCCACCGAGGGCTACAAGCCAAGCGACGCCCAGATCGCCTACACGCTGGCGCGTTTCATCGAGAACGTGCGGGCACTGTCCATCGACCCGGTCGTGGTGCGGCAGAACTGGCTGCGGGCCTACGACTATGCCACCGATCGCGCAGCGGTGACGCTCAATGAGTATGCGCGCGAAAACGACCCCTTCGCAAACGTTGGCCGGCTGACGGTCTCGGTCGAGGTGCAGAGCGTCGTGCGGGCGTCCGAGACGTCCTTCCAAATGCGGTGGATCGAGCGGTCGTTTGAGAACGGCGCGACCCGCGACACCAAGCGTTGGACCGCCGTGCTCACGGTCGTGATCTCGGCCCCGCGCTCCGCCGAGCAAATCGCCAAGAACCCGCTCGGCATCTACGTGCACGCGCTGAATTGGTCGCAAGACCTCAACCCCGGAGATAGCAAATGAGCAAGATCCTCTGGGGCTCCATCAGCGTTGTTGCGACCCTTGCCGGTTGCACGCTGCCGCTCAAAGTGCCGGAAGTGATGCTGGATCCGCCTGCGTTCAGAAAAGCCGAGGTGATCCCGGAGCCGAAACCACCGGTACAAATCGTCGAGGTGCCAAAGCCCCTACCACTCCCCGGCCAATTGAAACCCTTGCCGAAGCGCGACGTCGTGCAACCCGACACATCGACACCAAGCGAGCGGATCGCTGCTGCGAACGTTGCCGCCAAGGTCGAGCCGGCCAAGGCCGGGTACATCAACGCGATCCAGGTCTACCCGTTCACCCAAGGCGCGCTCTACCAGATCTACGCCGCCGTGAACCAGGTCACTGATATTGCGCTGGAGGGCGGCGAGAAGCTGGTCTCCGTCTCGGCCGGCGACACCGTTCGTTGGGTGGTCGGCGACACGACCAGCGGCGACGGCAAGGATGCGCAGGTCCACATCCTGGTGAAACCGATCGCTCCCGAACTGACGACCAATCTGGTTATCACCACCGACCGGCGGGCCTATTACCTCGAACTGCATTCGACGGCCCAGACCTACATGGCTTCAGTGTCATGGACCTATCCGGCGTCCGCGCTCGTCGCTCTGAAGGGACAAGCTGCCCAAGCGAAAGACGCGTGGGCGACGACGGTCGAGGCGGGGCTCGAACTCGACAAGCTCAAGTTCCGCTATCGGCTTGAGGGCGACGCGCCGTGGAAGCCGCTGCGCGTCTTTGACGACGGTGCCAAGGTCTACATCCAATTCCCGGCCAACCTGAAACAGGGCGACGCGCCGCCGCTGTTCGTCATCGGCGGTGACGGCAGTGCCGCGCTCGTCAACTACCGCGTCAAGGGGGCGACCTACGTTGTCGACCGGCTGTTCGCCGCCGCCGAACTGAGGCTCGGCACCGCGCCCCAACAGATCGTTCGCATCGTGCGCACCGATGCCGTGTGGAAGGAGCGCCGCGAATGACCAGCGACAGCACACCCGAAGGCGCATCGAAAAAAGTCGCGCCCGAAAGCCTCGAGTTGCGGGCAAAGCCGCGTCCCGTCGCGCGGATCAACCGCCGCGTCCTGGTCGGCGTGATTGGCATTGGCTGCCTGCTACTGGCTGGCCTCGTCCTCATGGCGCTCAATCCGGCATCGTGGCGCGATGCGGCCAAGGGGCCTGAGTTGATCACCGTCGACCGCAAGCCTTCGGCCGATGGCTTCGACCGTCTGCCGTCGACATACGAGGGCGTCGCTGGAAATCGCAATCGCCCCTCGCCGGGGGCGCCGGTCGTTTTGACACCGGGCGCGCCACTCTTGACGGAGCCCGACCCTGCCACCGAGTTCGAACGGGCGGAGCGCACGCGGCTTGCCCGCCTCGGTGTTCAGGCGCGCGAGTCGACGCCGTTCTTTCGGTTGCAGCTCAAGGCAGCACCGACCGAGCCCCCTCGCGATCGCGGAGCCGGGGCCCTCGCGCCGCCATCAACAACACCGCAAACGGATTTCACCGCACTTACGACAGCAGCAGCCGAGCGACTCCGGGCTCAAATCGATGGCTCGGCTCAAGCCCCGGACGCCACCGACCAAACACGCAAGCTCGCGTTCCTCAAAGGCGGTACTGATAAGGATATCTACAATCCGCATGCCCCGCAGCGTCCGGCGTCGCCGTATCAGCTGCTCGCCGGGACGATCATTGCCGCCAGCCTTGTGACCGGGCTCAACTCCGATTTGCCGGGGTTCGTGATCGCGCAGGTTACGGAACCGGTCTACGACGCGGTCACGGGGCGCTTTTTGCTGATCCCGCAGGGTTCGCGCCTGATCGGCAAATACGACAGCGTCGTCGCTTATGGCCAGAAGCGCGCTCTCGTCGTCTGGCAGCGGATCATCCGTCCCGACGGGTCATCGGTCGTCATCGACAATCTGCCCGCGACTGACACCGCCGGTTATGCCGGTCTGTCCGATGAGGTCGATCTGCACACGTGGCAGCTTTTGAAAGGCATCGGCCTCGCCACCGTCCTCGGGGTTGGATCAAGTCTCGCGTTCGGCTCGGGCAGCGGCGACAGCGACATCGTCCGGGCGCTTCGAGAATCGACCGGTCAGACCACCAATCGCGCGGGCCAACGGCTGATCGAGCGCGAACTTAATGTGCAACCGACACTCACCGTCCGTCCCGGTTGGCCGCTGCGCATCATCGTCCACAAGGACATCATTCTCAGCCCCGTTTTGAATTGAGCAACGAGACGCGAAAGGAGACCACCATGCCGATTATAGGGACATTCAAAGCCGACAAAGACGGATATTCCGGGAGCATCAGGACGCTGACGTTGAACGCCAAGGTTCGCATCGTCGCGATTGATCAAAAGACGTCGCCGCAGTCGCCTGACTTCCGGATCATATCAGGGATGACCGAGATCGGCGCGGCTTGGCGCAAGACTGCCGAGGATCAAACGTCCTATCTCAGCGTCCGTTTGGACGATCCGACCTTTACCGCGCCGATTCGAGCAGCACTCATCGAGAAGACCGACGACGGTGGTCTGCGGCTGCTCTGGCGGCGCGAGAAGCGCGACGATAGCGGCTGATACAGGCCGCGTTTGAACCCTCAGCCCTGAACTCTTAAACGGAGCATAACCATGCTTTTTCGCGAACGCCTCGTCGTGTCTATTCGTCATTTTAAGCGACTTCATCGGGCCATCCAGAGGCCCGAGCAACTTACCGACTATCCGCTGGTCTCAAGCGAAAAACTCCGGTTTGCCGACACCGACCGCAACGGCCACGTCTCCAATGCGGTGTTCGCTGTGTGCTGCCAGAACGCCCGCATGGAGTTGCTCACCGATGCTGGGCTAACGCCGGTCCCGCCCGGGGCACAATTCGTCCTTGGCCGCTTGGACCTCACATTCCGCCGCGAAATGCACTGGCCCGGTACGGTGCAAGTCGGAACGAGGGTTGCTCGCGTCGAAGGGTCTACGGTGCATCTGGCGCAGGCCTTGTTCGTCGAAGACCGTTGCGTGGCCATTGCAAAATCGGCCGTCGTCTTGATCAACATGGACACGCGCCGACCTGAGTCGTTGTCGTTCGAACTCGCGGCGCATCTGACGGAATTTTCTGGTCCTGGCACAAGGAACAATGACCTTCTGCTTCGCGCGCGACGCGCGATTGAGACATGGCCGGTGCGGGCGTGACCCTTCAAGACATCGGTGCGATACGGCCCGGACGATTGCATGATGACGCCGCCGTGCCGAGACCGTCCAGCGCTACCGTTGAAAGGCGGCAGACCGGCGGAACTGCCCGCCTGCTGGCCGAGTTCCAACTCGTGATTTGCGTCTTAGGCCCGTTCGCGTTCGGATACTTTTTGTCTTACGCCTTCAGGACCGTCAACGCGCTGCTCTCCGGCGCATTTTCGCGAGAACTGCACATCGGCCCGTCCGAACTCGGGTTATTGACGTCGGTGTATTTTCTGGCGACGGCGGTCATTCAACTACCGGTCGGCGCGCTGTTGGACCGCTATGGCCCGCGACGTGTTCAGGGGCCGTTCTTGCTTGTTGCGGCACTTGGCTCGGCCATCTTCGCGGTGGCCGACGGACTGGCGTCCCTTGTAATCGGTCGCGCGCTGATCGGCATCGGGATCGCCACGGCCTTGATGGCCGGCCTGAAGGCCGCCGTACTGTGGTTCCCGCCCGAACGCATCGCCTTCGCCAACGGATTGG
Organism: Alphaproteobacteria bacterium; assembly: GCA_018819265.1. Taxonomy (GTDB): domain Bacteria; phylum Pseudomonadota; class Alphaproteobacteria; order Rhizobiales; family Hyphomicrobiaceae; genus Filomicrobium. The sequence goes on from JAHJQI010000165.1 coordinate 16,152, forward strand.
TGGTGATGACGGGAGCTTTGGGCGCGGTCGGCGCCACGGTGCCCGCCGACCTGCTGATCGCCGAAATCGGCTGGCGGGGACTATTCTGGGCGTTGGCGGCGCTCAGCATCCTGTCGTCGGCACTGATTTTCGTTGTCGTTCCAAAGTCGCACGACCACCCGCCCGCGCCGCCAACCGGCTCGACGGCCAGTCTCATCACCATCTACGGGGATCGGCGTTTTCTCCGGCTTGCGCCGCTATCGGCGCTGATAATCGGCACGGCTTGGTCGTTACAGGGCTTGTGGATCGCGCCCTGGCTCGCCGACGTCGAGCACATGGACCGGGCTTCCGTCGTCGGCTATCTGTTCGTGATGGGCATTGCCCTTGCCGCCAGTGCCCTTGCCCTCGGCTATGGAGCCGACTGGGCGCGACGGCACGGTGCGAAACGGGAGACCCTGCTGGCCGCCCTGGCGCTCGCCTTCATCCTCGCGCAACTGGCCCTGATCGCTCGCGCGCAGATCCCGATTGCACTTTGCCTAATTGTGATCGCGGCGGCCGGTGCGGCGACGGTGTTGAGCTACGCGATCTTACCGGAGTACTTTCCCAAGGCCATGTCGGGGCGCGCTAACGGAGCACTTAATGTTCTCCACATGTTTGGTGCTTTCCTGGCCCAGTGGCTGACGGGCGCCCTGATCGCTGGCTGGCCGCCGGTCGATGGCCACCCGCCGATGATAGCCTATCAGTCGACGTTCGGCCTCGCGGTCGCGCTGCAGATGGCAGCTTTGGGCTGGTTCGTGTGGCCGCACTCGCAACCACGCCAGACGGTGTTTGCTTGCGCACCGCAGTTCGCCCTGCGCGAAGCGGTACAATCCGCCCCGCTCCCGCCGTCCTGCTACGATCTCGCCCTGGCCGAATGGACGACGCGGGTCACCGACGCGAAATCAAGCCTCCTGCTCTGGCGATCGGCAGGGTGGGGATCAATCGCGCTGGCAGCGCTGCTCCTCGTGCAGGTCGCGAACGCCGTCGCGCAGCCGGTGGTGCCGAACTATGTTCATGTGGGGGTTAGTCCTCACCAGCAAATGGACCGAATGTGCCCCGATTACACCAGCATGGTGTCCCCAGAAACTCGATCACCTTTCAGCTAACACCATGGTCGACTATGATCGCGCGACGGGTGTACTGCTTGTTTGCATCGGGGGGGCGTATTTTGCCGCGTTTATTCATTTCGCATTCGAGCAAGGACAATATCCAGGCGCTGGCGTTTCAGCGTTGGCTGATGGGCAGAGGCTGGGGGCAGGACGACATCTTCATCGACCTGCACGACATGCAGGCGGGTGAAAAATGGCGCGAGACGTTGGTCAAGGCCAACGTGGCTTGCGACGCGCTGTTGTTCCTGGCCTCGCCAGAGGCCCTCGGCAGCGACGAATGCCTGCGTGAAGTGCGCCGGGCGGAAGACGACCGCAAGGACGTGATCGTCGCCATCCTGCGCGACGTGACGCTGGAAGATGCGCGCCTCAAACCGTGGATGGACCGCCAGATCGTCGACCTGTCCGCCGAGTTGCGTGAGGAGCGCGTCGAGGTCGAGCACCAGAGCCGCCGCCACTTCGTCGATTTCAACCGGCTGGCGCTGGAGGCGATCCACGCCAAGCTGATCGACTGGGGGCATGCGCCCGACAGTTTCGCCTGGCCGCCGAAGGAACGCCCAAACGCGCAGCCCTATCCCGGCCTCGATGCCTTCGACGAGTTGTCGGCGGGTGTCTACTTCGGCCGCGAAGCCGACATCATGAGCGGCATCCGCGACTTGCGCCAGATGCGCCATCGCGGCAGCCCCCGGCTCATGGTGATCCAGGCCGCTTCCGGTGCTGGCAAATCGAGCTTTCTGCGCGCAGGGCTGTGGCCGAAGCTGGCGCGCACCGCCGAGTTCGTGCCACTGGCGATCGTGCGCCCAGCCAAGGGTGTGATCACCGGGCCCCAGGGCCTCGGCAAGGGCCTGGAAGACTGGTTCGGGCGCCACCGAAGCCGACGCTCGGCTGGCTCGATCAATGCCGAACTGATGGCAGGCGATACGAGTGCAGGCGCCGCCAAACTGGCCGCCATCATGCGCGAGGCGGCCCAGATCGTCGAAGAGGCGCGCAGCCTCGCAGCCGAAGACGGTCGCCCGTCGGCGCGGCCCTCGATGCTGATCGCCATCGATCAGGGCGAGGAATTGTTTGCCGCCGAGGACACCGCCGAGAGCGAGCGCTTTATAACCATGCTGGGCCATCTGCTAGCCCACCCGCCCGAGGGTCTCGATCCCTTAGCCTTGATGACCATCCGGGCCGATAGCGTCGACCCGTTACTACAGCGGGTTCCAAAGCTCGGCATCGACGCCCCGCACATGCGGCCGCTGCCGCCGCTTTCGGTATCGGCCTATCGCGACGTGATCACCAAGCCCGCCGCTGTCTACGCGCGCCGCGTTGCCCGCCTCGATGTCGAGCCCGAGTTGGTTGAACTGCTGGTGGAAAAGAGCACGGGCAAGGACGCGTTGCCGTTGCTCGCGTTCACCCTGCAACGCATGTTCGATCTCTATCACAACGAGCAGCGGCTCACCGTTGCCGATTACGAGGCGATGGGCGGCATCGAGGGCTCGATCGACCGTGCGCTAGTGGAATCCCAGAAGATCGCGGGTGCGGCGGGCAGTCAGTACAATCTGCGCCGCCTCATGGTGCCGGGTCTCGCGACATGGGACCCGGCGGCGAATGCCGCCAAGCGGCTTGTGGCCCGCGAAGGCGACCTGACTGGTGGCGACCGGGCGAGCCTTGCCCCGCTGGCCAACGCGCTTGTCGCCAACCGCCTGCTCACGCGCGGAGCCGGTACGCTGGAGGTAGCGCACGAGGCGCTCTTGCGACGCCCGCCGATCGACGGCTGGCTCGACGCGCAGAAAGACGCGCTCAAGCTGCGCGACGACGTGCTCAAAGAGGCCGCCGAATGGGCGGGCGGCGGCAAGGCCGCCCGCGACCTCGTGCGGCACGGCGATCGGCTCAAAAGCGCACTTCATCTCGCCGCTAACCCGGACTTTGCGTCGGCGCTGTCGCCTGCGAAGGACTATCTCACCGCGTGCCGCGGGCTGGAGACGGCGGGGCAGCGTCGGGCGCGACGGACTCAGCGAGCCATAACCACGTTGATGGCCGGAGTAATCGCACTTCTGATCGGTATTATCTTCAAAGCCGAGATCGAGCAGGTCGCATTCGAGCAGACCACAGTCCGCAACTACATCACCGCGCAGGTCCGCCCTCACGTGCTCACTGCCGAGAAGGAGCGCGCGCTGAAGCCCGGCACCACATTCCGCGAATGCGCGAAAGACTGCCCGGAGATGGTCGTGGTGCCGTCAGGGTCGTTCCTGATGGGATCACCGGATGGCGAGAAGGGCCGATACGCATCCGAAGGCCCCGTGCATCCCGTCACCATCGCCAAGCCGTTTGCCGTCGGCAAGTTCGCAGTCACCTGGGACGAGTGGGAGGTCTGCGTGACCATGCGCGGTTGCGACGGCCGGCCCACAGGCGATGCGGCATATGGCAAACTCAACCGGCCGGTCATCAACGTGACCTGGGATCAAGCGCAGTCCTATGCGGCATGGCTGTCGCGGATGACAGGCAAGCCCTATCGGCTGCTGACAGAGGCCGAGTGGGAGTATGCCGCGCGCGGCGTCACCAGCAAGGAAGCGCCGCATCTCGCCTATCCCTGGGGTGACGAGGACATCTGCAAGCACGCGAACTTGGCAGACAAGAAGTTCAAGACAGCCGGGTATAGTGGTGATAGTGCCGATTGCGATGATGGATGGTCCACGACGGCACCTGTCGGAAAATATCCAGCCAACGCCTTCGGCCTCCACGATATGCACGGCAACGTCTGGCAATGGCTCCAGGATGGCTGGCACGACAACTACAAGGGCGATCCACCGTCAGATGGTACGGAATGGGTTAAGGGTGCAGACACAAGTCGCCGTGTGGTCCGCGGCGGTTCCTGGATCAACTCTCCTCAGTTCCTCCGCTCCGTCGACCGCAACAGGGTCACCACCGGCGGCCGGGTCAGCGGCCTCGGTTTCCGTGTCGGGAGGACGCTTAACCCCTGAATCCTTAACTCTTTACCTCTTGGGTCCAGGGTGCGCAGCACCCTGGTCGCTACGGAATCGATAGGTGCATTCATGGCCAATAACGCAAAACGCACCGGTGCGGCGATCGAAGCGCACTATCAGTTCCTGCTGTGGCTAGGTCCGGCTCTGGAAAAGTTCCCAAAGACGCACAAATTCACGCTCGCCGACCGCATCCAAAACCAAGCTCTCGATATCCTCGAAGCCCTGATCGAGGCGACCTACACACGGGAACGGGTGCAGCATCTGCGGCGCGCAAACCTGGGGATAGAGAAGCTGCGGTTCTTGTTTCGACTCGCTGCCGACCTCAAGGTGCTGGACAGGAAAAAGTACGAGTTCGCTGCCCGGACACTTGATGAGACCGGGCGATCAATTGGCGCATGGGCAAAGGCGCACAATGCCGCGACGGCATGACAATTTGTTCGAGGGCATCGCCAGTTTCCAGGCGCTGAGCCAAGCAGCGCGCCGCGCCATCCGTGGCAAACGCGCAAAGCCCGGCGCATGCGCCTTTTTTGCTAATCTCGAACGCGAATTGCTGTCGCTCGAACGCCAGTTGCAGGACGGCAGCTACCGTCCGGGCCGCTACGTCGCCTTCGAGGTCAACGATCCCAAGAAGCGCATTGTCTCCGCAGCACCCTTCCGCGACCGGGTCGTGCATCATGCGCTGTGTGCCGTCGTCGAGCCGATCTTCGAAGCTTGCTTCATCGACCAGACGTTCGCCAACCGCAAGGGCAAGGGGACGCATCGCGCCATCAATGTCTATGAGGGGTATCGAGATCGCCATGCCCATGTTCTCCGGTGCGACATCTACCGGTATTTTCCGGCCATAGATCACGCGCTGCTGAAGGCGGCGCTGCGGCGGCGTATTGCGTGCGCGCGGACGCTCGATTTGCTCGACATGATCATCGACCGGTCGAATGCTCAGGAGCCGGTCAATCTCTACTTCCACGGCGATAATCTGTTCGCCCCGTTCGAGCGCCGTCGCGGCCTGCCGATCGGCAATCTGACAAGCCAATTCTTTGCCAACCTTTACCTGGACGGCTTCGATCATTGGGTCACCGAAGTGTTGAAAGCGCCGTACGTCCGTTACGTCGATGATTTCGCGTTGTTCCATGACGATGCCGAGGTCTTAGCGGAATGGCACGACCGGATCGAAACCTATCTCGCGGGGCGGCGGCTCCGTGCGCACCCCGTCAAGACGTACATTGCGCCGAGCGCCAGAAGCGTTCAGTTCCTGGGTTACGAGTTGCACGCGGACGGTGGCCGCAGCCTGCCCGAGGAAAACGTGCGCCGGTTTCGTAATCGTCTGCGTGGACTTCGCGACCAGTGGCGCGCCGGTACGGTCGGACCCGGTGATGTCGAGCCGCGTGTGCGGGCCTGGATCGCGCACGCAGAGAATGCAGATACGTGGCGCTTGCGCCATGCGATCTTCCGGGGAGGCCGGTTTGATCCGCGCCGAACCAGAAGCCTGAATGGCCCCTTGTCGCCGTGTGGTCCGCGGCGGTTCCTGGAACAACACTCCACAGAACCTCCGCTCCGTCAACCGCAACAGGAACACCACCGACAACCGGAACAACAACCTCGGTTTCCGTGTCGGGAGCACGCTGTCAGCCAGAACCGGCGCGATCACGGTTTCGCCGGGCGAGCACCTTAGCGTCCAGGGCCGTTCATGATGAGCACGGATGCGGCGGCCAATAAGTTGGCGTCCGCGCGCATGACCACGGTGGCACCTGCCCTGGGAGACATATGGGCTCCGGCAGGCGCCGCCGGATTTTGTATCGCAGTCGTGAACCGGCCAACTGACTCCGGCGGCGTACTATCGGTTGCACCCGCTTACACCCCATTCACCACGATACATCGTTCCCCGGCTGGCGTCGTCGCCGGTATCCTGATGGCCCGATTGTTCATCAGCCACTGGAGCACTCCCATGCGCGGACCCAGACGTATTCTCATCCTCGGCGCCTCCTATGGCGCGCTACTTGGAACAAAGCTCGCAGCCGCCGGGCATCACGTGACGCTCGTCGGCCTTCCCAACGAGGTCGCCCGGATCAACGACGATGGCTGCCGCCTTCGCTTGCCCGTGCGTGGCATAGACGGCCTTATCGAGATCCACTCGAGGACCTTGGCCGGGTCCATTGATGCCGCGAGCCCGGGTGTCGCCGAGCCCGCCCGCTATGATCTCGTGGTCCTCGCCATGCAGGAGCCGCAGTATCGCGCCCCGGCCATCCGGCGGCTGCTCGTTGCGATCGCAGTGGCGGACAGGCCCGTGCTGTCGGTCATGAACATGCCGCCACTGCCGTTCCTGAAACGCATCCCATCGCTCGACGCTGCCGCGCTCGAGGCCTGCTACACCGATGCGACCGTGTGGGACCCGCTCGACCCGAGCCGCGTGACGCTGTGCAGCCCCGATCCGCAGGCATTTCGTCCGCCGGGCGAGGAAGTCAACGTGCTCCAGGTGCGACTCGCCACCAATTTCAAGGCGGCACCGTTCGAGCGCGACGACGACAATGCATTGCTGTTGGAACTGGCTGAAAGCGTGGAGGGCGTTCGGTATGACATCGGCGCTGAGCGCGTGGACCTGCCGGTCAAGCTCCGCGTCCCTGGCTCGATTTTTGTTCCGATGGCAAAGTGGTGCATGCTGATGGCCGGAAACTATCGGTGCTTCGCGGAAAACCGGATCGTCTCGATCCGCGATGCCGTTCATCGGGACCTCGCCGCTTCCCGCGCGGTCTACGACGATGTTACGGATCTCTGTGTCGGGCTTGGCGCCAGCCGTGACGACCTCGTGCCGTTCGAAAAATACGCCAACGCTGCTTTGTCGCTCGAAAGCCCGTCCTCGGTGGCCCGCGCGTTGGCCGCCGGTGCCACCCACATCGAGCGCGTCGACCGGTTGGTGGCCACGATCGCCGAGGGTGCAGGCCGCCCGCTCTTCGCCGTTTACGACATCGTCGCGCGGGTCGATACGTGGCTCACCAGAAACCGCGCCGAGGCGGCTTGAGGTGCATTGGACTGTCGGCAATAGCGGTGGACGGGCGTGCCACCCACCGCTGCGCCGGCACTGTTGCTCTCGCTAGAGATAACAACGATGCGCCTTCTCAATCTTGCGGCCAGTGTCCCCAGGCACCCCAGCCTTGACGGCGAATTCGGGCCAACGCTTCACGCTTGTGATAACGCGGTCAATGACCTCTTTCGCTGGCTTCACTTTGATCCCGCCAACATGCGCGAGCGCGATCAGGTCGGAACGCTCAAAAACGTAGCGTTTGCCATTGACGCTCATCTGGTGCCGCCCGGTCCATTCACCGCCGGGGTTCCAAGCATAGGATATGTCGAAAGCAGGCGACAACCGCCATCGGCCTTGCCTGTCCATCAGAAAGGCGATGTTCTTCACATGATCGTCCTGGTTGCGCGCGATCACGTTGAACACGGCTCTCAGGAATTGCTGCTCGACGTCGAGCTTGGGTAGCCCGAGCCGCTTTAAGACTTGAAGCGCCTGCTCATACGCATAGCCGACGGGATTGTTGTAATCATAGTGCGCCAATGCCGCGAGAGACTGCATGTGCCGTTTACCGCCACTTGGTGACCGGTCGAAACGCTTGGTCATGAAATGGCTGCGTCCGCCCTCCTCGTGCAGCCGGCAATCTGACATTTCCACGCCCGCATCACGCGCCATGAGATGGTAGGCGTATTCGATGCGGCCATAGCCCAGAGGGTCAGCAAGCTCCTTGTCCTTATTGTTGACGACGCCATCGAACTTGATCAGCCAGTGCTCAAATCCGGCCTTAGGGTCATGTGTGGACGACGCCCGCGTTGCAAGAGGAATCTGGCGTTCGGGTTGCGGTCGGGTGCAAGTCATGTGTCCGGCCTGTTTGCGCGGCGCCATGACCGCTGGCCCTGATGTAGTCCGCAGATCGGGTCCCAATCAAAATTCCGGGCTCGACACCCGTGACCCACAAGCGGGTTCTCCCAATCTACAGTTCGACCGCTTCGCATCACACCATCATCACCCTCGCAATTCGAAAGTCGTTCAACAGCCCTGCCTCAGGCTCCCGTTGCTGAGCCCTTCAGGCGGCTGCCGCAAGCACCGGCGCCCGATAGGTTCCACCGTTGCTCATGATCGCCCAGGCGATGCGCGCCGTCTTGTTGGCCACAGCGATTGCCACGACCTTGGCCGGTTTCCTGGCCAGCAGCTGCGCGATCCATGGATACTTCTGTGGATGACGCTTGGCATGCTGCACGACGGCCGTTGCGCCGGCCACCAGGAGACGCCGCAGATAGCGGTCTCCCTGTTTGGAGATGCCGCCAAGCCGTTCTTTTCCACCGGTTGAGTTCTGCCGGGGAACCAAGCCGATCCAGGCCGCCAGGTCTCGCCCCGATTTGAACGCACCGGGATCGGTGACAGTGGCAGAGAGCGCCGTTGCTCCGATCACGCCGATGCCCGGAATGCTCTCCAGCCGACGGCTGACGTCGCTGGCGCGATGCTGGGCCTTAATGCAGCGATCGAGTTCGCCGATCTGCTGTTGCAATGACGCAAGCTGAGCAATGATCACTCGGAGCGCCTGCAGAAGTGCGATCGGAATCGACTCAAGATTGCTTTCATTGTTGACCATGGCCATGAGCTTGACGAGGCCGTCGCGGCCCTGGTCGGCAACGAGGCCGAGTTCAGCCAGATGTGCTCGGAGCGCATTGATGAGCTGAGTTCTCTGGCCGATGAGGAGGTCGCGCGTGCGGTGCACGCTCAAGGTGGCCTGCTGCTCAGCAGTCTTGACGGGCACGAACCGCATACTTGGTCGCTTCGCAGATGGCAGCTGCATCGGCCGCATCGTTCTTCTGCCGCTTGACGTATGCCTTCACATAAACAGGCGGGATCAATCGAACCTCATGTCCGAGCTTGGCCAGCTCGCGCGCCCAATGATGCGCCGTCGCGCAGGCCTCCATGCCGATGAGGCACGGCGGCAGCTTGGAGAAGAATGTGATCATCTGACCGCGCCTTAGCTGACGAGTGACGACAATCTGACCTGCTGCGTCGACGCCATGAACCTGAAAAACGTTCTTGGCGAGATCCAACCCAATCGTGGTAATCTGCATGTGGACGGCCCCCTCAGTGATTCGTTTCAACGATCACCCTATGGCACTTCGATGCCGAGAGCGGGCGCCGTCCACCACATCAACTTGGCCGGATATGAACTCCTGAGTGCTGGGGTTCCACGCAAGGACGGCCTTGGCACGCGCTCCGCCAGCGGACGTGCCGACGCGCAGAATATCCTCTATGACGTCCTTGTCGCTGTTGCCTGTGAAGACGCCGCCGAGCGCTGCCCTGTCGTCGAGAATCTTATTGGCCCGTTCCGCCAGCGCAGCGACTTCCACCGTCCGTTCTTGTGGTGCCGGGCCGAGGATGGCGGGCTCGAACTCCAGAGCCCCCATACCACGTTGCCCGATGTAGCAGAGCCGCTCTACGGGATCGAAGCTGTCCGCTGCCCGTCCGCGCGACGCAAGCCAACCGTCAATAACCGCGTTTCCCCACCTGTCGGGCAGCGAGTCCGCGAGCATGCCCGGCAATCCTTTGAACGCTTGCCGGGGAAGGGCTGGAAACTCGTAGGGGAAGGTGCGGAGAGGCATCATGATCAGGCATCAGCCCGGTCGAACAGCGGCGCAATCTCGATGCCGCTGTCGACGAACTCCGGAAAGAACTGAAACACGCCGACCTCGCGTTCGGCGAGCCAGGATACCGCGCCAATGTCGCGACCCCACAGTCTCACGCGCGCATCAGTCATCTTGGTCGTCTCCGTCGCCCCAGGTCCATGCGCCATGTGAACCGGCTTTTCCCTTCGGCCGGGCCCTCTGGCGCTCACGACCTTCCAGCGCCACGCGCTGGATGGGTCGAACCGTAGGATCGGGGAGCAGCGCCGAAAGGTTTTGCTGGATGCGAAGCGCACTCAGAATGCGGATGAACGTGTCGAGCGAGATACCCTTGCCGCTCGCCATCCGATTGACAGTTCGTGGGGAGACACCGGCTTCCGTCGCCAACGCCCGCTGTGTAATGTTGCGCGACAGTCGAATCTGTTCAAGGCGGACGCATAGCGCCGACTCGATTTGATCGCTCGCCGCAGCGTCAAAGTCGATCTTATAGGACAAAGTTGTCGCCTTACCGATCATATGGGTATTGAAAGCGCATGATATTGCGTCTTAAGTGTCAATTCAACAGATTTTGCCTGTGACGCCGGATTTTGCGTCTTATCTGCTTAACCGCTTTACTATGCGCCGATTCTTGCGTCTTAAATTGTCAGGCGCGTTCCCCGAGCAAGGCCGGACAATCTCCGCAATCCCGCCGAAGCCGCACCCCAATTGCACCCGCATACACCCCATTCACCGCGATACATCGTTCCCCGGGATATCGAGGTCGGGCACTCTGAAGCGACCATTCGCGTGGCATTTTCCGCCGTGCGTTCTCGCGTTGGAGCACCTGCGTCGTGTCACCCGAGGACCTGCCAGCCCAGCAGACGACCAGCACAGGTCAAGCTGAGTCAGGGGCGGATGCGCGTCTTCGATCTGACCAAATCCAGCGGGCACTGGCGTCGATCCGGGCACTCGCCATCGTGCTTGCGCGTCAGGCCGCACGGGAGGATGATGCTACCGAACGAAAGGCGACCGACACTGGGGCAGAACCACAAGTTCTGCACAATGGGTCGATAATCTCGGATTGCGATTGACGCCCAGATCGGACGCAGGCCAAGGCTAGCATTGAGCCCGCTCCGCCGATGACACGCTGGAGGCTCACATGCGCGCGGCCATCTATGCTCGGTTTTCCAGCGATCTGCAGGACGAGCGATCCATCATCGATCAAGTGGCCTTGGCGCGCAAATATGCCGAGTCCCGCAGCTTTGTCGTCACGGAGGTGTATCAGGACGCCGCCATTTCCGGAGCTTCGACGCTGAACCGGCCGGGATTGCTCCGGTTGCTAGCCGACTCCTCGGGCACAAAGTTCGACGTCATCGTCACCGAAAGCCTCGACCGTCTCTCGCGGAGCCAAGCCGACATTGCGGCGCTTTACGAGACATTGACCTTCCACGGAACGCGGATCGAGACCCTCGCCGACGGCGCTGTGTCAGAAATCCATGTCGGCCTGAAGGGCACGATGTCGGCGCTGTTCCTGAAGGACCTTGCGCAGAAAACCCGGCGCGGTCAGATCGGCCGCGTCAAGGCTGGCCGCATCCCCGGCGGCAAAAGCTACGGCTACGATATCGTGAAGGACGCAAGCGAGGAACGAGGCAGGCGCACCATCAATGACAGCGAAGCTGAAATCGTTCGCAGGATTTTTCTCCAGTACGCAGAGGGCAAGGGGCCGCTCGCAATCGTGGGCGACCTCAATCGTGATGGCGTAGCTGGACCGCGTGGCGGCCGGTGGAATGCATCGGCGCTGTTGGGAAATCCCAAGCGTGGCAATGGCATCCTCAACAACGAGCTGTACCGGGGAACAATCGTCTATAACAGGCAGCGGTTTGTCAAAGATCCGGCCACGGGCAAGCGCGTGGCGCGTGAGAACCCGGAAACCGAATGGCTCCGCCAGGACGTGCCAGAGCTGCGCCTGATCGACGATGAGACCTGGGATCGCGTGCAAGCCCGTCGCGCGATAAGGGGCGGGCCGCAGCTTCATCATCGGCGGCGTCCGCGCCGGCTTTTATCGGGCCTGCTGAAATGCGCATGCTGCGGCGGCACCTATACGGTCGTTCGCGAGGAGTACATGCGTTGCTCGACCTTGCAGAACTCAAAGGCCTGCACCAACACGCGAACCGTCAAGACGGGAGAAGTCGAAAGCCGCGTGCTGGTCGCGCTGCGAAATCATCTCTTGGCTCCCGGCATTGTGGCTGAGGCGGTCGAGACCTATCGGCAAGAGCGGCAGCGGCTCCAAAACGAGCATCGTAAACGCCGCAACGATCTCGTGCGTGATCTTGGTGCCGTAGAGCGAAAGCTGAAGCATGTGATGGATATGGTGATGGACGGCCACGCTGATCGCAAGACGCTTGGGCGGCAGCTGGCGGAACTTGAGGCAGAGCAAGATCGAATCAACGCCGAGTTAGCGGCGGGCTCGGACGCCTCACCTGTGGCGCTGTATCCACAAGCCGCCGAGCGCTACCGCGGTAAGGTCGCACAAATCCACGAGGCCCTGACGAAGGGCGATGCCGCCTCACGTGAAGCAATCACGATTCTTCGAGAGTTGATCGACCATATCCTGGTAACGCCGACCGAACGACCCGCTCCGGTTGAATTACGGGTTGTTGGCAACCTTGCGGCGCTACTTGTCGAGAACACCCCCGGAACAGGGGTGGCTGTATCGATGGTTGCGGGGGCCAGATTTGAACTGACGACCTTCAGGTTATGAGCCTGACGAGCTACCGGGCTGCTCCACCCCGCGTCACCAATGTCCCCGAGCGCTCGGACCTTGCGGGCCGATGCGTTGCTCCAGCGTCCGGGGATGTCCGGATAAGCGGTGCTGCAACAGAAAGGACCCAACTTCGCGAGCCCGTGCACCGCATTTCCGATGCCTGAAGCACCGGAGAGCGGACGTATAGCAAGTGTTCCGAGCCTTGTGAAGCCTGGAGTGAGTCCAGCCGGGTTTTTAATCGTGTGCGATTTGACGCGGGGGAAGCGTGGGGCGAAAATCCCCTTACCCGGTCGCCGAAGGCCGAGCTGCGCTGTTACAGCAGGTTGTGCCAACCTTATCGGCTCACGCGATGACATGGCCTCACGGGATGACATGGGCTCACGGGATGACATGGGCTCACGGGATGACTGGGGCTTACGCGATGACTTGGGCTTACGCGATGACATGGCCTCACGCGATGACATGGCCTCACGGGATGACATGGGCTCACGGGATGACATGGGCTCACGGGATGACTTGGGCTCACGCGATGACTTGGGCTCACGCGATGACTTGGGCTCACGCGATGACATGGCCTCACGGGATGACATGGGCTCACGGGATGACTGGGGCGCGTTTCCATGAGATGCCGCCGACGACGAAAGGCGTCGGGCGATCGAAAGACGCAAGGGGCGCTCGTGGCCGACAGCCACGAACGCCTTGTCGTGAGTTAAGTCCGGCTCCGGAAGCTGCCAGCGCTACTTGGCTGTCGCCTTGTCGGTGAAGGCGCCGAGCGCCTTCGACATCTTGTCGAAAATCTCGTCCTGGCCGTCGATGTCGTGGCGATCCTTGAGTTCCCGGGGGTCGGTGTAGGCCAGATACACCTTGCCGTCGGCTTCCCACGCCAGTGCCTTCATCGGCAGGTCGATGCCGATCCTGCGGTTGGTCTGCATCAAGGGCGTGCCAAGCTTCGGGTTGCCGAAAATGAGCAGCATGGTCGGCGGCAGCTCGAGTCCGGCCTTCATGGCGCTAGCCTGGTGGTCAACGCGGCCGACGATGGAGATACCCTTTTCCTCAAGGGCAGCCTGAAGCGTATCGATGGTCTCGGATACGCTGCGGGCGCTTTCCTTGACGATCATGTGGTCGTCGGCGCGGGCTGCCGGGATCAGTGCGACGGCCGCCGCGGCGGCGAAGAGTGCTGAGCGAAGCAGGTTTGTCTTGAAGGTCATTGGAAGCTCCATGGAATTGGTTCTGCACGACTGTCCGGCTTGTAGCGTGCAAATATTGGTCAGGCAGCGGCAATTCATCGGGTGCACGGATTCGTGAACGCGGGGCCAGCTTCGTCAATCGAACGCGGCGAGGACAAGCTTTCGGCGCACTCTGCGTTTTCGGCTGGGACAACTGGCTTAAGGTCGAACCTGCGCGCCGGCCTTGTGCGCTTCCCGGCGGCGGACGATCCACTTGGCCAAATAGGCAAGTCCAATCCAGCCGAGCGTCGCCAGAACAAGATATTCGATCGCCTCGATGTCGCCGGTCTGAGCGCGCTCGACGACCTTGCCAAGGAGCGCGATGAGGGCCGTCTTGGGGATGATCCCGATCGCCGTACCTCCGATGAAGGCGGGGAAACTGGTGCGGGTGAGGCCGAGCCCCATATTGACGACGATGAATGGGGCCGACGGGATGATGCGCACCAGAAGCGACGACATGAAGCCGTTGCGGCCGACCATGTCGGACAGGCTGCCGATTCCCTGCCAGCCGCGCCGGCGCAGCCAATCGGCGCCCAGATAGCGGGCCATGAAGAAGTTGACCGACGCGCTGACAAGTGTCGCGACGACCGCATAAATGAAACCGTATGCCGAGCCGAAGGCTGCCACCGTAATCGCTATCAAAAGGAACTGAGGTGCGCCGATGAGAGAGGCGGCAGTATAGCCGAGCGAAACGACCGGGAGCGCCCAGGGGCTGCCGGCAAAGCTCTTGAAGGTGCGCGCCAGGATGCCGTTCTCGTCGAGGCCGATGATGTTGGCGGTGAGCCAGAAGCCGATCGATACCGTGACGACGGTGAAAATCAGTATCCCGATGTTGCGCAGGCTCTCCTTGTCGCGGCCCTGAAGGATCGCGCGCAGGCGGGCCATGCGTTGCTTTTTCTCGCCGAGGGGGTCCGTCGTCATCGGGGGCGTTTCCTGATCGCCGTCAACGGCGCAAGCCTGTTTCGTCTCACGTCCATGCCCGGCCGGAAAACTGTGCGAGGCGTCGTTCATTCGCCGCTACCGACGACACCCGGGAGAGGGCCGGCAGTCGGCTTGTCGGACGCACGCGGCAGAAGCGTTGCGGGCTGCTTTTCGGGTATCGATTCGACGATCACCGGGATGCGCGTGCGGCGGCGCAGCCAGCTGACGCCGACGAGATCATAAAGACCGACGAGCGCACGGGTGAAGTTGGAATACTTCGACTGGCCGGCCTGGCGCAGGCGGTCATTGACCGGAACGTAGGCGACTTCGTGGCCGTAGGTCTGGAACATGGCCGGCAGGTAGCGATGCACGCTCGTAAAGAAAGGAATGCGCAGGAAGGCCTCGCGCCAGTAAACCTTGATGCCGCAGCCGGTGTCGGGGCAGTTGTCGCGCAGGACCCAGTCGCGAATCTTGTTGGCGGCCCGGGACGCGAAGCGCTTGGAGCCAGTATCCTTGCGGGTCTGGCGCCAGCCGTTGACGAGGGCGGGACCATTGGTGCCGGGGGCGGCCAGATGCGCGAGCAGCTTTGGAATATCGCGCGGGTCGTTCTGGCCGTCGCCGTCCATGGTGGCGATGACCGGGCTGGTCGCAGCCGTAATCCCGGTGCGCAGGGCGACCGACTGGCCGCTGCGTTTTTCGTGGCGCAACAACCGCAGGCCGGGATGGCGCCCGTCGGCGATCAACGCCTTGATTTCGTCCGGGGTCGTATCGTCGCTGCCATCGTCCACGACGATGACTTCGGCAAGCGAGCGAGCCGGCACATGCTCGTAGGTCTCGGCGACGAGGCGGCCGATGTTGCCGGCTTCGTTGAGCGCGGGAATGACCACGGTGATGCGCATATCGGCTCCTCGTTTTCCGACACTGACACTCGGTCCCCAAGCGGCAGCCCGGAAGCCTCGTTTAGTCCTTGTGCTTGTGAATCCAGAACACAAGATTGGCAGGCCGCATGCCGGCGCCCGGCCGGCGAATGGTGACGGGCAAGGGCCCGGCGGGCTGATCAAGGAATTGACATACACCACGAGTCGCGGCTGTTCCAAGGCACATCCAAAGGCGGGGTGGCCGGGCACATTGACGCCGCCTTGCAATCGCCGAGAGGATAGGCTCCTGTTCGGCGCCGCGATAGGTCGGGCATCGGGCGCATGGGGCGTGGCCGGATCGACCTGTGCGATGGGCGGCGGGCGGCCGAGGGCTGATGAACATGAGCGATATGCAACGCAGCGCAGGGCTCGCCGATGACCGTCGGTGGGTCGCCCTGCTGGCCGGCGGACTTGCCGGGCTGCTCATTTTGCGGCTGGTAGCGCTGGCGCTCAATCGGACGGACCTGTTCTTCGACGAGGCGCAGTACTGGTTCTGGAGCCTGGAGCCGGCGTTCGGCTATTATTCAAAGCCACCCCTGATCGCGTGGATCATTGGGGTTTCGACGGGCGTTTGCGGGGTCAGCGAATTCTGCGTACGCCTGCCTTCGCCGTTCTTGCACACTGCGACCGCGCTCGGCATCTTCCTGATCGGGCGGCAACTCTACGATACGCGGACGGGCGTACTGGCGGCGCTGGTCTTCGCCACGCTGCCCGCCGTCTCGTTGTCATCGGGGATCATCTCGACCGACGTGCCGCTATTGGTGTTCTGGGCGATCGCACTGTTTGCCTTCGCGCGGTTGGCTGACACGCAAGACTGGTGGCCGGCGATCCTGTTGGGCCTCGCATTCGGGGCCGGGCTCAACGCGAAGTACGCGATGGCGTGGTTCGTCGTGTGCGTCGTGATCTATCTGGTGGCAACCCCCGCCCGGCGCGAACTTGCGCGCGACGTCCGGCTATATGCTGCGCTGGCCATCGGTGCGGCGATGATCGTCCCCAACCTCTTGTGGAACCAGCAGAACAAGTTCGCGACGTTCTCGCATACCGCCGATAACGCCAAATGGGGCGGCGCGCTCGTGCATCCCGAAAAGGCGCTGGAGTTCTTCGGGGCGCAGTTCGGCGTGTTCGGGCCGATCCTGTTCGGGGCCCTGCTCGTCATCTGCTGGCGGGCCTCGCGGCAGCGATTGCCGGAGGCCGACCGGATGCTGCTGGCGTTCTCGGTTCCCGTGATCGCCGCGATCCTGGTGCAAGCCCTGTTGTCGCGGGCGCATGCCAACTGGGCAGCGGTTGCCTACGTGGCTGCAACCGTGCTGGTCACGGCGACGATGATCCGCGACGTTGCGTGGGGTTGGTTCAAGGCGTCGGCGGCGATCCACGTGGCTGTCGTCGTGCTGTTTGTTGCCGGCATGGCAACCGCGGGGCTGGTCAAGCTGCCGTTCGGGGCTGCGCCGTTCTCGCGGACGCTCGGCTGGGAGGCGGTTGCGGACACAGTCCGGCAGGAAGCCATGGCCGCAGAAGCGCGAGGCGAGCCGTACGCTGCGATCCTGAGTGACGACCGGCCGATGACAGCCGAACTCCTCTACTATATGCGCGACGCAAAGACGCCGATCTATGCGTGGCGGGAAACGGCCAAACCGCGGGATCATTTCGAGATGGTGCGACCGTTCACGGCGGCGGTGAAGGGACCGGTGCTGCTGGCGACGCTGGGGGGGGATCGCAGTCAGGTTCCGTTACGGTTCGCCTCGGCAAAAAAGATTGGCGAAAAGTCCGTTCCGGCCGGTGTCAACGCAACGCGGCGCGTGACGTTCTTTCGACTTTCGGGCTACATGGGCGAATGAGCGAACGACACAATATCAGCGCTGGGCTTGCAGCCGGAGCGGACGCCGATAGCGGACTTTCGGAGGCCTTCGTGCTGCTCGACAACAGTTCGGGCACGCATTCACCTTCGTTGCTGTTTACCGACCCGTGCGAGATCGTGCGGGCCGATTGCCCTGACGA
>JAHJQI010000166.1 GCA_018819265.1 Alphaproteobacteria bacterium
CGCACATGCCGGTCGCCGTTGAAGTCGCCAACAAGCAAGTGCAGGCGGCGGCTCGGGTCGGCCGACTCCTCGGCGTCGTCGACAGCGTTCGCGGCAACCCGCGCACCGACGGCGATGGCTGCCTGCATCTCCGCCTCGACCTTGGAGAGCGCATGCCAGTAGCTGATCGCAGCGCCAAATAGCAGGGTGATCAGCGCCACCGCGACAATCGAAGCGACTAATGTAGACTTGAGCGACATGCTTGTTCCAAGCGAGCAGATGCGAAAAGGCCGGGTTCATTATATCCGATCAACCGCTGCGGCGCGTATGCGTTTGCGTATTTCAGTCAATTCGGGATGATCGCCCGCACTGCGGCGGGAGAAATTCCCAGTGGCGCCAGACGTGCTGCCGATTCGAAGTCCCCGGCAAGGACCTGCTGCTACCTCTCAGGGTATCGGCGGGATATGTTCTGGCGGTTCTATTTCTTCAACGGAGAGATGACCGATGTCGACGAGGCCGTCATCGCGACAACCAGATAGGGCTCTCATTGGCGTACTCAAAGACGCAGGCCTGATCGAAAGCCTCGGCGAGACGACGTTCGAACCTCTCACCGGCGGCGTCTCCTCGGAGATCTGGAAAGTGGAAACGAGCGATCTGACGTTCTGCGTGAAACGGGCACTGAAGCAGCTCAACGTCACAGCGCTGTGGCTGGCGCCTGTCGAACGCAACCGTTTCGAAGTCGCCTGGTTCCGGACTGCCAATGGTATCGTCCCGGGATCGACGCCACGCGTGTTGTTCGATGACGACGAAGCGAATTGGTTTGCGATGGAATATCTGCAACCGGGCGATCATGCCGTATGGAAAAGCGAGCTGCTGGACGGTCGCGTACAGCCGGCAATCGCAGCCGAGGTGGGCCGGCGGCTTGCCGCCATACACGCTGGAACGGCCGGCTCGGCGGAGGTGGCGGTGCAATTCCCGCGAACGGACATTTTCCAGGCCATCCGCCTTGAGCCCTACCTGGAGGCGACGGCTGAACGGCATCAGGATATCGCGCCCAATTTGTACGAGCTGAGCCGGCGAACGGCTGGAACAAGGCTGGCGATGATCCATGGCGACGTCAGCCCGAAAAACATTCTCATCGGCCCCAACGGGCCGGTCTTTCTCGATGCGGAGTGCGCCACGATCGGAGACCCCGCATTCGATCTGGCGTTCTGCCTCAACCATTTCCTATTGAAATGCCTCTCGAACGAGAGTGCGCAGCCTGCCTATGCGGCCTCTTTCCAGGCGATGGCATCAGCCTATCTCGGCGGAGTGGAGTGGGAGAATGCCGACGTCCTCGAGAGGCGTGCGGCCAGCTTGTTGCCGGGTTTATTTCTGGCCCGCATCGATGGGAAATCACCGGTCGAATACGTTACCGAAGAAGACGATAAACGGAAGGTGCGGCGCTGCGCTCGCGGCCTCATCAAAGCTCCACCTTCGCGCCTCGAAGAAGTTATTGCGGCGTGGCAACGGGAACTTGCTTCATGACTGCTGAAATCATCGCCGTGAAAGGCCGCCGCGTGTGGGATTCGCGGGGGCGACCCACGGTCGAAGCGGAGGTGCACCTGTCGGGCGGGGCCTGCGGACGCGCCATAGCGCCAGCGGGCGCCTCGGTGGGCAGCGGCGAAGCCGTCGACAAGCGCGACGGCGGCCGGGCTTTCGGCGGCTACGACGTGCTGCTGGCGGTCGCAGCCGTCAACGGGGAAATCGCCGAAGCGCTGATTGGCCATGATGCCCGCGATCAGGCTGTCGCCGATGCGTTGATGATCGCGTGCGACGGCACCGTGGACAAGAGCAGGCTTGGCGGCAACGCCATGGTTGCAACCTCCATGGCCATTGCCCACGCCGCCGCGTGCGCCGAAAACATGCCCTTGTGGCGGTACCTCGCGAAGGGCTGCGACGAGATTTTCCTGCCCTTGCCCGAGGTTCAGATATTTGGCGGCGGCGCCCATGCCGGGCGGCGCGTGGACGTGCAGGACTTCATGGTGGTGGCTGTCGGTGCACGCACCTATGAGCAATCGCTGGAGTGGACAGCGGAAGTCTACCGCGCCGCCGGAACGCTGATGAGCGAGGCCGGATTGATGCAGGGCGTGGCCGACGAAGGCGGGTTCTGGCCGGCGTTCGGCTCGAATGAGCAAGCTCTCGATTTCCTGGTGCGCGCCATCGAACTGGCAGGGTTCGCTCCGGGTGACGAAGTTGCCATCTCGCTCGATATCGCAGCGAGCGACTTCGGCCGCGGCGGCCGCTACCGGCTTGCGGCCGACGACCGGGAAGTCGACTCCGACGGCTTGAGCGAAATGCTGCTATCATGGCTGGCGCGCTACCCGATCATCGCCATCGAAGATCCGCTCGGTGAAGACGATCCAGAGGCCATGGCGAGATTTACGGCGGCCGCCGGCGAGGGAATCCAAATCGTATGTGATGATTTCATTTGCACGTCGGCTGGCAAAATCGAAGCCGCCGCCGCCATTGGGGCCGGCAACACCGCATTGATCAAGCCGAACCAGGCGGGAACGCTGACGGAAACGAAGGCGGCGCTCGATGCTGCTAGGTTGGCCGGATGGGGAAGCATCGTATCGGCCCGCTCGGGGGAAACCGAGGATGTCACCATCGTTCACCTTGCCGTCGGCTGGGGCGTTAAGCAACTCAAGGTCGGATCTTTCGCCAGGTCGGAACGCATGGCGAAATGGAACGAGGGACTGCGCATTGCCGAAGCGTTGACGCAGGGCGGCGGTGCGCTGCCGGCGCGACAATCCTTTCCCTGGGGGCAGCGCTTATGACCCGATGGGCGCTCGAAACGCCACCTGCAGGCTCGCAGGCGCGTGCAAAATCGCGATAATCTGCGCTTCGGAAGCTGCTTCATCGTCTCACCCCTCGTCAATGGGGGGGGTGTCTAACTCGATCTCTGTGAAATCTCCCAAGGCAGGCCGATGGTTCAAGACACCTTGATCAGACACCAGGCCCCTTGCCCTCGCAAGGCATCTGGGTATATTGCGCGCTTCGCTTCAGATTTTGCGAACGTTGGAGGGGTGGCCGAGTGGTCGAAGGCGCACGCCTGGAAAGTGTGTAGGCGGGGAACCGTCTCGAGGGTTCGAATCCCTCTCCCTCCGCCATAACTTATTGATTCTCAACGATAATTTTTGAATTCCCGACGAGATTCTAACTTGTCCCGGTGTTTCCGCGGTTTACGCGCGGCCAGACTGTGCGACGGGTCGCAGAGACCGCTTTGGTGCCGTTGTCAGGCCGCTGTACCGCCAAAGGTCTCCTATCAGGTTTTCAGTGGTACCGTTGGCGACGGAAGGCATCCCCATGCTGTTGCAGTTCGAGGGGCTGGAACGAAGAATCCACCGTCGCGGGCGACGGCGGGCAGCGGCAGTTTAGCGGCGATCGTGATGCGGTTAGTCGAAACCGAACCGGCGACGTTGCTCTGACCAGCAGCCGGCAAACTGGCCAGTGCTCATCAGCAGAAACGCGCTGAACTCAGGCGGCTGACGTCCTTGCAGGATGGCCTTCGTGATGTCCGGCGCCAGGAAGTTCAGGCGAAACACTCGGGTAAAGTATGACCCGCTGACACCGACTTCGACGGCGAGTTCCCGCATCGATCTGGCATTGCTGTTCATGACCAGACCGTTGAACTGCCGCGCCTGCGCAACGAGTCGCTTAAGGCTGCGGTCCGACGGTCGAGGCGGCCCCGCTCCCAGTGCACCCTGGATCAGCAGCTTGGTTTCCAGGCCGGTCCGTCGCAGGTGAGCCGGCACCGACAGGACTTGAGCTGGTCCTTCTGGCGTTTCCGGCAGCCGCTGGATGTCGAGATCGGGCTTAACAACGCCGGACAGCACTGCGGTACGCATCGCAATATCCAATCTCTCAGCGCGAACGTCGATCCGGGCAATCAGTGCATTCAGGATGGCGCGCTTGTCGGACGCCTGCAGAGCCGGCCAGCGTCGCGCAAGGTCAGAGGCATTCTCGATCAGCGATTTGCGGAAAGCGACCGTCGTGGAGCCGGCGGCTTCGAGCATGGCGGTCTCGTTGTGCAGCATTGGGCACCCTATGCATGGCATACGTCGTAGCGATTGATCTTGCGCGGCACAGGCCCGCCCCAATCTGTGCTTACGAGCACCCAACCTTCAAGCGCGTTGGCAAGCTGGTGGCATTGAAACCGAAAACAGGGAATCTGATCGGCATTGCCGACCATGGCAGTCACCAATAATTTTCATGGTCACCGAGATCGCCTGCGGTCCACGATGGTGGGGTTGGAAAATTCGCATGACTGTCTGGCGGACGGTTGCGGCGGTTCAGACTTGGCCACCGCAACCACCAATCGGCGCACAGACGCCGATTGCATTTTTGCATTCCTGCGATCAGCCTCTCCCATCGTGGTTCGCGCTGAAACTTCGCTCGCCTCTAGCCCGCCTTTCTCACAGGGATGCGCGCCGGCATCGCCCAGGGCGGCGTCACTCGGCAAGGCGGGACGTGAAAAGCGTATCGGGCCATACGGTTGAGCGGCCCGACACAGCCGATGGCCCGCCCCGGACGACCTGAAAGGCGGGGGCCAAATGGCTGACAGCCTGTGTCGTGTCGGAGACGCGCTTCCAGCACGAACCACTTGCCCGTCATGTCGGAGACATGCTTGCAGCATGATGAACCACATCGATCTGCGTGATTCTCCTTGTCTGTCAGCCATTTGGCCTCCGTGACGGTCGCACCCCCTGGAAAGGCGGGCTAGCCCCATATCGTTCCGATTGCGCAATGGCTACATGAGATCGTCATTGCGCAGCGATTAGATGTTCAAGTGAAAACATGAATTCGCTTCTGTTCAAGGGTTGGTGGCAGGCTCTGCAGGCCGAGATATCCTTGTTAAGGTTTTTTCCGTCAGGAGAGAAAACTTCGAATTCCCAGTTGCCGACCTTCATGCCTTCCTCATATTGGTCTCCCCAACCATCTCGGCGCTCCATCACTGCAATGGCTTTCATCTTGCCGGGTAGCTTTCTGCCAAGGGCACTCTTTGCGA
>JAHJQI010000167.1 GCA_018819265.1 Alphaproteobacteria bacterium
CGCCGTCTTCATCGGCAGACCCCGGCGGCCCGCCAGGTATATGCGCCCCGTGATCGTAGAAAATTTCCGAACACGGTCCGCACGGTCCCGTATCGCCCATCTGCCAGAAGTTGTCCGACGACGCGATGCGGATGATCTTCTCATCCTTCAAGCCGGCAATCTTCTTCCACAACGCGAACGCATCGTCGTCGTCATGATAGACGGTGACGAGAAGGCGCGACTTGTCGAGCCCGAATTCCTGCGTGATCAGCTTCCAGGCAAGCTCGATCGCATCCGCCTTGAAGTAGTCACCGAACGAGAAATTGCCGAGCATCTCGAAGAAGGTGTGGTGGCGCGCCGTATATCCGACATTGTCGAGATCGTTGTGCTTGCCGCCCGCCCGCACGCATTTCTGGGAAGTCGCCGCGCGGTTGTAGGGCCGCGTTTCCTGCCCCGTGAACACCGACTTGAACTGCACCATGCCGGCATTTGTGAACATCAGCGTTGGATCGTTGCGCGGAACCAGCGGCGAGGAGGCGACCTCCTCGTGTCCATGTTTCACGAAATAATCGAGAAACCCTCTGCGGATCTCATTGACGCCGGTCATTCTAGGCCTCGCAAAAAGACCCCTCTTCAAGACGCCAAGGCAGGTCGCGCCACCCCCACGTTCCACACCATGGCGGCGGCCTGTCCCGCTCCGCATTCGGGGGGTCGGCAATCGGACGTATCACAGCGGTAACGTTACCCCGCCAGCGCCGCGGCGCACCGATCGACGAACCGCCCGGCGCCACGATCCGCCCCTTTTACCGGCGCCCCTGCGACCTGTCTACGTGTCAGGATTTCCACCCACCAATCGCGCAATGAGGACCGCCGGCGAAAACTTGGAAACGACAGTGGGCAGAACAAGTCCCGGCGACCTCAAGTCCGAAAAGATTTTGCTGTTGTCGACGCACTCCGGCGCAACGCACCGCGACCGCTGATGAACAGCCCGCCTTCAGCGGCGCGCCCGCTTCCCAGCCGGTACGACCGGCTCATCGCCATTCCCAGGTTCATCGGCAATTGACAATGACACGACGGCGTCGGGGTCCGCCCCATCTCCATCCGCCTCCGGTTCGACGAGCATGTGATCGGCAACAAGTCCCGCATTGGCCCGGATCGCTCTCTCGATCGCATCGGCCACCTTTGGATTCGCCTTGAGGAACGCCTTTGCGTTCTCGCGGCCCTGACCGATACGTTGGCCGTCATATGAAATCCAGGCACCCGATTTCTCGACGATGTTCGCCTTCACACCGAGATCGATGAGTTCGCCGAACCGCGACACCCCCTCCCCATACATGATGTCGAACTCCACCTGCTTGAACGGCGGCGCCACTTTGTTCTTCACGACCTTGACGCGGGTCTGGTTGCCGACGACCTCGTCCTTGTCCTTGATGGAGCCGATGCGGCGGATATCGAGGCGCACCGAGGAGTAGAACTTCAAGGCGTTGCCACCCGTCGTCGTCTCCGGATTGCCGAACATGACGCCGATTTTCATGCGGATCTGGTTGATGAAGATCACCATGCCCCCCGAACGCGAAATCGAACCGGTCAGCTTGCGCAGCGCCTGGCTCATCAAACGCGCCTGGAGGCCCGGCAGGCTGTCACCCATTTCGCCCTCGAGTTCGGCCTTCGGCGTCAGCGCCGCCACCGAATCGATCACGAGCACGGTGACCGCCCCCGACCGCACCAGCGTATCGGCGATCTCAAGCGCCTGTTCGCCGCAATCGGGCTGTGAAACCAACAGATCCTCAACCTTCACTCCAAGCTTCTTGGCATAGATCGGATCGAGCGCGTGTTCGGCGTCGATAAAGGCGCAGGTCCCGCCCTTCTTTTGCGCTTCCGCAATCACATGCAGCGCCAGTGTCGTCTTGCCCGAACTCTCCGGTCCGTAGATCTCGACCACCCGGCCGAGCGGCAGGCCGCCGATCCCGAGCGCGAGATCGAGACCCAGCGATCCGGTGGGGACCACCTCGATATCGTGCGCATGGTTGTTCTCGCCCAGGCGCATGATCGAACCCTTGCCGAAATTCTTATCGATCTGGGCAAGAGCTGCTTCCAACGCCCGCTGCTTATCCATGACACCCCCATCAACCACACGAAGTTCCGGCTTTCTCATAGCGCGATTCCCAATTTCTCATGAGTTGCACATCAAGTCCACGAGACTTAACTGAGATTATCGTACTTCATTTGTTCCGAAAGAACAAGTGTGGAACATCGGCTTTCGGCAGACTCCTGCGCAAAACGGCCCGGTTTCGCCCATGGCTGGCACACAAGTTGCTGAGAAACGCCAGCAACCAACAGCTGATGAGTACCACCGATGATCTCCGCCGCACGGGCCCATTCCCTTGAAACCGATTTCGGCGCAACCGGGCACCTGCTAGCCATCAACGCATCGAAACTCCAGATCGATCCCGCGCCGATCGGAAGCGCCGCATACATGACGCTCGCGATTGTCACCAGGCGTCAGGACTTCGATGCCCTCGAAGCGGAATGGTCCGCGCTTTACGACCGCGCCGGACGCCCGGGAAACCCATTCCAGTCGTTCGCATGGTGCTGGCATTGGGCCAACCACTTCCTCAAAGGCCGCGATGAGGCCACCAAGACCCGCGAACTCTTTATCGTCACCGGACGAACCGGTGGCCGCCTCACCATGGTCTGGCCGATGGTGCGCGAACGCTCGCGCGGCCTCCGCACGCTGACGTGGCTCGGCACGCCCGTCACCCAGTATGGCGACGTACTCGTTGAAGGTGGCGATACGCTGGGGATGCTGCGTGAAGCCTGGCAATTCCTGCGCGCCAACGCCAAGGCCGACATCATCGCTCTCTACAAGGTCCGGGAAGATGCGGCCGTCGCCCCGCTCCTGGCCGAAATTGGAGCGGTCGCGACCCATAAGGACCGCGCGCCTTATGTCGACATGTCCCAATCGAATACATTCGATGATTACGCACAGAAACGCTATTCCAAGAAGCGCAAAAGCTACTTCCGCCGTTACCACCGCCGCTTCGAGGACATCGCTCCTGTTCGCATCGACGTTCTTAGCGAGGGCGAGGAAGCCCGCGCGGCAACCGACGAACTGCTGCGCTTCAAGCAGGAATGGCTCGCCAGGAAATCGATGGTCTCGCGCGCCCTGCACGATCCCCGCACCCGCGAGTTCTTCCTCGACTCGGTGACCGACACGAGGCGCCCGACGGGATGCCGCATCACCACCATGCGTTGCGGCGAAGAACTCGTCGGAGCGAAACTCAACTACGTTGCCAAGGGGCGCGCCGTCGCCCACGTCATCACGTACAATCTGTCCTACGACAAATGGAATCCCGGCCACCTCACCACCTATGCCGGCATCGAAGCCTGCAAGAAAGACGGCATCGATGTCTTCGATTTCATGGGGCCTTGCGCACCGTTCAAACTCGACTGGGCGGACAACTGCGTCGAAGTCACCGACTGGGCTGTGCCGCTGTCGATGAAGGGTAGCCTCTGGACGCGTGTTTATCTCGGCTATGCCCGCGACCGTCTGAAAGCCGCCCACATGGCATTGCCCGAATCGCTCAAGAAGCTGACCTCGCCGATGCTTTCGACAATTCTGATGGTCGCCTGAGGGTCGCGAGAACGGCGGCGGGACAACCCCGCCGCGACGACTTCTACTTCACGCCGAGCTTTTTCTGCAGGTTCGAAGACGACGTCGTATATTGGAACAGAAGTTTCTTGCCGGGATAGATGTAGCGGTGCGCTTGCTGCGCCATCAGCGCCGCCTCGTGGAAACCCGAAAGGATCAGTTTCAGCTTGCCCGGATAGGTATTGATATCGCCGATCGCGAATATGCCGGGCTCGCTCGTCTCGAATTTCTCCGTATCGACCGGGATCAGGTTTTCTTCGAGGTTGAGACCCCAGTTGGCGATCGGCCCAAGCTTCATCGTCAACCCGAAGAACGGCAGCACGGCATTGATGGAAATGCGTTCCTCACCCTCTTTCGTCTTGACCGTGACACCCTCCAGCTTGCCCTCGCAACCATCCATGGATGTCATCTGACCGATCATCAGACGCATTTGCCCGGAGGCCACGAGCTCGCGCATCTTTTCCACCGAATGCGGAGCCGCGCGGAAGTCGTCGCGCCGGTGCAGGAGCGTCAGCGAGTTGGCGATCGGCTGCAGGCTGAGTGTCCAGTCGAGAGCCGAATCGCCGCCGCCGACGATCAGGACGTCCTTGCCGCGGAAATCCTCCATGCGCCGTACCGAGTAGTGGACCGACGCGCCTTCGTAGGCCTCGATCCCCTCGAGTGGCGGCCGCTTCGGCGTGAACGATCCCCCGCCGGCACCGATGACGACGACCTTGCACACGAACTCCCGGCCTATGTCGGTCTTCAGAAGAAAGCGTCCGTCGGCCTGCCGTGCCAGTTCGTCGACCCGCTCGTTGAGATGGAAGGTGGGATTGAACGGCTTGACCTGCTCCAGGAGCCGGTCGGTCAGTTCCTGCCCCGTGACGACCGGAAGCCCCGGAATGTCGTAGATCGGCTTTTCGGGATAAAGCTCCGCGCACTGACCGCCGATCTTATCGAGGATGTCGATAAGGTGGCACTTGATGTCGAGAAGTCCGAGTTCGAAAACGGCAAACAAACCGACCGGGCCGGCGCCGATGATCACGACATCGGTTTCAATCGGCTCGCCCGGCGGCACATTTCGCGGCAAATCCATATGTCGTCGTTCCTGTCATCTGCAGTCGGCCCGGATGAGCCGGCTGTGGGGGGTGCACGTTGCACCTGCCTATGTTTCCTTGCGCGCCCCGTTGCGGATGCCCGGATCCGGTCCGATCCGATGCTTGGGCCGGCGCGCCATTTCGAAAACCAGGTTCAAAACTGCTTTGCGGGAACCTGCACAATCAGTCCATCGAGGTCTTCGGTCACCTTGATCTGGCAGCTCAGTCGGCTCTCCTCGCGCACGTCGAAGGCGAAATCGAGCATATCCTCTTCCATCTCGGCCGGTGCGCCCGTCTTGTCCCGCCAGCCCTCGGCGACATAAACGTGGCACGTCGCACAAGCGCAGGCGCCGCCGCATTCGGCTTCGATTCCAGGGACGTTCGCCAGCTTTGCAACTTCCATAACCGTCTGTCCAACCGTTCCATCGACGATCTGACTGGTCCCATCAGGCTGGATGAATGTGATCTTGGCCATATTGCGGTCGCAGGCTCCTTGCGTCTTTCTTGTGCAGCGGGTGCGGGCTGACGGGTACCGGCGGCGCGTACCACAAGAGCACGCAACGGAGCCCCCGCCGCTCCAAGCGACCGACACTTAGACGCCCATCACCGCGGCATCAAGCCCGCTCAATGGCGCAGGTCGGCTCCCGATCCAAAAAATAACGTGAAACAGGTCCCAGGACCGCAATCGACCCCGCAGCACACATGTTAATTCCAACGACGGTGCTGGTGTCTTGGATCTGGCGTTTTGGATCTGGCGCTTGCGTCCCGGGCGCAGGTGGCCCAGCGAATTGTGTAACCCCGAGTTCGAACAGAGGACCAGGCTACCGGATGGGATGGCGTCTGAGCTGGAAGTTTAGCGCAGATGCGCCAGCGTGACGATCGCGGCTTCCGCTACCTGTTCTGCAGACCACGCCCGCGCCTCGGCCGTCTGCGAGTTGCGCTCGGCCCGTTCCGCCGCGCGCCCGAGGCGGAAGGCCCCCACGCAGCGAGCCGAACCTTTGAGCGTATGGGCAGCCATCGCCCATGCCGGTTTGTCATCACACGATGCCCGCAGCTTTGCCACCGTTTCCAGCACCTGATCGCGGAACAGCCCCAGGATCTCGCGTTGCAGAGGCATATCGTCGAGCGTATAGCGGCGCAGATGCGCCAGGTCGAGAATCGCAGGCTCGGCCTCCCCGGCGCGCTCGGGCAACTCGATCTCGGCGACCAGACCAGCACTCATCATCGCGACCACTCCCCAACGAAACCCCGACCTGCACCGCGCACGCGTCCCAAACACCGATGCTCGCCCCCAAACGTTGCCACCATTGCAAAAACATTCCCTGAACCGCGCTCATCGAATTGCTCGCTGACCGTACAGATGGCGTTAACCTTCCGATCGGACCGACCCGCTGGCGCGTCACTGTTTCGCCCTCAAGCTGCTCTAGCGCTTGTCCCCAGGGGTGGACTGAGACAGATTCTGGGGGCGCGAGCCGGGGCTACTGCGAATTGGCATCGGATAACGCAAACAACCGTTTGAGCTCACGCCAGGGTTCGGATTAATATCTCCCCGTGCCTATCGGGGATTCCGGCACGACTTCGGACGGGTGGATGGCTCAAGACAAGAAGATATCGGACGAAACCGCGACGGACTTCGCTGCGACGGGAACCGATGGTGCGCCCCGGCTGCCGAGCCTTGGCGCGCGCCTTGCCACCGCCTCGACATCGGCCAAGGACGGCGACAAAGCGTCGTCCGATACGGCGCAAGCCGCTACCCGCAAGGCCGAGATCGCCAAGGGAACCCTGCCACCGCCAATACCATCACCGGCAACTGCTTCCGGCTTTGCACCGCCTCCGCTGCCCCCGGCAACACCGGCAAAATCAGCCGATTCGCCGAAGTCCGCCGATTCGCTGAAGGCTGCCGACTCGCTGAAAGCCGCGATTTCGCCGAAATCGGCCGATTCGCTCAAAGCTGTCGGCACAATGTCGCTCCCGAACCCTAAGCCTTCCGAAAAATCCAAGACGACCACCGATATGGCGTTTAATTCGTCATCCGCGAGCGAGACGAAGTCCGCGGCACCGACGCTCAGCTTCACAAAAACCAAAGCGGATTTCGACCGCAGCCGCTCCACGTCCGCACCCCCGTCGCTCTCGGTGCCCCCTGCAACCGAACCAGCAACAACCCCCGAAGCCGCGCCCGTAGCTCCCCCCGCCGATCCGGCAACGGCGAGCGACGACGAGCCTTCCCGTCACAAGCGCCACTCCCGCCGCGAGGCCCGCCGCCGGCCCGCTGGTCCCGTGCGCGAGCGCCTCGCCGCCAACGACGACGCGCCCTCCATCGGCGGTCTGATCTACGCCCTTCAGCAGAAGCCCTCGACCAAGCCCTACCAGTACGCCGCCGTCGGCAGCGTCTTCTGGGCGATCCTCGGATCGGTCGCGCTGTGGCTGGTGCTGTCGGCCGAACCGGACCCCTACGCAGCCCTGCTGCAGAAGCCCGCCACCTTCCTAATGATCACTGCCGTGCTGGTGCCGATCATGGTGATCTGGTTCCTGGCGCTCCTGGCCTCGCGTTCCGAAGAGCTGCGCCTGCGATCTTCGACGATGGCCGAGGTCGCCATTCGCCTCGCCGAACCCGACCGCCTCGCCGAGCAGTCGACGGCCTCGCTTGGCCAGGCCGTGCGCCGTCAGGTCGGCTTCATGAATGACGCGGTCAGCCGCGCACTGGGCCGCGCCGGCGAGCTTGAAGCCCTCGTCCATAATGAAGTTTCCGCCCTCGAACGCTCCTACGAGGAAAACGAGCGCAAGATTCGCGGCCTCATCCAGGAACTTTCCGGGGAGCGCAACGCTCTTTTGACCACCAGCGAAGATGTCCATACGACACTGAAATCGCTCGGCTCCGAAGTTCCAGCCCTCATCGAGAAACTGTCGTCCCAGCAACTGAAGCTCGCGCAGATCATCGAGGGCGCCGGCGAGAATCTGACACTGCTCGAAACCTCGCTGTCGCAAGGCGCCCGCCAGATCGAAACCTCGCTCGGAAGCCGCACCGAACAGCTCCAGTCGGTTCTGGAGAACTATACCGGCGCCGTCGATGGCGCCCTGCAGGCGCGCACCGAGCAGATGCACACCATGCTGACGGGCCACACCCGCACGCTTGGCACGACGCTGTCGGAAACGGCCCAGCACCTCGACAAGTCGCTTGGCGGCCACGGCACCGAAATCCGCACCATGCTCGAGGACCACACCGGCCGCATGGGCAAGACGCTGGGCGACACGACCGGCCAGATGCAGGGCATGCTGGAGACCTACACGTCCGCGCTTGCCGAAGCCCTCGCCAGCCGCACCGAGGAGATGCAGGACGCCTTCGAAGGCTACATGCTCACCCTCGACACCTCGATTTCAAACCGCACCGACAATCTGCAGTCGGTCTTCGAGGCGTACGCCCATGCCCTCGACACGACGCTGGCCAGCCGCGCCCAGGCCCTCGATTCGCAACTCGTGGCCCGCACCCGCGCCCTCGACGACGCCTTCAACGACCGCCTGCGCCTGTTCGACGAAACCATCGTCCGCACCACCTCGGCGATCGACGAGGCCGTCGGCGAAAAGGCCGTGGCCTTGACCACCGCCCTCGACTCGCACGCCAAGAACTTCCGCGATACGCTGACGCGCCAGACAGCCGATATCGACGATACCCTCACGAACGGCATCTCCGCCGTCCGCCGGTCGAGCGAGAACGTGACGCGCCAGTCGCTCAAGGCGATCGAGGGGCTCGCCAACCAGTCCGATCTCCTGAAGCGCGTCTCCGAAAACCTGCTCGGCCAGATCAACTCGGTGACCAACCGCTTCGAGAATCAGGGCCAGCTCATCATGCAGGCCGCCAACGCCCTCGAGAGCGCCAACTACAAGATCGATTCCGCTCTCAAGCAGCGCCATTCCGAACTGTCTGGCACCCTCGACCGTCTGTCGCACAAGGCCGACGAGTTCTCGCAGTTCATCGAAGGCTATTCGAACACCATCGAGGATCAGCTGTCGGTTGCCGAGACCCGCGCCAAGGCAACGGCAGAGGAATTGCGCCAGGGTGCCCAGAGCCATCAGCGCGAAACCCTTGCCGATCTCGAACGCTTCCGCAACGAAGCCGGGGAACAAAGCCAGCGTGCGCTAGCCGATCTGCGCCAGCGCTTCTCCCACGTCTCCGCCGAAGTCACCTCGCAGTTCGGCAGTCTCTCGACCCGCTTCGACGAAACCTCGGGCGAAGTCCGCCAGCGCGTCCAGGAAGCGGCCCGCGCCATCGAAGATGAGCAGGCCCGGCTGCGCCAGAGCCTGGAGAACATTCCCACGGCCTCCCGCGAGAGCGCCGAAGCCATGCGCCGCTCCCTGCAGGACCAGCTCAACGCTCTCGAGCAGCTGACCCATATCGCCTCGAAGGAAGCCCGCAACCGCGATATCTCCGAACCTTCGCAGCGCCCGGCTGCCGCCAAGCCGCCCGCCCAGATCACCGCCGACCCGGCCTCGCTGCGCGCCACCTACGACCGTGAGTCCCACCAGGGCGACCGGGCCGATACCGACCGCCAGCTCTCGAGCCTCACGTCCAGCCTTGCGAGAGAACTCCACTCGCGTCCCTTGCGCACCTCCGGCACCGCGGCAGACGGCGGACCGTCCGTGGCCGCCGCGAACCCGTCCGGCCCCCCCCAGGCATCCACCGGTCAGCGCCCCCCGGCAGCGCACCACCAGCATCCGGCGCCGGCGGCAACCCGCCCAGGACCGGCGGCGGGACGCACCCAGCCACCTGCCGGCGTGGCGCCCGCTCAGGGCGACGGCTGGTCGCTCGGCGATCTCTTGAAGCGCGCTTCACTCGACGAAGACGCCGGAGCCCAGCCGTCCGCGCGGGCGTCCCAGGCAGGCGCACCCAATCCTCAGCCTGCAACCGGAGCCGCCGGCGGATCGCTGCCCGACGTCTCGCTGATGGTGCAGGCCATCGACCCATCGACCGCCAACGAGATCTGGGAGCGCCTGCGCTCCGGCCAGCGCGGCATCATGGTGCCGAGCCTCTATCCGCCCAAGGCCCGCGCCGCGTTCGATGAACTGAGCCGCCGCTACCGCAGCGACCCGCCCTTGCGTGAAGCCATCGGCCGCTTCCTCTCCGATTTCGAGCACAAGGTTCGCCACGCCGAACAGCACGACGCAACCGGCCGGCAGGTGCAGACCCAACTCCTCTCCGACATGGGCCGCGCCTACCTGTTCCTGGCTCACGTCAGCGGCCGCCTCGATTCCTGACAGAGCCGCATCCGGCGCACCGGTCATGCCGCGTAGGGGACCCGACGACTCGGTCATCCGCAACCGCAACGAGGTCGAGTGATCCCTCATGCCGGACCTGTTGCCATCCGAAATCAAGTTCTCCGGTGCGCGCATTGAAGCCTGGCCGTTGCGCCGCCCATTCGTCATCGCGCGCGGCGCCAAGACGCAGGCGCGTGTCGTGAAGGTGGAGTTGACCGCACGGGGCAAACTTGGGCGCGGCGAGGCCGTCCCCTATTCCCGATATGGCGAAACCCCCGAAGCCGCCTTAACCCTCCTCGAAAAGCCCTGGCCTCTCGACCGCCAC
>JAHJQI010000168.1 GCA_018819265.1 Alphaproteobacteria bacterium
CCCGCCGATATCGCCGTCAGTCCGGAAAAAAGACAGGCAATTAATACTCTGCGCATAACACCTCTCCCGCATAACGCCAGCCTGCCACCGGCCCGTCATGGGACGGTTCGCATGCACATACGCGACCGCGAGGTTCCGCCAGACCAACGGACCGTGCAACCCTTCTACGGTGTTATGGTGGACTGAAGCCCGTGCGATGTGGGCTGCGTGCAACGGCGGCAGGCGCCGCTGCCCCCGTCAATTCCGTCCGCGAGCCTTATTCGGCTGCGGCCTTGCTGCCCGGCTGAACAAGTTGCATGTAGTCCTTCAGCAGCGCTTCGCTGATCGTCGCCGGCGTGAAACGGTACTCGCCTATCTCGGAAACCGGCGTCACTTCAGCGGCCGTCCCGGTGATGAAGCACTCGCTGAAATCGCCGAGTTCTTCCGGCATGATGACCCGCTCGACGACTTCGTAGCCGCGCGCCTTGGCAAGCCCGATCACGGTTCGCCGCGTAATCCCGTCGAGGAAGCGGTCCGGAACCGGCGTGTGGATGATGCCGTCCTTGACGAAGAACACGTTGGCGCCCGTGCATTCGGCAACCCGGCCGCGATAGTCGAGCATCAATGCGTCCGCGAAGCCGGCCCGCTCTGCCCTGTGCTTCTCGATCGTGCAGATCATGTAGAGACCGGCAGCCTTCGCCTTGCATGGCGCGGTCGCAGGATCGGGGCGCCGATAGGTCGCGAACGCCAGACGCAGCCCCTTGAGCCGCTGCTCCATGGGGAAATACGAACCCCAGTCCCAGGCGGCGATCGCAAGGTGGATCTTGTTGTTCTGCGCCGAAACGCCCATCTGTTCGCTGCCGCGCCAAGCGATCGGACGCACGTAGGCATCGGTCAGCTTGTTGGCGGCGATGACGTCTCGGCATGCCGCGTCGATCTCTTCGACCGAATAGGGGACCTCGAAATCGATGATGCGGGCGCCTTCGATCAGGCGTTGTGAATGGTCGCTGAGCTTGAAGATTTCGCCGCCATAGCAGCGCTCGCCTTCGAAAACCGCGCTGCCGTAGTGCAGGGCATGGGTCAACAGGTGCAGCTTGGCATCGCGCCACGCCACCATCTCGCCGTCGAACCAGATCACACCGTCACGCTCATCGAAGGGAATGAGACTGGCCATAGGCAGGTCCTTTGGGTTTTAGATGAGCGCGCTGGCGCCCCGCGAGGTGTTATGTTGCCCGGCGGTCGAAACCGAAACAACAGGAATGTCCGAGGACTGGTCCGCCGCACAAAGGCCCGTTCGACATGGCTGACACGAGCATTTTGGCGCACAAACACGTTGCCAATCCCTATCAATGCGCGCAAAATATGTCAACAACGCTGACGTAAATCCATCGGCCCGCGAGCGCATGAAATCCGATAGCCCATCAGACAAGGTTGCACCAGCCGACAACGCCACACGGGCACGCCCCCCCGACGACCGCGAAGACCTCCTTGTCTGCATCGAACTGCTGTTCTTCGCCTACCGCGATTTCACCGGCGATCCCGATGCAATCCTGGAGCGTTACCGGTTTGGCCGCGCCCACCACCGCGTCTTGCATTTCGTCAGCCGTAATCCGGGACTTCGCGTCGCCGATTTGTTGGATATACTGAAAATCACCAAGCAATCCCTGGCCCGCGTCCTGAAGCAACTCGTTGATCAAGGCTACGTCGTTCAGAAGGCCGGGCTGACGGATCGTCGCGAACGCCTGTTGTACGTCACGGACAAAGGACAGTCGTTATCCGGCCAACTGGCCGAGTTGCAGATCGCCCGGTTGCGCGAAGCCTTTCGCGCTGCGGGCCCCGAAGCAGAGGAATCGGTCCGCCGCTTTCTTTTTGCCATGATTGGCGAAGACCAGAGGCCGGCCGTCTCCCATATGATAGGTGGACCACAAGGCATTTCACGACCGGGCAACGAAGAACAACAGTAGAAGACTATTTTCCAGGGAGGGTTGACGACATGACCGCAGTCCCGACCGCCGCGAGTCCGGACCCGATCGCAGACGACGCACCCCACATCCTCGTCGTCGACGACGATCAGCGCATCCGCGACCTGCTCGCGCGCTACCTGGTGCAGAACGGTTACCGGGTGACGACGGCCCCCGATGTCGCCAACGCCCGCGCTTCGATGCGCGGCCTCGCCTTCGACCTGATCCTGCTCGACTGGATGATGCCAGGCGAATCCGGCATCGATCTTGCCCGCGAACTGACCGGTCGTTCCGACGTCCCCGTCTGCATGCTCACGGCGCGCACCGACCCCGACGAACGCGTCATGGGCCTTGAAGCCGGCGTCGAGGATTTCATTCATAAGCCCTTCGAACCCCGCGAACTGCTGCTCCGCCTGCGCAACATCCTCCGCCGCGGTCACGCTGTTAATGGCAATTGCGAAGAGATCCGCATGGGTGCGTTCGTATTCCACATCACGCGTGGCGAACTCAAACGCGGCGACGAATCGATCAAGCTGACCGAACGCGAGCGCGAACTGCTGCGCCAATTCGCCAGCAAGCAAGGGCAGCCGATACCGCGCTACGAGCTTTCGAGTGACGATTCGACCGGCAGCGAGCGCGCCATCGATGTTCAGATCAACCGCCTTCGCCGGAAAATCGAGACGGATCCGTCCAATCCAGTCTATCTTCAAACCGTGCGCGGCAAGGGCTATATCCTCTACGTTGACTGAAGCGACGCCAGCCCGCCACCTCCTGGAAACCGCACGCCTTGCCGACGTGTGATGGCAACAACGCATCGTCATATGCCGGTAACAAGGGGGAGCCCCGAATGGCATTTCTCGGCCAGTCATCAGGCGCCACGAGCATCCGCTTGGGCATGCGCCGGCTGCTGGCCGGTGTCGCGAAGGCGGTGACCTTCGTCCAATCGGAAGGCATGCGGCTCGTCTCCGAGCTTCTGCCCAAGGGTCTCTACGCCCGCGCCCTCATCATCATCATCGCACCCATCGTCGTCCTCGAAGGGGTCGTCGCCTTCGTCTTCATGGAACGCCACTGGCAGGCCGTCACTTCACGCTTGTCGGAAGCGACCGCCCGCGACATCGCAGCCCTCATTTCCGTCTACGAGCAGAACCCCTCCGAGGAAAGCGCCAGCAAACTGATCGAGATGGCGCGCGAAAAGCTCAATTTGCAGATGTCGATCCTCAAGCAGGGTGACTTGCCCCCCGCCCGCCCAAAACCGTTCTTCGATCTTCTCGACCGCGAACTGTCCCGCCAGATCGCGACCCAGGTGAGCAGCCCGTATTGGATCGACACGGTCGGCCAATCCCACCTCGTCGAGATCCGCGTCAAGCATAAGGACGAAATCCTGCGCTTCGTCGCCCGCCGCTCGCAGACCTACGCTTCGAATTCGGAGATCTTCCTCGTCTGGATGGTCGGCTCATCGGTCATCCTGCTGACGGTCGCCATCATGTTCCTCAGAAACCAGATCCGGCCGATCCTGCGGCTGGCTGAAGCCGCCGACGCTTTCGGCAAGGGCCGGCCGGAGCCCCCGGACTTCAAGCCGCGCGGCGCACGCGAAGTCCGCCAGGCGGCCCAGGCATTTTTGGAAATGAAGGAACGCATCACCACCCACGTCGAGCAGCGCACCACCATGCTCGCGGGCGTCAGCCACGACCTGCGCACCGTGCTGACCCGCTTCAAGCTCCAGCTCGCACTTCTCGAAGATACCCCCGAAGCGATCTCGCTGCGCGGCGACGTCTCCGAAATGCAGCATATGCTGGAAGACTATCTGGCCTTTGCCAAGGGCCACGGCGGCGAAGAGGCAAAGCCGGTCAAGCTCAAGGACCTGCTGAACGAAATCCTCGACGAAGCTGCCGTTCTCGGCGTCGACGTGCAGCTTAAGACCCGCCAGCGCAAGGACATCGTCGTTCCCTTGAAGCGTCACGCCTTCAAGCGCGCCGTCAGCAACCTCGTCTCGAATGCCGCCCGCTTTGGTGAAACGGTCGTTATCCGCGCGGCCACCGAACGGCGCAGACTCCGCATCGAAGTCGACGACGACGGCCCCGGCATTCCGCCGGAAGAACGCAACCACGTCTTCGAGCCGTTCTACCGTCTCGACGTCGCCCGCAATCAGGACAAGGGAAACACCGGTCTCGGTCTTGCCATTGCGCGCGACATTGCCCGCAGCCACGGCGGCGACATCACGCTGGGCGAAAGTTCCATGGGCGGCCTGCGCGCGATCATTTCGATCCCGCTGTAGGCGCACACGACCACTTGATTTCACAGATGTCCGCGGGCCGTCAACCCGCGGGCGGCGCTCCGGCGTTGCCCGGCCCAGCGACCGTCGCATCGCCGAATTCATCGCCGCTTTCGGGCGTCTCCCGCGGCTTTGACGAGCGCAGCCCCGAACGCAGCACATCCTTCAACCGCCGCGCCGCACCGAGCGCGCTATCGAGCCCTGCCATCACGGACTCGCCGCTGCGCAGTCTGCGATCGAGCACAGCCATCGTGCGCGCCAGCCCCGGATCGTCATCTTCCAGCCACGTGCGCAACACCGAAGCGTAGGCCGATGCCAGCCCGGCGGTGCGCATGGCCCCGGCCGGCCCGTCTGAATCGATTCCCGCCGCCTGCAGCATCCACGCCTGCGAGGAAAGCATCGGCCGCATCAGCGCTAGTTCGATTTCGCCCGAACCCGCAATCGAACGCAGAGCCGTTTTAAAGGGCTCCAGCACGTCAAAGCGGGCCATGATCACCTCGAACAGCGCATCGCGCCGAGACTCGCCTTCCTGCGGCGCCGGCGCCTTCAACAGCACTTCCTTGTCGACAAGGCGGACGAAC
The DNA here is from genome assembly GCA_018819265.1 of Alphaproteobacteria bacterium. Taxonomy (GTDB): domain Bacteria; phylum Pseudomonadota; class Alphaproteobacteria; order Rhizobiales; family Hyphomicrobiaceae; genus Filomicrobium. The sequence goes on from JAHJQI010000168.1 coordinate 4,794, forward strand.
GCCTTCAGGACATCCGACTTCGAGGAGAAAGTATCGCTCAACTCGGCAAGGTTCATGCCTGCCGCCTCGGCGATATGGCGCAGCGACACGTCCTGCCAGGGCTTTTCGGCTGCAAGCCGCAGCGCCGCCGCGACAATGCGGCCTTCCGCCGATCCCATATCGATCATCATGGCAACTCCATTCATGTGCTCATCTTACAGTTAAGCGTTGTTGACTTGGATTGCCACAAGGCGGCCTGTCGCGGGTACGTAAAACCGCGCCATTCCCCACACGCATCCGCACCACCTTCGCGGCGGATCACAGAATATGAGACCGCCCGGCGCCAAACCCTCCCAGCGTCGTCATCCCGGCGACGGCCGGGATCCGCCCACGTTTCCGAATGGCGACTCGCTTTCCTGATCGGGGGACATATGAAGCAGCGGTCCTCAGCCGGCAATCGCGGCGAAGAACGGCCGGCGACCGCTGTTCCTTGAACCTTGGCCGGATCCCCGCCTGCGCGGGGATGACGGATGCGGGTGGCCATGCGCGGGCGTTCGACCGGCGCGGGTGCCTTATCCCACACGACGCCCCTGTCATCACGAGTTCCCGCACCATCACCGGCTTGCCGGGTGTTGGGTGAAGTGCCGAGCATGTTTAAACAACCTCAGGCGACTTTGGCCTTGCCGTAGCTGCGCGCATCGTAGTTCAGCACCGGCGCCAGCCAGCGTTCGGCCTCCGCGACCGTCCAGCCCTTGCGCGCCGCATAGTCTTCGACCTGATCGCGTTCGATTTTGCCGACCCCGAAGTAATGGCTGTCGGGATGCGAGAAGTAGAGCCCGGAGACCGACGAACCCGGCCACATGGCAAAGCTCTCGGTCAGCTCGATGCCGGCCTTCGCCTTGACGTCCATGAGACGCCACAACGTCGCCTTCTCGGTGTGATCGGGCTGGGCGGGATACCCGGGGGCCGGACGGATACCTTTGTAGGTCTCCGTAATGAGTTCGTCGCAGGACAGCCTTTCGTCCTTTGCGTAACCCCAGAATTCCTTGCGCACGCGCTCGTGCATGCGTTCGGCGAAGGCTTCCGCCAGCCGGTCGGCGAGCGCCTTGAACATGATGCGCCCGTAGTCGTCGGTCTTCTTGAAGTGGGCTTCGATGGCTTCTTCTTCGCCATGCCCCGTGGTCACCGCGAACCCGCCGATGTAATCGCCAACACCGCTTTCCTTGGGCGCGATGAAATCGGCAAGCGCAGTATGCGCGCGACCGCGATTATGGTCGCGTGCGATCTGCTGGCGCAACGTGTGCAGCATCGCCAGTTGCGAGTGGCGCGGCTCCCCGGTGTAGACTTCGATGTCGTCGCCGAGCGAATTGGCCGGCCAGAAGCCGATGACGGCCTTCGCCGACAACCACTTCCCCTTGACCATTTTGTCGAGCAGATCCTGCGCGTCCTTCAACAGTTTGCGCGCTTCCGGCCCGACTACGTTGTCGTCGAGGATCGTCGGATATCGCCCGCGCAGTTCCCACGTCGAGAAGAATGGCGTCCAATCGATGTAGGGCACCAGTTCGGCCAAATCGTAGCTCTCGAATTCGCGCGCGCCAAAGAAGGTCGGCTTCGGCGGCGTATAGCGGTCCCATTCGATGTCGAACTTGTTCTCGCGCGCTTGCTCGATCGAGATGCGCTTCTTCTTGGCGTCGCCGGCAAGATGGGCTTCGCGAACCTTGACGTACTCCGCCCTGATGCCATTGACGTAATCCTCGCTGTCGGTCTCGGAGAGCAGCTTCGAGACGACGCCGACCGCGCGGCTCGCATCGAGGACATGGATGGCCTGGTTCGCCGAATAGTTCGGCGCGATCTTCACCGCCGTGTGTACCCGGCTCGTCGTCGCCCCGCCGATCAGGAGGGGAATGTCGAAGCCTTCGCGGTCCATCTCGGCGGCAACGAAGCACATCTCGTCGAGCGACGGCGTGATAAGGCCCGACAGGCCGATGATGTCGACCTTCTCGCGCTTCGCCGTCTCGAGGATTTTGGCTGCCGGCACCATGACTCCAAGGTCGATCACCTCGTAGTTGTTGCACTGCAGGACCACGCCGACGATGTTCTTGCCGATATCGTGTACGTCGCCTTTCACGGTCGCCATCAGGATCTTGCCTGCCGCCGGCTGGTCGACAATGCCCATCTCCTCCTTTTCCTTTTCGAGGTAGGGCTGCAGATAGGCGACCGCCTGCTTCATCACGCGCGCCGATTTGACGACCTGCGGCAGGAACATCTTGCCGGCCCCGAACAGATCGCCGACGACGTTCATGCCGGTCATCAGCGGGCCTTCGATGACGTGCAGCGGACGCTCGACGGTGTGACGCGCCTCTTCCGTGTCTTCCTCGATGAAATCGTTGATGCCGTGCACCAGCGAATAGGTCAGCCGTTCCTGCACCGGGCTTTCGCGCCACGACAGATCCTTTTCGCGCGCTTTCGCCCCACCGCCGGCCTTGAACCGCTCGGCCGCTTCCAACAGCCGGTCGGTTGCATCGCTGCGCCGGTTGAGGATGACGTCCTCGACGAGTTCGCGCAGGTCGGCGGGAATATCGTCGTAGACGGTCAACTGACCGGCGTTGACGATGCCCATGTCCATCCCGGCCTGGATTGCGTGATAGAGGAACACCGAGTGCATGGCTTCGCGCACCGGTTCGTTGCCGCGAAACGAGAACGACAGGTTCGAGACGCCGCCCGAAACGTGCGTCAGCGGCATTTCTTGCTTGATCCGCCGCGTCGCCTCGATGAACGCCACGCCATAGTTGTTGTGTTCCTCGATGCCGGTTGCCACCGCGAAGATGTTGGGGTCGAAGATGATGTCTTCCGGCGGAAAGCCGACCTTTTCCGTGAGCAGCTTATAGGCGCGATGACAGATCTCGAACTTCTGTTCAGCCGTCTCCGCCTGACCCTGTTCGTTGAACGCCATGACGACGACGGCGGCGCCGTAGCGGCGCACCTTGCGCGCCTGTTCCAGGAACGGCCCCTC
>JAHJQI010000169.1 GCA_018819265.1 Alphaproteobacteria bacterium
GCAGATCGTCGGCGGGCGTCGTGACGACAGTCGCGGCGACGGCTGACAGACCCATGCTTCCGCCGGCGGAGGGAAAGCGTACTTCGGGTTCGGAGGGTGCTTCGGGTTCGGGTTCGGAGGGTGCTTCGGTATCGGTGCGGGCGGTGATTGCGGCGGAAGCGGCTGCGGCGATAGCGGCTGCGCTAGCAGCGACCGCTGATCTAGAAGAAGCGGACGTGTCGGCAACCTGCTCTTGGGGGCCGGGTGCGGCGGCAGCCGGTTCTGCGCGGGGGGGGCTTTCGGTTGCCGCTGGCGCGGCCACCGCTTCCTGGTTTTCGTTCGTGGCGGGGGCGCTCGAGAGAACACGTTCGAAACGAGCGGATTGAGCGATTTTTGCTGCAGAAGGGGGCGTCGGCTGAGCGACCGTTTCGATCCTTGGCTGGACCGGCTCTGGGGCCTCGCGCATGTCCGGTGCGGGCGGCGTTATTTCAGGTTGCGCCGGCGCAGCCGCCGCCGACCTGCCGGGCAACGGCTCGGTTGCTGTCGCGCCCGAGGTCGTCAGGCGGCGCAGCATGCAGCCGACAACGGCGCCGAGAAAATACGCCACCAGCATCAGCAGCGCGCTTTGCCAAAGATAACTTTCCATTTCGTCCCCCCAACCTTCACATCGGTGCGTACCGGCAAACGTCAGTTCTTCGAGCGGCTGCAGGAAACCCAGCCGACGAGAAGCCCGATCGCAAAGGCGGTTGCGAGATACCAGAACAGTTTGATGACAAGATAGTCCATTTTGGCGTTCCCCTGGAGTTGGCAGGCTCCTACTCAGCGATGTTTGTGCATAGCTGGCGAGCATTTGCCAAGCCTGATTGCGTCCGATTGGCAGTTGTCATGGACCAAAGACGCAATCTGGCCAACCTGCGGGAAGGTTGGCGACCTGCGATGGAGCGTCAGCCTTCGGGGTCGATAGAGAATTCGATGCGCCGGTTGCGGGCGCGGTTGGAGGATGAATTGTTTGGCTCGACGGGGTGCTCTTCGCCGTAGCCGACCGGGCGCAGACGCGAGCGCGGGACACCGGCGCTCACCAGATAGTCGATTACCGCTTCCGAGCGGCGCAGCGAGAGCTGGTGATTGGCTGGGCGTTGGCCGACCGAATCGGTGTGGCCTTCGACGGCAAGATTGACGTCGGGGCAGTTGTTGGCAATTTTCGCCAGCTCGTCGAGCGTCGGCCGGCTGACGGACGACAGTTCGGCGCTGGCGTAATCGAACAGGATCAAGCCGGTGCTCAAGGCATCGCTGAGGCGCTTCTGGCAATTCACCGCGGCGGCCGGGACGGGACGGCGTTCCGGGGTGGCGGTTCGGCGGTCGCGGGCAATCGAAGCCTGCTCTTTGGAGGATTTTTCTTCAGCTTTGCGGAGGTTGGCCTCTGCCTCGGCCTCTGCCTCTGCCTCCGTTTGGCGCCTCGCTTCATCCTGCTGCTTCTGGCGGGCTGCCACCACCTGGGCGGCTCGCTGCGCGTTGGCTTCCTCGTCGGCCTTGCGGCGACGGGCGGCTTCCTCTTCGGACTTACGCCGCGCGGCAGCCTCGCGTTCGGCTTGGCGCTGCGCCTGCGCGTCGGCGGCCCGGCGGGCTGCCTCCGCCTTGCGCTGGGCGAAAATCTCATCGAGCCTGCGCCGCGAAGCTGCGTCTTCGTCGGCCTTGCGTCTGGCCGCGCCTACTTCGGCTCTTTGACCGGCGGTCGCCGCCCCAGCCTGGACACGGGCAGCGGCTTTCCTGTCGGCCTCGCGCAGGGCCAGGATTTCTTCAAGCTTGCGGCGCGCGGCGGCGTCTTCGTCGGCCTTGCTGCGGGCGGCAGCCTCTTCCCTGGTGCGGCGTTGGGCGGCTTCATCGACGGCGCGCCGGGCTGCAGCTTCGTCTGCGGCCTTACGGCGGGCGTTGGCTTCCTCGTCGGCCCTGATGCGCGCGGCGGCAGCCTCTTCGGCTTTGCGCTTCGCCTCGACTTCAGCCCAGATCATAGCGTCCGACTTGACCTCGACGACGTCGCGGCCGAAATAATTCTTCGGAAGATTGTGCGTCAGGCGATCCTTGATGGCTGTCGCGGCAGCCGTGTCGGCGGCCTCTCCGGTAATGACCAGCGCCTGCCCCGTCAGGTTTGCTTCGCCGCGGCGCAGCAACCGGAGAAGGGTGATGCCGTGGGCGGCGGCCTTCTGCCACTTGGCGGCATAGCCGCCAGCTATTTTCATGCGGTTGTCGATATCGGCCTTGGGGAATTGCTTGCGCGCGGCGGATAGGAGAAGTGTCAGGGTTTCGATGTCCGGCACTTCGCCGTCGAGAGCCAGCGTGTTGTTGCCATCGTAGACGGCGCGCCAGCTGAGGTCGGGTTCGGTCGGCAGGTCGAGGGTTAGAACGACTTCGCTGTCGCAGGAGCGGTTGGTCGCGGCGCGAACGTCACCGGGCATAGCGGCGGCCAGTTCTTCGTTCGATGTCTTTGCCGTCACCTTCAAGGTCTTGTCGCTCATCAAGACGTTACCACTTCCAAGCTTGCTGGTGGCCTCGATGCCGGCAAGTAGGCAGCGCTGCCAGCCTTCAGGCTGGCCGGAGCCAAGCGCCATGGCGTCGTCAACCGCTTTGCCGGGAAATGCCGTGCTGGCGGCCTCGAGGAGGCTCGCGCGGGCAGCTTCGTCGGGAACGAAGCCGGTGAGCCGGATGCGATCGGCGGTCGCCTCGAAGCTGGTGACGTACGGACTGACCAGGGGTGGCTTTGGTTCGGGGAATGCGACCTCGTGGCGGAAACTGAAGCCCTTTGGAATCGCGTCGCCGATTTCCGTCGTGACAGCGTTCGCGGTGTCTTCGTCGAGTGCCTTTCCGTTCAGCGTAAGCTGCTTGTCGGACAGTTTGCCTTCGCCGGCTTCGAGGCGGGCAATCTGGGCGACAACCGATTCAACGGCTGTTTCCCAGCCTGTGGGGGCTCCGGCGCCGGTTTCCATTCTATCGATGATGACGACGCTCGGGTGGGCCTTCTTGGCCAGCGCGAAGATTCGCTCGCGCTGCTCTTCCCCGGGTACGTGTCCCGACATGATGAGATGTGTCGGCGAGCGGGTCGCGCCCCAGGTGTACGGACTGACGATGGGCGGGCGAATGTCGTTCTTTTCAATCGTCACGCCCTCTGGGGAGGCGCTGCGGAGCGCGGCAAGCGCACTCTTGTAGGTTCCGAAATCGACAGCTTCGCCGGCAATCGAAAGGCCAAGCCCGTTCAGTTTCAGAATCCCGGATTTGAGCTGCGCCAGCCGGTCGAGGCCGAATCCGATGGCGCCTGTCCAGGCCGGCAGCGAGGGAGCGCCGCGCGCAAGTGTCGTGCGGTCGTCGATTTGAAAGCCGGGAAAACGGGCTTCGACAAGACCGCGCAACTTGAGGCGGGTTTCCTCATTGGGGACATAGCCGGTGAGGAGGATGGTTTTTCCGATCGCTTCGGCAGACCAGGCGTAACTGTCGACGAAGTCGATGAGGTCGACTTTCTCTTGAATGTCGCGCACGCCCCATACCTTGCGTACGACATCGGCGGCCTGGCCGGGATGCTCGTCATTGAAGGCAAGGCCCTTCAACAAGCCATCGCGGCCGTCGAAGGCGGTTCCGGCCCAATGGAGACCGGCTGCGGCGAGAGCTTGCTCGGTGCGGTCGCGCAAATCCTGCTGAATGGGTTCGCGTTCCCAAATGAAGGCGAGCCAGACCAAGGCTGCTACAGGCAGTAAACCCCACCACCAGCGCAGAGGATTGCATCTCATCCGGCTTTTGCTCCCGCTCTCGGCCCGGCACCTCGATATGCCACGGCTGCGTCATTCAGTGTTTCCCAAGCTGCTGATCGGTACGCGCCACTTTTGCGCGCGCAGCAGTCCATCAGACGCATGCCATACGGCCAGTCCAATATACCCTTAACGTTGACGGGTTCAACCAAGCCCCAAGGGTAAACACTTGAAAGGTCAACGTTCGTCATCGTTGACAGAACAATTTGGCAGGACTTGCGCGTGGCGCATTTTGCCGCAGATCAGCGCTCGCGGAAGGCGTGACCCATGGCGTCGGTCAGGGGCTTCACAAGGTAGCTGAGAATCGAGCGGTAGCTGGTCTCGATGAAAACCTCCGCCGGCATGCCGGGTATGAGCGGATGATCGGCGCCAATCCGCGCGATCTCGTCGGCGGGGATATCGATCTCGGCGGTGAAGTAGGTGCGGCCCTGCTCGTCTTTTTCCTCAGCCGGCGATACGCGGGCGACAAGGCCCTTGAGCCGCGGCGTCATACGGGCGTTGAAGGAGGGGAAGAGCACGTCCGCCTTATGGCCGGTCCGGACGCGGTCGATGTCGGCTGGGACCAACTGCGCGGAGACAATCAGGCGATCGGATTGCGGAATGATCAGTGCGATCTGGCTTGCCGGGGTAATGACGCCGCCGATGGTGTGGGCGGCGAGCGAATGAACGCGTCCGGCGCGCGGCGCCCGGATCTGCGTCCGCTCCAGAATCTCGGCATATTTCTTTTGCGTTTCGCGCTGCTCGGAGAGCTGCGCCTGGACCTTACCCAGTTCGTCGACGACCTCGCGCATGAACTGCTTTTCGGACTGGGCCTTGCGCAGACGTGTCTCGGCGAGCGTGCTGTCGAGCTTGGCGAGTTCCGACTTGAGGCGGCCGAGTTCGCCGGTGAGACGTGCGCTTTCGCGCTGCAGCGGAGAAAGTCGCGCGCGATTGACGTAGCCGCGTTCGAACAGCGGGACGATGTCGGCAAGCTCGCGTTCAATGATCTCGCGTTCGGAGGACCGCGCCGTCAGCTGCGCTTCGAGACCCGATACCTCGTCCTCGACCTGCTTGAGGCGCTCGCCGAGCATGCCCTGCTCGCCTTTGAAGGCGGCCATGCGGGCATCGAACAGCGCCTGTTGAGCCGCGCGCGTCTGACTGACGGCGGGGTCGTTGGCGTCGAGCCCAGGGGGAAGTGCGAAGGAGCCGCTACCGTCGCGTTCGGCGATCAGGCGGGCAACCTGCAGGGACAGTTCGCGCACGCGGGCAGAGACGATTTCGAGATTGGCGCGAGCGTCGGTCGAATCGAGACTGACGAGCGGCTGGCCGTCGCCGACGAGATCGCCGTTCCTGACGTGAATGGCGGTGACGATGCCGCCGTCGGGGTGCTGGACGCTCTGGTAGTTGCCCTCGACCGTGACCTTGCCGATGGCGATGACTGCGCCCGAGATCGAAACGATCAGCGAGAACAGGAACAAGCCGCCGACAAGGCCGACCACGGTGCGATTGCCGAAGCGCAGCCAAGGGTCGGTGGCGGTCCAATCGCTGTTAGAGGGCGGGGTGGCCGGGAGGGTGAGCTGCTTGACGAAGGCTTTGATCATCCCTGGTCCTACGTGTAGCCCGGAGGTGTTTTCGCCGGAGCCCGGGAAGACGGCGTGCGCGCGGTCGATGCGGCGGGAGGTTCGTTCGCCGGCGTTTGGGCCTGGGTATCGGCTTGAGCCTGGGGCTGGATGTGGGATTGGGCCTCGGGTTGGGCCGGTTGTCTTGCAGCGTGAGGATCAGTTTCGCCGCGGATCATGCGCATGACGGCTTCGCGCGGGCCGAAGGCGCGCTGCTGGCCTTTTTCCATCAAGAGCAGCGAGTCCGCCTTGCCGATCGCCTGGACGCGGTGAGACACCAGGATGACTGCCTGGCCGCGGGCGCGCATGTCGTTGATGGCCGACGACAATGCAACGTCGCCGGTCCTGTCGAGATTGGCGTTGGGTTCGTCGAGGATGACCAGGGCCGGGTTGCGGAACAAGGCGCGGGCCAGCGCGATCCGCTGGCGCTGTCCGCCGGACAGGTAGGTTCCAAACGAGCCCAATTCGGTGTCATAGCCCTCGGGGAGAGCCAGGATCAGCTCATGGGCGTGGGCGGCTGTGGCGGCCTCGAGAATTTCGCTGTCGGAGGCGTTGGGTGCGAAGCGGGCGATATTCTGGCGAACGGAGCCCGAAAAGAGTTCGACGCTTTGCGGCAGATAACCGACATGGCGCCCGAGATCTTCGGGGTGCCATTGGTCGAGGCGGGCGCCGTCGAGGGAAATCGTGCCCGACAACGGCTGCCAGAGGCCAGTCAGCGTGCGCACGAGCGTCGACTTGCCGGAGGCGGATGGGCCGATAACGGCGAGCATCTCGCCGGGGGAAACATGGAAGCTGATGCCGCTCAAGATGAGCTGGCGGGTTGCGGGCGAAGCAACACGTAGCGCCTTGACCTCGAGTTTGCCGGTCGGCGCCGGCAGCGCCGTCCTGAGGCGCTCGGGCGGCATCTTGTGGAGCAGTTCCTTCAACCGGCCGAAGCTCTCGACGGCCTTCAGGAACGGGCGCCAGTGGCCGATGGCCTGTTCCACGGGGGCCAGCGCGCGGCCGAAGATGATGGTTGAGGCAACGATGGCGCCGGCGGTGATTTCGCCGCTGATCGCAAGCCAGGCGCCGATCGCCAGCATCAGCGATTGCATCAGCAGGCGCAGCGTGCGCGACAGGGCCGTCATGGTGCCGAGGCGGTCGGCGGCGACGAGTTGCCAGTCGAGGGCGGTGCGGTTCGCTTTCGACCAGAGCGCGCGGTAGTCTGGACCCATGCCCATGGCCGCGATGGTTTCGGCGTTGCGCTGGCCGGTTTCGGCAATGTCGAGGGAACGGGTCGCCGTCTTGCCGGCTTCGTGCAGCGGCGCGCGGGCATGCGTTTCGCTGAGCCAGGCGAGTCCGAACAGAACTGCTGCGCCAAGGGTTGCTGCAAGACCGAGCATCCAGTGGGCCATAAAGATGACCAGGAGATAGACCGGGGTCCAGGGAGCGTCGAAAAATGCCAGAGGACCGGGCGAGCCGACGAACTGGCGCAGCTGGTCGAGATCGCGCAGGGTCGAGCCGGTTTTACCCGAGCCGGCGGCGCTCAAGCGGATCGCGGCATCGAAAATCCGGACGCCGAGGCGGCCATCGATCTGGTGGCCGACGCGGACGATGACGCGCGAGCGGACGATCTCGAGTAGGCCGATGATCGCGTAGACGCCGACGGTCATGACGGTCAGCGCGACGAGGGTCGGCAGCGAACCCGATGAGATGACGCGGTCATAGACCTGCAACATGAACAGCGGACCGGCCAGCATCAGGATGTTGATGACGAAGCTGAACAGGCCGAGCGAAACGAAGGCCTGCTTGCTGGCGAGGATGGCGTCCTCCAACTCGCCGGACGTTGCGAGTGTGGGGCGGGTGCTCGCTGGCGCGGCGCCGGCAGTCGGTGCGGGTGCGAGGTTTTCGCCAGCCTTAGCGGTGGCGCGGACGGCGGGCGGCGGCGGCAGAGGCGGCGGCTCGGGGGTTGGCGGTGCGGCCTCCTGCTTCAGGCGGATATTGCCGGTCGGCTGGACGCGCCGGACTTCTCCTTGTGCGCGCGCCGCCGCAGGTCTGGCCGAGACCGCCTGTGCCGATGGACGCGAGGCCGGTGATTTTTGCTGGGGCCGGCCCGGTTTGGGCTCGGCTGTTGCTGGCGGACCGCCGGGTCTTGCAGCAGCGTTCACCGCGCTGGCGTCAGTTGGTACGACTGCAGCCCCCGGATGCCGTTGCCGAGATGTTGGCGATTGCTGCGGTGCGCCATGCAACTGGCTGGCGTGCGGAATGATCCTGATGCCGGGTCCAGGATTTGCCAGCAGTTCCTGCAGGCGACTGCGACCGCGTTCCAGGCGCTCTCGGTCCGACGCCGGCGCGGCCGATCTGCGGTTCTTGGGCGTCGCGTTGGTCACTTCGAACCCGGATTGTTACGCTTGACACGGATTGTGGCCGGGACATGCAAGTTCATCCGGACACAAATGGCTCTGAGCCGTGACTTTCCGCGAATTGGGTGAGGATTTACTTAAGGCGTGACCGGATCTGAAGGTTGTTGCCTCGTCCATATTTCCTAAGGCAGCATCGGCGCGGCCGTTGCGCGAGATACAGCAAAAAGTCCGGATCAGCGGGGAATTACCATGGTGGGAGCATTTATGAGAATCATCAAGTTTTTCCGCTAGTGTAGCGCACATGACGTTTGGTCCCCACTTGCGGCTTGGTTCGTTGCCAAACGTCAGGTGTAAAAGCTACACTAGAATCATAGGCTTGCTAGTGTTCCTTATGGTTCCGACATTTGCTCTTAGACCTGCTGCAACGGGAAGCAAATGTCGGAACCGGAACACTAGTCTCAGCGACAAGTTAAGGTCAGTCGTGAAGGTTTGGAGTTCTGTCATGCGTTTGTTGAAATGCGCACTTGTGGCGGCATCGCTATTTACAGCGATGGCAGTCGCCGCGCCGCCGTCGGCCGAAGCCGGCGGGCTGTGGCGGGATCGCGGCGAGAGGGTCGTGACGCATCGCGTCTACCGGCCGCGGTATCGCGACGTCTACATCTACGAGGATCCGTACGCCTACCGCTACGAGCCGCGTGGCTATTATCCTTATTATAACTCCGGCTACTGGGTTCCCTCGCATGTGATCCGCAAGCGCCGTTATCTGCGCCCGCCGCCCTACTTCAAAGCCTGGGGCGAGAACCGGCGCGGGTATCGCCATCGCGAGTGGCATTACCGCCATCATGGCCGTCACCGTCACGGTCATTGGTGATAACGGTCACTGGTGAGGTGACAGCCGCTTTTTGAGCTGCCGGCAGCTTTGAATTATAAGGCTCAGGCCGCGAACCATTCGTGGCCTGAGCGTCTATTGAATCGTAAGGAACCGATTCGCTTTATACGGGTTGATCCGATCAGTTGTCGCAATCATTGCAAAAGCGCCGGATCTCAACTCATGCGGAAACTCGATAGCACCCGCGAGCTTGCACGTTTTCTTGCACTTCACGTTGCGCTTGGCGTTGCGGTTGGAGTCGCCGTGGCTTCCTTGGCCGTCTTTCTCAATTTGCTGGGGCTCAAGGATCTACTTATAGAAAGCCGTGATCCCTACTTGCCGCTTGCGGTCTTGTTCGTGAACAGCGCCGCAATGTTCGCTGCCGCAGAAACCATCCGCGCGCTCGTCAGCGTCACGATCGAGTAGTGCTTGTGTGATGGTTCAGAAGTTCGCCACCATTTGCGACTAGGTTCAAAGCGAACTTCTGAATCTGAATCACACGAGCAACTCTATGATTCTAGTGTCCCTTTTGTCTCCGAAGTTCGCACGAGTGGTTGCCGCAGAACGGAGGCGAACTTCGGAGACGGGACACTTGTCTGGCTCATGGCCCGCGTCCTCGACGGATCGAGATGAGGTGCAGGGCAATGGCTGCTGCGTTCGAGACGTTGAGGCTCGCCAGCGCGCCGGTCGTCTCGATGCGGCAGAGCTTGTCGCAGGTTTCGGCGGTGAGCTGGCGCAAGCCCTTGCCTTCTGCACCGAGAACGATGGCGACGGGCGCATCGTCCGGCAGGCCTTCGTGCAGGGAAACGGGTGCGGTGCCTTCGAGGCCGATGGTGTGGACGCCGGCTTCCTTCAGTTCGGCTACGGCGCGCGCCAGGTTGGTTGCCAGGTGCACGGGCACATGTTCGAGCCCGCCGGAGGCCGATTTCGCCATGACACCTGAGAGAGGCGGGCTGTGACGGCGCGTCATGATCAGGCCGCCGCAGCCGAAGACGGCGCCCGAGCGCAGAATCGCGCCGACATTATGCGGGTCGGTGACCTGGTCGAGGACGACGAGCGGGCGGCCTTCGCCAGCGGCAATTATGAGATCCTCCAAACTCGGTTCGCAGAGGGGTTCGCAAACAAGTAGAGCGCCCTGGTGGACGGTATCGGACCCGAGCAGGCGGTCAAGATCACGCGGCGTGGCGGGGACCGCTTCGAGCCCGCGCTGGCGCAGCGGGCCATCGAGCTTGCGGGCGGCGTTGTCCGTCATTCTGGCGGAAAGTATCGTGCGGGCCGGGTTGTTCAGCGCGGCCTCGACGGCGTGCATGCCGAAAATGCGGGTCTCGGAGTCCTCGGCCTTCTGGTCGGGAGATGGAGAGCGGAAGGCGTGCGGGCGCTTGCCCGTTGGACGTGGACGCGGAGGGCCTGATCGGTGGCGGTTTTCAGCCATAGTGAGCTTTCGTGTCGGGAAAGGCGGTTCGGGGCGGCCGTAACGGCTGCCATTGGCGGACATTGGGCGGGTTTTTGAGCCGAGGCAATGCCTGGCGGATCAAGCTTGAATTGCTTGGCGGGTCAAGATTGACGCGGCAAAGGCGTTGACACGCGCCTCGCGTCTTCCCATAAGATGCGCTCTGCCCCGCGGCCCTTTGCGGGGCGCTTTCGTTTCGGTGCTCGGGTCCGTTGTCGGGTCGGTGCCGCCATGGCGAAGATGGAGAGGTGCCCGAGTGGCTAAAGGGGGCGGACTGTAAATCCGCTGGCTTCGCCTACGTTGGTTCGAATCCAACCCTCTCCACCATTTTTGTTCGGTCCTCACTGCCTAAAGTTGTGTGGAGCGGGTTTTTGGGTCCACACGGCCTGAAGTTGTGTGGAGCAGGTTTTTGGGTCCACACTGCCTAAAGTTGTGTGGAGCGGGTTTGCGCCTTCAGATGCCCACCGCCTCGCGGCATCCGGCGCCGTACGATTCTCCGCGCTTGCGGAGCGCGGAGCTATCGAGGATTATCGGTCTCCACACGACTTCTGTTCTTCAACACTGCGCAAGCTTGTGTTGAGCAGGTAAGTGTGGAACCAGAGAAAGAAGCGTCTCCACACGACTTCTGTTCGTCAACACTGCGCAAGCTTGTGTTGAGCAGGTAAGTGTGGAACCACGAACAAAGTTACGCGGGTATAGCACAATGGTAGTGCAGCAGCCTTCCAAGCTGAATACGCGGGTTCGATTCCCGCTACCCGCTCCACTATCACTGACTGTCGATCAGTACTTCCGTCCACAGCTGACCCGCGTTTGTTTTTGCCCAACACCTTGCCGGTGTTGGAGGGGTTCGATTCCCGCTACCCGCTCCATTTTTGATCTCACGCGCTAGTCGCGCTCCGATGGGGCGGCGCTCGCGCCGGGTCGCTTTGCTCCCGGATCGCCTGC
>JAHJQI010000170.1 GCA_018819265.1 Alphaproteobacteria bacterium
CGCACCAGCGGCGAAGCATCATGCAGCAACGACTTGACGGGGGCCAGCAGCGCCGCATCAGCGGAATTTCCCGCAGCGATCAGGCAGTTGCGCACGAACCGTGCCCGCCCGTTGCGCTTCACCGGCGTCCCCGCGAAGCGAGCCCTGAACGCGCCGTCATCGAGCGCCAGCAGCTCTCCAAGCGGCGGATTATCTAATTGCGCACGCGCCATCAGCCTCGATTCCCGGGCGGCTTCGGCGAACTTGTTCCACGGGCACACCGCCAGGCAGTCGTCGCAGCCGAACACCCGGTTGCCGATTGCCTTGCGGAACTCGGCCGCGATGTGTCCCTGGTATTCGATCGTGAGGTAGGATATGCAGCGCCGCGCGTCGAGTTGATAGGGCGCCGGAAACGCGTCCGTCGGGCACACGTCGAGGCATTTTCGGCAACTGCCGCAATGATCGGCTTCGGGGAGGTCGGCGGTGAGATCCGCGTCCGTCAGGATCGCCCCCAGAAACAGCCACGAGCCATGCGCACGCGACACCAGATTGGTGTGCTTGCCTTGCCAGCCCAGGCCGGCAGCGGCGGCCAGCGGCTTCTCCATCAGCGGCGCGGTATCGACGAACACCTTGACGTCGGCGTTGGCACGGCGCGCCAGCAACCCGGCAAGGTCCTTCAGCCGCCCCTTGATGACGTCGTGATAATCGCGGCCCTTGGCATAAACCGAGATCGCGGCGTGCGATTTCGCCCCAAGTGCCTCCAGCGGATCGCGCAGCGGCGAATAGCTCATGCCAAGCATCACGATGCTGCGCGCCGCCGGCATCAATTTCCGCGGGTCGGCGCGGCGCCCGGCTGTGTCGGCCATCCAGCTCATGTCGCCGTGGCGGCCCTGACGAAGAAAGTCATGGAGCCGCGCGCCCGTTGCCGCGGTCGTATCGGCGCTCGTGATCCCGAAGGCATCGAACCCGAGCGCCTCGGCGCGGGCCTTCAGTTCGTCGTTCAGCCGGCCCGTCACGCTTTCGCCTCGCCAATTGGACCATGGCAGCATCGCGTTTCAGAAATCGAGGTTCGTGTAATGCCGTGGCGGCGGCGAACCAGGGATGCGGTCTGCCAGAATCGAGCGAAACGCCGGCCGTGACTTGATGCGCGCATACCACTCCTTCGCCTGTGGGTACTCATCCCAGGGCACCTCGTCGAAATAGTCGATCGTCGAGAGCTGCGCTGCCGCTGCGATATCGGCAAACGACAGATCCTCTCCCGCGAGCCATCGGCGCCCATGCGCCAGAAAGCCGATATAGCTCAAATGATAGCGCAAATTCGCGCGCACCGCCCGCAGGATGTCCGCATCCGGCGCATGGCCGCCGTTTCCAGGTTGCAGCCTTGCGTAGACCTTCTCGTACAGGAGTTCGCGCGTCACTTCTCGGTGCAGCTTGCCGTGAAACCAGTCGACCAGCCGGCGCACTTCCGCGCGTTCCTCGCGATTGCCCGGGAACAGCGGAACGACCAGGCCGTCGTGCGGGTGGCGCTTCAACTCCTCGGCGATGTATTCGCAGATCGCGTAGGTTCCGCATAGAACCGGCCCCGCTTCAATTTCCAGAACCGGCAACTCGCCCGCCGGATTGAGCTGCAGGAACGACAGGCCAAGGTCCCACGGCTGCTCTTCGAGCGCGTTCACCTTGAGTTCAAGCTCATCGAGCACGACCCGGATGGAGCGTGACAACGGGCAGAGACGGTAGTGGGTCAACTTATGCATGGGGTATGCCTATGCATCGAACCTTCTTTTCGTGTGGGCCGAACGTGGTGCGACAGGTCACGGCACGCGCTTTATAGGACTTGATAGCGTCCAGCCATCGCCCATCAGGTCCAAACTCTACATGGATTCGTGTGCGACACCGCGCCGGCAAGCAATGTCCCGGATCGCCGGTCCGGCGCGGCATGTCGAAGGGTGCGGGCCGCAAGCGGCGGGACGCTGGCTGGATGTGGCCTGGATGCGGCATGCGGAAGTCTTTGTCCGCCAGTCATTTGCCGCCGCTTGCCGGATGCAGCCGGGCATGGTTGTTGCCGGACGTGGAGCCGGCGAATCAATCCGGCGAGTGGGCGTAGCGCTTCCCCCGGGAACAAAGTGACCTTGACACCCCCGTGGCCATCGCGCCGCCGTCCGGGTCGAACGAAGATGCGGAGATCCCCTTTCCATGGAGACGTGGCACGTAATCCTGCTCGGCCTGATCGAGGGCCTGACCGAATTCATCCCGGTTTCCTCGACCGGGCACGTTCTGCTCGCCGGGCACTTCCTGGGGTTCTGCTCTCCCGGCAAGACCTTCGAAGTGCTCATCCAACTTGGTGCGATCCTGGCGATTCTTTCGGTTTATTCCGCCAAGCTGTTGCGATTGCTGATCGATCTTCCCTCCGATGCGCGCACGCAACGCTTCGTTCTCGGCATCCTCATCGCGTTTCTCCCGGCTGCATTGATCGGCGCGCTGGGCCATTCCTTCATCAAGAGCGTGTTGTTCGAAAGCCCGATCCTGATCTGCGTAACGTTGATCATTGGCGGCATCATCCTGCTCGTCGTCGACCGGCTCGCCCTTGAGCCGCGCTACGCTGATGTCATGGACTATCCGCCGTCGCTCGCCTTCAAGATCGGCCTGTTTCAATGCCTTGCCATGGTTCCCGGCGTTTCGCGCTCCGGCGCCACCATTGTCGGTGCGCTGCTGCTTGGCACCGACAAGCGCTCGGCCGCCGAGTTCTCGTTCTTCCTGGCCATGCCGACGATGGCGGGCGCCTTCGCCTACGACCTCTACAAGAACTGGACCGGCATCGACACCTCGCAGGCGGCCAGCATCGCCATGGGCTTCGTGATGGCCTTCATCACGGCGGTGATCGTGGTGCGTTTTCTGCTGGAATACGTCAGCCGCCATGGCTTCGCGCTGTTCGGCTGGTGGCGGATCATAGTTGGCGGCACGGGCCTCGGTGCTCTGCTCATCCTGGGAAATACCAGCGTTTGCGCTTGATGGAAGCGCCGGACGGGCCGCGCTTACCTAACGGCTAAGCAGTGAGATCCGATTGATGAGGAGCAGCCCCCGCTGCACGAGCGTCCTAAGCGGCGTTCGAGACCGGGTTGGACAGGACGGCGTGCAGTTCGTCGGTATCCCGCGCCGTACGCAGCCTCTCGAGCGTCGCCGGCTCGCGAACCAGCCGCGAGATCCGCGCCAGCGCCTTCAGATGGTCGCCGCTGGCGTGTTCGGGGGCAAGCAGCAGGAAGATCAGGTCGACGGGCGCATCGTCGTGACTTTCGAACTCGATCGGCTCGGGAAGCCGGCCGAACAGGCAGAAGATCCGTTCGAGGCTTTTGAATTTGACATGCGGTATCGCGATGCCCCGGCCAAGACCCGTCGAGCCGAGCCGCTCGCGCTGCAAAAGCGTATCGAACACGTCGCGCGGATCGAGCCCCGTGATTTCCCCGGCCTTGCTGGCAAGTTCCTGAAGCGCTTGTTTCTTACTTTTCGCCTTCAGTGCCGGCAGTATGCCGCCAGTCTCAAGAAGGTCACTCAGATCCATGGTTTTTTGTCCCAACGTTTGCTGCCTTCCCCGAACAAGCCTGATTTGGGAACTCTGGTTCCGCGGTTCCATTCAGGCTATGCTCTTGACGCGTGGCGCGTTCGCGCCGCGAGACCCCGCAAACTTGATTTCTTCCAATGCACCCGGATTAGGAGCGCCGCCATGGGCTGATTCAGTCTCGCCGCACGGCGGAGCCAGCCTGTATTATCCCGACTTCGCCGGATCCAACCAGCCGACATTGCCATCGGGTCGCCTGTAAACAACGTTTATGCCGCCATTCCCAGCGTTTCTGAAGATCAGAAATGGGCTTTCCCCCAGGTCGAGATGCATTACCGCCTCGCCCACTGTCAATTCACGAATGCCACGCTCTGTTTCAGCGATGACAATCGGGTGGTGGTCGTTCTTGGCATGATCCTCGTTTTCGTCGTCCGTCAACTGCAGCACGTAGTCGCGTGCGGTAAGTTCTGCGGGAAGTGCGGCACCATTCTGGCGGCCGTGGTGATGGTCCTTCAAGCGGCGTTTGTAGCGGCGCACGCGCTTTTCGAGACGTTCCACTGCGGCATCGGCGCTCGAATAGGCATCTCCACCCGTTCCATGGGCTTCGACAAGTAGTCCGGTACGCAAGCGGATAGAACAATCGGTCCGAAATATACTGCGTTCTTTCTCGAGGCGTACGTGGCCGCCGATCTCAGGGCCTATATACTTCTCCAGGACTGTCGATATTTTGTCGAGGACATAGGTCTTGTAAGCATCTCCAGCGTCTACATTCTTTCCGGTGACTTGGAGTGTCATAGGTCCGCCTTGTCATTTGTTGTTCGTGTACTTGGCTGCGTCATCCCTGCGAGTCAAGCCATGCAGGAGGCCAATTCCGATTCGGCTTCATGAACGAATTCGCTGGTTGAACCCTTTCGATGTTCGCTCAAGCCTACCAAAAAGTGCCGGCCTGCGTCGCCCCCATCGCAATCGAAGCTTAATCAGGGAAGCGGTGTCAAGCGATGCTTCATAAGCCCCGATGGCATCAAGTAGACGATATGCTCCAATTATTAACCATAGCGCGAAAGGCCTTCGGGATCACCCGAAATCAGGCGCGTGCGACCTGTTCAAGTGCGCGTTTCTGGCGGCGGCGCTGCACCGATGAGGGGATGCGCATGGCTTCGCGGTACTTGGCGACGGTGCGCCGGGCGATATCGATTCCATCGCGGCGCAAAAGGTCGACGATCTGGTCGTCCGAGAGCACTTGGCCGGCCATCTCCCCATCGATCAGTTGCTTGATGCGGTAGCGTACCGATTCAGAGGAATGCGCTTCGCCATCGCTCGCAGACTGGATTGCCGAGGTGAAGAAGTACTTGAGTTCGAAGATGCCGCGGCTGGTCGCCATGTACTTGTTCGAGGTGACGCGCGACACCGTCGATTCATGCATCGAAATGGCGTCCGCCACGGTCTTGAGGTTGAGCGGTCTCAGATGCTGGATCCCGTAGGTGAAGAAGCCGTCCTGCTGGCGCACGATCTCCTGGCTGACCTTCAGAATGGTGCGGGCGCGCTGATCGAGGCTTTTGACCAGCCAGTTTGCGGTCTGCAGGCATTCGGACAGGTATTCCTTGTCCGACACGGAATTCGCGGTTCTGGAGACCCGCGCGAAATAGCTGCGGTCGACCAGCACGCGGGGCAGCGTGTCGCTGTTGAGTTCGACGATCCAGCTGTTGTCGGATGCCGTTCTGACGATCACGTCCGGCACGACCGGCTGCAATTGCACCGAACCGAAGGCGAGCCCGGGTTTCGGATTCAAGCCCTTGATCTCGTTGATCATATCGGACAGTTCATCGAGGTCGACGCCGACCACTTTGCGCAGTTTGGCGACCTCGTGGCGGGCCAGGAGTTCGAGGTTGTCGAGGAGGGCTGCGATCTGCGGGTCGTAGCGATTGCAGTCCTTGAGCTGCAAGGCGAGACACTCGGCCAGCGAACGCGCGAAAACGCCGGGCGGGTCGAAGGTTTGCAAGGCGCAGAGGACGCGCTCGATCATTTCGTGCGGCGCCCCGAGCTTGTTACTGAGTTCGTCCAGGTCGGCGTGCAGATAGCCGGCATCGTCGACGAGGTCGATCAGGTGCACGCCGATGAGGCGTTCGGCCGGGTCGCTCAGGGTCAGTGGCAATTGCGCGCTGAGATGGTCATGCAGCGACAGTCTGCTGGCGACATAGGATTCAAGGTCGTTGTCCTCGCTGCTGATGCCGCTTGAACCGATGCTCTTGACGTTCGACCAGTTGGAGCCTGCGAGCAGCGCGCCATCTAGTCCGCCGGCCTGCGCCAGCTCGCTTGGCGAGGTATCCGGGTAGATATTTTCGTAATCTGTGTCGAGCGCGCTGGTGGCTTCCGAAGTGCCGCGCCCGGTGTCGACCCACTCGTCTGAAGCGCTGGGGTCGCCTTCGCTCTGGACCAGGGCGGCCTCGCCATCCGGCCGTTCGGCGCTCAGCGGGCGCTCCGCGCTTTCATCGCGCTCGAGCAGCGGATTACGCTCGAGTTCGGTCTCCACGAATTCGGCGAGCTCGAGATTCGACAATTGCAGGAGCTTGATCGCCTGCTGCAACTGGGGTGTCATCACCAGCTGCTGGCTGTGTCGCAACTCTAGTTTGGCGTTGATCGCCATTTCCCCACCTTAAGGCCTTGATCGAAGTGAATTCATCGAGGCCGAGTCTAGTCTATGTCTGGTTAGCGAACATGTTGCCCAGGTAAACGCGGCGCACATCTTCGTTCGATATGATTTCCTGAGGGTTACCTTTTGTCAGAACCCGACCCTCGTAGATGACGTAGGCACGTTCCACGATGCTGAGCGTTTCGCGCACGTTGTGGTCGGTAATCAATACGCCGATCCCACGCTGCGTCAGATGCCGCACAAGTTCCTGGATGTCGGCAACCGCCCGCGGATCGACGCCGGCGAAGGGTTCGTCGAGCAGCATGAATGCCGGCCGCGTCGCCAGCGCCCTGGCAATTTCACAACGCCGCCTCTCGCCGCCCGAAAGAGCGATGGAAGGACTTTTGCGTCGGCTCGTTATGGTAAATTCTTCCAGAAGCTGATCGAGCTGCTCAAGCCGCTTCTTCTTGTTGGGCTCGACCAGCTCGAGCACCGCCATGATGTTCTCCTCGACCGTGAGCCCGCGGAAAATCGAGGCTTCCTGCGGCAGATAGCCGATGCCGAGCCGGGCGCGCTGGTACATCGGCAGTGCCGTGACGTCGTGCCCGTCGATGGTGATCTGGCCCTCGTCGGCCGGCACCAGCCCCGTGATCATGTAGAAGACGGTGGTTTTTCCCGCCCCGTTGGGGCCAAGCAGGCCGACCGATTCGCCACGCCGCACGTCGAGGCTGACGCCCTTGACGACCATGCGCTTTTTGTAGGTCTTCTTGACCTGCGTGACCGTCAGCCAGCCTTCGCCCGCCTCGTGCGGCTGGAATACGTCGTCGAGTTCGTAGGGCGCTGCTTCAAAGCGCGTGTCGTCAAGGCGTGGTTCCTGCTGGCTCGCGGGCTTTGACGTCTTTCGCTTGGCTTTTCCGAAAGGCAGGATCTTGAGCACGTTTGTTCCTTTTCTCAACGCGCCTACACTTGTGCCGGAAAAACTGATATCCGGCAATGGCGCATATATTGCATTAACGGGAATTGCGTTAACGGGTACTGTGGGTTTAAAGCGCGTTTATAGCTAGAGCATTATCCGAGCACACGGAAACGCATCCGCGTTTTAGTGGTCGGATAAAAATGCTCTACATCCATGATTCTAGAGCAACTTTATCCGATCTGTGTGTCGCTGAAAGCGATTCCGTCAGGTCGGATGTTGCTCTAGAGCGCGCTGTCGCCACACAGCCCGCAGGCCGGAAGTCACAGGCCTCAGCGCACGTCGGTGTCGGTCGTCGCTTCCCAGCTCGACGCCGCTGCGGGGCGCTGCGTACTGGCCTGCGGCGATGGCTGCACCGGAGCCGGACTTAGGGCTTGCCCATCGGGTTTCTTGGCGCCGCCGACTTGCGTTGGATAGAACACCGCGCTGGGCCGGTTGCCGCGGATGATCAGCGCCGGCGGGTCCGTGGCGTCCTTGCCCTTCTTGCCACGCTTGGCACCTTTTTTGACACTGGTTTCCATGTTCGGGATCGCGGTCGTAGCCCAGCCGGTTCCCGCCGTTTCTTCAGGAGAACTTTCGACCAGGGCGTTGCCGGTGGTCAGATCGATCTTGAGCCGCGAGGCCCGCACCACGTTCTTGCCCTGGTTGAGCACGACATCTCCGCCCAGTAGAACCGTATTGGCCTTCATGTCGATATCCGCCCAATCGCCCCTGGCGTTCTGCCCGGCGACTTTCGAATTGACGAAGACTTCACCCTTGGCCTCGATCCGCGTCAGTTCCGTGCCGCTGCCCGGGGTTCCTGGCGTTGTCGTAGATGTGGCAGGCGCAGGTTCTGTCCCCACGAGATTGGCCTCGCCGGAATAGTAGGCGATGAGCTTGACCGTCGACAGGCTCATTGGACCCTGTTCGACAAGCACCTTGCCGGAGAAAACGGCTTCCTTTTTCGAATCGTCGACGTCGAGCCTGTCGGCTTCGATGTCGATGGGCGCTTTCGGATCGCCTTTGAACGCGGTCATCGACACCGGCGAATCGGCGGTACCGTCCGGCTTCGCCGCCTCGGTTTCGGTCGCTTTGTCGAGAGTTGTTTGCGCGCCGGCCGGCACATCGACCTGCCGCTTCAGCTTGGCGAAGATCCGCCCGCCGTTGCCGGACGCATCCTTTGCCGACGTCATCTGGCTCGTGCCCTTGGCGCGGTCGACAAACAGGCGCTCTCCACGCAGTTCGTTATCGCCCTGGCTGACCACGACGCTTCCCGTCAACACGATCGTGTCGGATTTCGAATCGATTTCCGCGAGTTCGGCCAGCGCCTTGCGGTCAGGCCCAGACGACATGACGACGCTGCCTTTGATCACGGCGGTTTCATTCTTCGTATCGAAGACTGCCGACTGGCCGGTCATCTGCTCAAGTTCGCCGCGCGTCATGATGACTGCACCAGGTGCGGTAATGAGTTCGATGCGCGAGGCATCCGGCAGTGCGCTGGCGGCCGCTGATTTGCCCGCGTCCGATCCCGCCTCGGCGGCTTCCTGGAACTTCACGTTCAAGACATGCGTCTGCAGCGTCTGGTCGGCCTGCACGGCTTTGACATTGCCCACGAACGTGGCCATGCCGTTGCCCCGGTCGACCGTGAGCCTCGTCGAGTCGATATCGACAGGTCCATCCGACGATCCCAGCATCGCCGTCCGGCTCTGCTGCGGAGCCGCCGCCGGTGCGGCAGCCTCGCCGCCGTCCGGTTTCGGCTTCTCCGGGGTGAGCCTTGTGCGCACGTTTTGGTTGAACGTGATGATCTTTTCTTTTTGCTGGATGCGAAGGAGGTCCGAGTTGACCTGCCCACCCGGCATATTCACCTGCACCGGTTCCTTCGAAATGATGATTCCCCGCCTGGTCTGAAGGATGGCCGATTTGAGCTTGGCGACGAGGCCGTCCTCGGAGACGACGTCGATGCCGCCGTCGAGGTTCAGGATCGAGCGTTTGGAATCGAAAATGCCGTGGTCGGCGGTCAGGTTGGTTTTCGATTTCTTGGCGTCCGTCATCACGCCAGTAATGGCGTTGAGCTTGATTCGGTCGGGCTTCTGCAGGTCCTGCTGTGCGGTCTTCGCCCGCACGATGTAGGAGCCGCCGTCGTCGGTAAAGCCTTCGTAATAGGGATTATTCATGGTCAGGTTTTCAGGCAGGATGCGCGAAATGACCTGTAGTCCGACGCTCGTCCCGAAATCCGCCGACGTCAGCGCCGAGGCGCCGTAAATTCCAAGCGACGCAAGGGTCAATAAGGGCAATACCCGTCGCAGCGACTTGACCAGAAAAGTATGCCGGCGCGCCTTCCCGAACTGGTGCGACCGGTCGACGCCGACGACGACAAGCCGATCGTTGCGTTTGGCAGATGCCGCCGAAGGAACAGGGTCGAAGGATGTGGCACGCGCCATAAGCGGTAGACCCCGTTAGCAGGCTTGCGACGGCTTCGGACGGTGCACTTGGTCCGATCTCTCGATGTCGTGAAATCAGTGGTAAGAACTTGTTTGCACATGACAAATCGACCGGATCGGCGAGAGTTCTTCACCAACGAACCCGATCCCGCCACAATCCTACACCCGATTTGCACCGGAGAATCGCTGTCAAATTGGGTGAATTTGGGACTTTCGCAAATTCGTCCACGGCTCGCGACCGCGGTTCAATGCGAGAAGATATCGAGATCGCCGAAACCTGCAAGATCGAGCCGCGCCTGGGACGGCAGGAACTGGAAGCACGCCTGCGCCAGTTCGCTGCGGCCCTCGCGCTCCAGCATCTCAGCGAGCCGGCGCTGCACCGTATGCAGATGTAAAACGTCGCTGGCCGCGTAGGCGAGTTGCGCCGGGCTGAGGTCCTTGGCGGCCCAGTCCGAACTCTGCTGCTGTTTGGACAATTCGACTCCGGCCAGTTCCAGGACCACATCCTTGAGGCCATGCCGGTCGGTGTAGGTGCGCACCAGTTTGGACGCGATCTTGGTGCAGAATATTGGCGCCGGCATTACGCCGAGATACTTCGACAGAACCGCGATGTCGAAACGGGCATAGTGGAAGATCTTGAGGACGCGCTGGTCGCCGAGCAGCGCTTTCAGCCGTGGCGCGTCGTAATCGCTGCCGTCGAACTGGACGAGATGCGCGGTGCCGTCGCCTGCCGACAGCTGAACGACGCAAAGCCGGTCGCGATGCGGCTTGAGGCCGAGCGTCTCGGAGTCGATCGCAACACTGTCCCCGAACGACAATCCGTCCGGCAGATCGCCTTTGTGCAGCGTAACCTTCGAGCCATTCATTTTTTCTCGGATCCCCGTTCCACGGCTTCCTGGGATATACGGCCCGCAGGCCTGGGAAGCAAGGCGACCCGCCGCAGCCCAACACGGGCCTGCAAAGTGTTGGCCAGAACTAACGCGCCGCCCCTTCGAAGCCCTATTCCGACCCGAATTTACGTCGTCAACACCGGCTTGCCGCGTGTTGAGCCAAGGTCGTCAACACCGGCTTGCCGCGTGTTGAGCCAAGGTCGTCAACACCGGCTTGCCGCGTGTTGAGCCAAGGTCGTCAACACCGGCTTGCCGCGTGTTGAGCCAAG
>JAHJQI010000255.1 GCA_018819265.1 Alphaproteobacteria bacterium
AAAAACCCGTCCGCCTGCGGATCAAACCCCACCACCGGCGTGCGGTCTGGGGCAAAAGTGCGCAGGCCCGCCCAACTATGTTCAACCCGTGTCACCGGCATGCTGACCGCCTGCTCGAACCGATAGAGCCCCTCGGCCAGCACCATGTCATCAGCCCAGGCATCATGGGGTTCGACCGGGTCTTCATCGGCGGGGGACACCATCAGCTTGCCGGCCTCGGGTTTGGCATACCATGTCTCTGCGATAGAGCCGAAGATTGGCCAATGTTCTGTTGCATATCCCTGAGGTGCCGGAATGATCGCGGCTGAGCGCCTGTAGGGTTGCAATCCTGCGCGCGGCACCCCAGCCAAGGCTGCCACCTCATCCGCCCAGCCACCCGCCGCGTTGACGATGATCGGCGCGCAATGCTGTCCCTGTGCGGTTTCGATCTGCCATAACCCGGCGCTCTGCGACAGGGCTGTGACCTCAGCGTTGGTCACGATCTGTCCGCCCCGCGCCCGCAGCATGCGCGCATAGCCTTGCAACAAGAGGTCCACGTCGATGCCACGCGCGCCGCGTTCGATCATCGCACCCGCGATGCGGTCAGCGCGCAGAATTGGGACGATTTCGGCGGCCTCTTTGCCGGTCAGACGGTCGATGCCGGTCGAGCCGTCGAGATAGGCGTCGAGGATCGGCAACTCTTCCTCGGTGGCGACCATCAATTCGCCGCGTGGGCTGAGTAAAGGTTTATCGCTGATCTCGCCCGGCTGCTCGAAAATCGGTTCGGCCACGGCGTTGAGTGCGCGCAGGGTGGCATTGCCGTAATTGCGGATAAAGATGGCGGCAGAGCGGCCAGTGGCATGATAGCCAATCTGCGGTTCCATCTCGAGCACGAGCACAACCGCACCGCCGCGCGCAAGCTCTGCCGCCGCGCTGATTCCGGCGATGCCACCGCCGATCACGATCACATCGGTCACGGTCACGCCCCCTCAAAGCCTGTCAGGACCGAAGTCAGATTCTGACCCAGCTCCGCGCAGAGATACCCGCCCTCTTGCACAAAGAGGGTGGGCAACCCAAGCCCAGAAATCGCCGCGCCAATACGCCCAAATCCGGGCGTGGTGATTGCCAGTCCCTGAAACGGATCGCCCTCATAGGCATCAAGACCAAGGGCCACGACCACCACATCGGCCCCGAAATTCGCCACCCGCTCCAGAGCGATGTCGAGTGTCTGCAGATAGGCATCGTCATCGGTGCCACGCGGCAGCGGCAGGTTGAGGTTATAGCCCATGCCGCGTCCCGTGCCGCGCTCGTCCGCATGACCCCAGAAAAAGGGATAGAACCGCGCCGGGTCGGCATGGATCGAGACGGTCAGCACATCGTCGCGGTCGTAAAAAATGCCTTGGGTGCCATTGCCGTGATGCACATCGACATCGAGGATCGCCGCGCGCAGGCCATATGCGCGCAACCGCTCTGCCGCGATCCCGGCGTTGTTGAGAAAGCAGAACCCCCCTGCCAGATCGCCAAAGGCATGATGCCCCGGTGGGCGGCAGAGCGCATAGGCGGACCGCTCTCCGTCGACCAGCAGATCCGCACCAGTGACAGCGGTTTGTGCCGACCAGTATGCAGCCTCCCATGTGCCTGCCCCAATGGGGCAGGCGGTGTCAGCCTGATGGTAGCCCGCCTGCCCTACTGCAGATTTGGGGTAATTATCGCTGCGGTTGGCGGGATGTATGTTGGGGATCACCTCTTCTCCCGCGCCGTCGATATGCTGCCACCGCGTGTGGATGTTGCGCAGGAAGGTAACATACTCGGGCGAATGGATTGCCGCGATGGGGCCAAGCCCGGCATCGTCGGGCAACACAAAGTCACAGCCAGCCGCCTTGGCCCCGTCCGTCAGGCGCGCGATGCGCTCGGGCTGTTCCGGGCTGGGTTTGATTACTCCGTTGGCCATGAAATGCTTGGGATCGTGCTGCCATTGCCGCGCGTCAAAGATTGCCTTCATCCGTCCTCTCCCATCAATCTGCGCATGGCCGCCTGTGGCAGGCGCATCTGTGTCACGTGATCTTGTGCTTCGAAGCCCAGCCGTTCGTAGAACCGGCGCGAGGCGGGCGTATG
>JAHJQI010000171.1 GCA_018819265.1 Alphaproteobacteria bacterium
AGCCGCCGCCAATCAAGGCACATCAACCACCAACGCGTTGCATAGCGAGTTCATCCCGACGGCTCATGCGAGCTGGACGATGCCGCATGCCTCGCCAATTACGCTGCCACCGGCCAACCCCGATGCATGATCCGGGCTAGCAACGTCGTATTCCACATTCCGCCACGATAATGCCGCGCCACAGCTCGAAGTAAGGCGGGGAAAACATAGCTGGAAACTTGTCGTCGCCAGGAGCAGAATTGCGTGATGGATGAAATCGTCGTCGTCGGTGCCGGACCGGCCGGGTTATGTGCCGGCCTCGCGCTCGCCCAGCGTGGCGTCGCCAGCAGCATCGTTGCGGCTCCTCACCGGCCTGCCGGAGACCGCCCGGACACGCGCACGGCGGCGCTGTTCAACCCGTCAATCCAACTGCTGCGCAACCTTGGGGTCTGGGATGCCGTCGCGCCCGACTGCGCGCCGCTCAAGGCGATCCGCCTGATCGACGACACCGGCGGCTTGTTTCGGGCTCCGGAGGTCATGTTCGAGGCGAGCGAAATCGGAGAACCCGTGTTCGGATTCAATGTTCCGCAAGGTCCGCTGATGGCCGCACTTCGCCAGGCTGCGGACGACGAACCGCTGATCCGCGTCCTCGAAAGCGAAGGCGTACGCGAATTCACTTTCGCGACGGATACCGTAACGCTGCATCTGGCCGACCAAAGCAGTGTCGAGGCGAAGCTCGTGATTGCGGCCGATGGCCGGAATTCACTGTCCCGGCGGTCTGCTGGAATAGCCGTCGAGGAGAAACCTTGCGGCCAGACGGCGCTCGTTTGCACGTTCACCCACAGCCGCGACCATCGTAGCATTTCCAGCGAATTCCACCGTCGCGCCGGCCCGATGACGGTGGTGCCGATGCCGGGCCGGCAATCAAGCCTCGTCTGGGTCGAACGCCCTGAAGTCGCAGAGCGCCTCGGTGCGCTCAGCGAAGGGGAATTCTCGCAGACGTTGGAGCGCAATCTCCTCGGCCTGCTCGGAATCGTCACGCGAACAGGCCCGCGCGGCATGTTCCCGCTCTCGCATATGACCACACGAACCATGGCCAGGAACCGCGTCGCGCTCATTGGCGAAGCGGCCCACGCCATGCCGCCGATCGGCGCGCAGGGGCTGAACCTGTCGTTTCGCGATTGCGCGGTGATGGCGGAACTTGCCGCAAAGGCACGGCGTACAGGCGATGACCCGGGCTCGGACGCTGTCTTGCAGGCCTACGATCGGGCACGCCTTGCAGATGCCCGCGAACGCGCCTTTGCCGTTGGATCGCTGAACGGGGCGCTGTTGTCGGACCTGGGTCCGGTTCAACTTGCCCGCGGCGCAAGCCTGCACATCATCAACGCGTTTGCCCCGCTTCGCCGCGCCTTGATGCATCTGGGGATGGCGCCCGCCGCCCCGCTTCCCGCCCTGATGCAGCCGCCCGCGTCGTGAGGCCGGGGCGGGTGACGGCGGGCCAATAAAGCGGATATCCACGACGGATAACGGGCAGCGATTTGCCGCTCGCCAATTGAGGCTGTAAAGGCTTCGTTCGCACCCGGCACGGGCACTCCGCTGCCGTCCGGGTTCAAACAGAATTCGACCACTCTTCGGGGCATGATCCCGCCCGCAATAGCCGAACTCCTGAAAAGCAGACCATGACGACAGCTGCGCGCCTTCGCGATCTCCAGTACCGGCTGGAATACTACTTCCTGCGCTCCGTCGTCGCGACCGTCCGGCTGTTTCCCGTGGAGACGTCCGCTGCGGTGTCCGCCTGGACCTGGGCGCGGCTTGCGCCCTTCCTCAATCCCAAGCGCCATCAGCGCGCGCTCGACAACCTGCGCATCGCATTTCCCGAAAAAACCACCGCCGAACTCAAGGAGATCCGTCGCCGCCACTGGGAAAATCTCGGCCGAGTCATGGCCGAGACGATGCAGATCGACACGATTATCAAAGACCCAGATCGCATCGCAATCACGCCGGAAGCGATGTTCAAGCGTTACAGCAGCAAACTCGGGTCCGCCATTGGCATCTCGCTGCACATGGGCAACTGGGAACTGGCGATCTGGCCGTTGACGCATGCCGGCGCCAATCCCGCCGCGATCTATCGCTCGGTGACCAACCCCTATGTCGACCAGTACCTGCGCGACCAGCGCAAGGATCTCTATCCCGGCGGGCTGTTCGGGCGCGGCAAGGTCGGCGACCACGGCGACGACCGCAAGACCGCTCGCGTCATCACCGATTTCGTGCGCCGTGGCGGGCGCCTCGGCATGGTCTGCGATCTCTACGACCGCACCGGCATCCCGATTCCGTTCTTCGGCGAACCCGCCCGTACCCAGGCGATCGGCGCCATGATCGCCCGGCGGGTCGGCGCGCGCATCTGGCTGTCGCGCTGCAAGCGCATCGGCACATCCAGCCGGTTCGAGATAGAACTGCGCGAATTGCGGGTTCCACGGTCGGCCAACCAGTCGGCGGATATCCACTGGGTCATGAAGGAAATGCAGCAGCAGTTCGAAGACTGGATCCGTGAATCGCCCGAGCAATGGATGTGGTCGAACCGCCGCTGGAGCTGACAGCGTTGGCGCTTGTTTAAGCCCTGCAACCTCACGCCGGTTAACCGAAAACTAACCAATTGCGGACTCTATTTGCAGAAGCCTCCGGCGGCACGTCGCTTCCGGACCGCGTTCCAGTCGTATAGCGTCGAAGAGGTCAACTTTCGTGATCCGCATCCTTGTTGCGTCCATTCTCGTTTCAGCCGCGGTGGCTGCAATCCCCTACGCCGCCTTCGCAAACTATGACCGCGAAGTCGGCGGTCTTGCCGCAATCCATAAGCTGGGTGTCGAAGGCGGCCGGCTCTGCATGAGCGACCACCCGCATTTCGGTCAAACCGGCAGCTGGCCGACACTCGAAGCCGCCAAGGCCTCCGCGGTGAAATCCTGGTCCGGCTTCACCCGCATCGAGTACGGCGACGACTGGGCCGACTTCCGCCGCGCCGCCGACCCGAAGTTCGACTGCAAGCCATCCTCCGGCGCCCGGGGCGAAAGCTGGACCTGCAACGTCGAGGCGCGCCCCTGCCGGCGCTGACACCCTGTCGCGGAATCCTTGGGACACCGGCCGCGCAGATTTGCGCTCACCCCTTGCGACAAAGATCAGTCGTTGTGACGATTTTGCAGCGCCGCCATGCCATTTGCATCGGCGGCGTTTTTTCCCGATGCGACAGTCCTGGGACTCTGCCAGACTCGCGTGAGCTTTTTCTTCTCAATCCGACGATGAAGGACTTCGAGATGACGTCTGGTAGGAAGCTTGTAATTTTCGCGGCCGCGCTGGCATGCATGGGCACGTTCGTTGATGCGGCCCGCGCTGACGACACCGGCATGGCCAGCATCCACAGCTGGAAGAAGGTCGGCCGCAAGACGTGCTTTGTCGACCACACACATGTCGGAAGTTCCAGCGGCCAGAAGTCGGAGAAGGCCGCTGTCGCCGCAGCCATCAAGGATTGGCAGGAGTTTACCGCATTCGAGTACGGCACCGACTGGGCCTACTTCAAGAACGCCATCGGCTCGGGAAAATCCTGCAGCCGGGAGACTGCGGGCTGGACCTGCACAGTCGAAGCGACGCCCTGCAATCGGCGCTGAGCCGACCGTCGTCGCTGACTGTTCGATGTGTGACCGGTTGATCTGAACGCCGCGTCAACGGGATCATTCCGTTGCCTGTTCGCCAGTGCGCCAGCCGTGTTGCTGATACCTCGATCGCTCATCCACCGCTTCCGTCTGGCATAGGACCAATTGCCGACGCGGCTTTGTTGCAAGCGGGAACTCAATTTGGCATGGTCCGCCCGACTCGAGCGCCTCTCCGGCGCCCGGGACTTCTGTGCTGCGGCAACGCGCACAGCCGCTAAAACCCGCCATCAGCTCCTTCCGGGAGGGACCAGGTCCATGAACGACATACTCTGGGGGATCATCGCTTGCGGTGCTCTCTCGATACTCTACGCCGCCTACACCATCCAAAGCGTCATGTCGTCGAATGCCGGCAACGCGCGGATGCAGGAAATCGCCGGTGCCATTCGCGAGGGCGCCCAAGCCTACCTCAACCGCCAGTATACGACGATCGCCATGGTTGGGGCGGTGATCTTCGTCCTCGCCTGGGTCTTGCTCGGCGGCCTTGTCGCTCTCGGCTTCCTCGTCGGCGCCGTGCTGTCGGGCGCCGCCGGCTACATCGGCATGTACGTCTCGGTGCGCGCCAACGTCCGCACAGCGCAAGCTTCATCCCAGTCGCTTGCCGCCGGTCTCGACATCGCCTTCAAGTCCGGCGCCGTCACCGGCATGCTGGTTGCGGGCCTCGCGCTGCTCGGCGTCTCGGTCTACTACTTCTTCCTGACCGGTTGGATCGGCCTGTCGCCATCCTCGCGCACCGTCATCGATGCACTGGTGGCGCTGGGCTTCGGTGCCTCCCTGATCTCCATTTTCGCCCGTCTCGGCGGCGGCATCTTCACCAAGGGCGCCGACGTCGGCGGCGATCTCGTCGGCAAGGTCGAAGCCGGCATTCCCGAGGACGATCCGCGCAACCCGGCAACGATTGCCGACAATGTCGGCGACAACGTCGGCGATTGCGCCGGCATGGCCGCCGACCTTTTCGAGACCTATGCCGTGACGGTGGTTGCGACCATGGTTCTGGCGTCGATCTTCTTCCTCGACAAACCCGAACTTGCAGCACTCATGGTCTATCCGCTGGCAATCTGCGCCGTTTGCCTCGTGACCTCGATCATCGGCACGTTCTTCGTCAAACTCGGGTCCAATAACTCGATCATGGGCGCTCTCTATCGCGGCCTGATCGCCACCGGCATTCTTTCCATCGCCGGCCTGGCGCTTGCCAACTATCTCGTTTTCGGGGACCGCGACAACGGCTTCGGCGTCATCGCGACGACGACAACCGGGGTTGAAATCACCGGCATGAACCTGTTCTTGTGCGGCCTCGTCGGCCTCGGTGTGACAGGGGCCATCGTCTGGATCACGGAGTATTACACCGGTATCGGCTTCCGCCCGGTGCGCTCCATTTCGCAGGCCTCCGTCACCGGCCACGGCACCAACGTCATCCAGGGCCTCGCCGTCTCGCTCGAGTCGACCGCCCTGCCGACCCTCGTGATCGTCGCCGGCATCCTCTTCACCTACAATCTTGCCGGTCTCTTCGGAACCGCGATCGCCACGACAACCATGCTCGGACTCGCCGGCATGATCGTCGCACTCGACGCATTCGGTCCCGTCACCGACAACGCCGGCGGCATCGCCGAAATGGCCGGGCTGCCGAGTGAAGTCCGCAAATCGACCGATGCTCTCGACGCCGTCGGCAACACGACCAAGGCCGTCACCAAGGGCTATGCCATCGGTTCGGCAGGTCTCGGCGCGCTGGTGCTGTTTGCGGCCTACAACTACGACCTCAAGTACTTCGCCGCGAACCCGGACAAGTTCCCCTACTTCAAGGATGTCCAGATCGACTTCGGGCTCGATAACCCCTACGTCGTGGTCGGCCTGCTGCTCGGCGGCCTCATTCCATACCTGTTCAGCGGCATGGCCATGACGGCCGTCGGTCGCGCCGGTAGCGCCATCGTCGAGGAAGTCCGCCGTCAGTTCCGCGAGAAGCCCGGCATCATGGAAGGCACGGAGCGCCCCGATTACGCGGCGGCTGTCGACCTGCTGACGAAGGCCGCGATCAAGGAAATGATCGTTCCTTCGCTGTTGCCGGTGCTGTCTCCGATCGTGCTGTTCTTCGTGATCAGCGCCATCGGCGGCAAGGGTGCTGCATTTTCCGCAGTCGGCGCCATGCTGCTCGGCGTGATCGTCACCGGCCTTTTCGTCGCCATCTCGATGACGTCGGGGGGAGGTGCCTGGGACAACGCCAAGAAATCTTTCGAAGACGGCTTCGTCGACAAGGACGGCAACAGGCACATGAAGGGATCGGAAGCCCACAAGGCCTCGGTGACCGGGGACACCGTCGGCGATCCCTACAAGGACACCGCCGGCCCGGCCGTCAATCCGGCCATCAAGATCACCAACATCGTCGCATTGCTGCTGCTGGCCGTGCTCGCACACCAGTGAGACCGGACGAGGATCGATACCGGAATGACGAAAGGCCCCGCTTTGGCGGGGCCTTTTTTTCATATGCTTGCCGCAGTGAAGAACAAGACCACTAACCGTCGCCGAAGATCTGCTTGGTGCCGAGATTGCGGAACAGCTGCTTCAGGAGGCCATCCTCGTTGCCGCCGGGCGCCGGCGTCGTGCGTGAGATGTAGTCGAACACCTTGCCGTCCTGCATGCCGTAATTGGCGATCCGCTCAACCGTGCCGAGCGGGTTGAAATAGACGGCCACGACGTGGCGGTCGACTTCGGTCGGCTTGAAGAACGCCGCCTGCTTGGCCATACTGGAGATGTAGTAATAGATATCGCCGCCGGTCGCGCTTGCCGTCGTGGTCGTCGAGGGCGTACCCAGCGTCAACTTGACCTGCTCGCGGCTCATTCCAGGTTGTATCTGCTGAAGGTCGCCCTGACTGAAATGCTGACCGTGTTTCAGGACTTGCTCGCTGCAGCCGGCCGCAAGCAGCATGGCCGCGCCGACGAGGCCGACCCAACAAAGGGTGGCGGCATGTCCGCCCGCCCTCGCCGGCGACCCGTGCCGGCCGCCGTGAGGATCGGGGGGTTCCTTGCAAACCTGTTTGTCTGCCCGCAGCATCTTGATCTGATCCCGGTCCGAATCGCTTGACGTTGAGCCGAATGTGTCCGCTTAACCCGCTTGAAGGCAAACGACAAACACAGCAAATCCACCGAACTGTGCCCAATCCGGTGGCAGATGACGCAGTAAAGCGCCTCGGAGGCAAGAAAATGTTCGCCTGGATCAAACAGCGCAAAAGCCATCGGCGTGTTGCCGAAAACCTTTATCGCCAGATCGTCGAACGGGCCCGCACGCCGGAGTTTTATGACGATCTGGGTATCGAGGACAGCCTCGAAGGCCGATACGAAATGGTGGTCGCACATCTCATCCTGGTGATCGAGCGCCTGCGCGCGGATGGCGAAATGCACAGGGAGCTTGCCCGGTCGCTGGTCGAACGGTTCGTAACCGATATGGACGATTCCATGCGGGAACTCGGGATCGGCGACACGAGCGTGCCCAAAAAGGTGAAGCAAGCCGCCGCCGGGCTGGTCGAGCGCACGGCCCGCTACCGGGAAGCGCTGGCATCGGGCCCCGCTGCCATAGCTCAGGCCATCAGGAGCGGCCTCGCAGATAGCGAAGATCCAGATGCAGCCGGCAGTCCGAGCGACACAGACCATATCTTCGCCGCCTACATGTCCGCGTCCGCGAAGTCCCTTGCCGGCCTCTCCCTCGAAGATATGCTGTCGGAAAAACCACTGTTCGCGCCCCTCGACTTCAAGCTCCGCAGCCAACATTGAGATGATCCAAGCGGCCCGTCGCGCCAAAATCGCAACATGGCCCCGACCGCGTCCGAACGATGGAGATATCGCCATGAGCGCGCTGAACCGCTGGTTTCACAAGGTGCATGACATTCCGCGCACCGGCATCAAGCAGCACCGCGAAGCCTCCCCCGAACTGTGCGCCGAAATCGCAAAGGAGCTCGAGGTTCCCGGCTGCCATGAACTGATCGCCGATTACCGCATCCGTAACGCCGGCAGGGGCCGCTTCGAACTCAGCGGATGGGTCAGTGCCAGCTTCACCCGCACCTGCGTCGTCAGCCTCGAACCCATCGAGGAAACCGTCCGCGAACCGCTCGATTGCGCCTTTGTTCCCTCCGATCAGCTGCCGGCCAGCCAGGCCGATGAAGAAGAAGCTCTGTCGGTTGAGGACCTCGAACCCATCAGCCATGACAAAATCGAAGCCGGACGCATCATTTACGAGACCATCGCGGCCAGCATCGACCCCTATCCGCGCGCACCCGACGCCACTCTCGACACACCGCTCGAACCGGGAGTCGACGACGCAGAAAGCCCGCACCCGTTCGCAGCCCTTGCCCGGCTGAAGGCGTCCGACGCCGATCCTTCCTGACAAATCTGTTGTTTCCCGCCCCTGATCGGCTATGTTCCGAGCCGCCCCGGGACACCACCCCCGCGCGCGTGAAAATCCGCCGATGATCAAGCTTCGCCCGCCCCATTACTGAAATATTCGAGAGGCCAGGAAACCGCATGGTAGCGCAGCGGACGATCGCGCTTGACGCAATGGGCGGTGACCACGGCCCAGGTGTCGTCGT
Source organism: Alphaproteobacteria bacterium (assembly GCA_018819265.1). Taxonomy (GTDB): domain Bacteria; phylum Pseudomonadota; class Alphaproteobacteria; order Rhizobiales; family Hyphomicrobiaceae; genus Filomicrobium. The sequence continues at coordinate 8,252 of JAHJQI010000171.1, forward strand.
GCCCGGAGCCGCCATATCGCGCACCCGGCATCCGGCCATGAATTTCATCTTCTACGGCGACAAGGCCGCTATCGCCGCCCAACTCGACCAACACGCGGAACTCGCCGCCTCAAGCCGCATCGTCCACACCGACACCGTCATCGCCATGGATGCGAAACCGAGCCAGGCTCTGCGCCGCGGCAAGGGTTCCAGCATGTGGGAAGCGATTCAGGCGGTGAAGAACGGCGAGGCCCATGTCGCCGTTTCGGCCGGCAACACCGGCGCACTGATGGCCATGTCGAAGCTCATCCTTCGACCGATGGCGGCCATCGAGCGGCCGGCGATCGCGGCGTTGTGGCCGACCATCAATTCGGAATCGATCGTCCTCGACGTCGGCGCCAACATCGGTGCCGATGCCCGCCAGCTCTGCGATTTCGCCCTGATGGGCGCGGCCATGGCGCGTGTGCTCTTCCACCTCGAAAACCCCACCGTCGGCCTCCTCAATGTCGGCGTCGAGGAAATCAAGGGTGACGAGGAAGTCCGCCAAGCGCATGCCTGGCTCAAACAAACGACCGGCCTGCCCCTCGATTACCGCGGCTTCATCGAAGGCGACCAGATCGGCCAAGGCATCGTCGACGTCGTCGTCGTTGAAGGCTTCGCCGGCAACATCGCGCTCAAGACCGCAGAAGGCACCGCCCGGCAGATCGGTCAATACCTGAAGGACGCCATGCGCCGCACCTGGCTTTCGAAGGCCGGTGCGGTGCTGGCGCGGGGCGGATTCAAGGTGTTGCGCCACAAGATGGACCCGCGCCGGGTCAACGGCGGAACCTTCCTCGGGCTCAACGGAATCGCCATCAAAAGCCACGGCGGCACGGATCCGCTGGGCTTTGCCAGTGCCGTCGATCTCGGCTACGAGATGGCGCAAACGGGTCTCATTGAACGTCTTGCGGCCGATCTTGAGGCGTTCCATCATCGAATTGGGCAAAACGCCGCAGAATAAGCCGACACAGTAGAATATGAGAGGCGAAGCTCTTGCATTTGCGCCAGCTGGCTGATTGATGGGCGCACTCTTGAAGGAGCGCCTAACGCCCAACTGAGGCCGGCAGCGATTGGCAGCACCGGCCCATCTCCAGCCGGCATCGCCGGTTAAAAAGTCAAAGAGGACGAAGTGGCAGTCATTCGCTCGATGATCAGAGGCGTCGGTGGTTATGTTCCCGCAAAGATCATGACCAACCATGACCTTGCGAAATTCCTCGACACCAGCAACGAGTGGATCGTCGAGCGCACCGGGATTCAACAGCGCCACATCGCCGCCGAGGGTGAGACCACCGCGGATCTGGGAGCCGCCGCTGCACGTCAGGCGCTCATCCGCTCCGGCATCGACCCGGTCGACATCGATCTCATCATCTGCGCCACCGCGACTCCCAACCGCACCTTCCCCTCGACCGCGGTGCATATCCAGAACCTGCTAGGCGTCACCAAGGGCGCCGCATTCGACATCCAGGCCGTCTGTTCCGGTTTCATCTTCGCGATGGCCTGCGCCGACAACTTCCTCAAAGCCGGCCAGTCGCGCCGCGCCCTCGTGGTCGGCGCGGAAACCTTTTCACGAATCCTCGACTGGGAAGACCGCGGCACCTGCGTCCTGTTCGGAGACGGCGCGGGAGCCGTCGTCCTCGAAGCCCAGCCGCAGCACGGCGACCGCAACGACCGCGGCATCATCATGACGCGCCTGCGTTCCGACGGCCGCTTCGAGGATCTCCTCTACGTCGACGGCGGTCCCTCGACGACCAAGACGGTCGGCCATTTGCGCATGAACGGGCGCGAGGTATTCCGGCATGCCGTACAAAAGATTTCGGGCGTCATCGAAGAGACACTGCTGGCGACGGGATATGCTGCCGACGAGATCGATCTGTTCGTGCCGCATCAGGCCAACAAGCGCATTCTCGACGGCATCGCCAAGAAACTCAACGTTCCCGCGGACCGGATCGTCATTACCCTCGACAAGCACGGCAACACCTCGGCGGCCTCGATCCCGCTGGCCCTCAATTATGCCTTCGAGCAGCACCGCATCAGTGAAGGCAAGCTGGTTCTCATGGAAGCGATGGGCGGCGGGCTGACGTGGGGCGCCCTGCTTGCACGCTGGTGATCGATTGCGACGACCCAACTCGATCGGCGCAGCCGGGCCAACGCCCAAACTCTCAACGCCTTCTTTGCTCCCCCGGATTATCGCGCAATATCAGGCGCTTGCAGAAATCCGGCATTGACCGCCCGGCGCTTCCGATCTAGCATCGCTGCCGATTGGTAGTGCTGGGGAGGCCAACCCATGACAATAAAGACTTTAACGCGAGCCGATCTGGCCGAAGCGGTGGTGCGCCAGGTCGGGTTACCGCGTAACGAGTCGCAGGAACTCGTGGAACTGGTGCTCAAGGAAATTTCAAACTGCCTTGCAAGCGGCGAACCGGTGAAGCTCTCTTCATTCGGCTCGTTCGGCATCCGTGAAAAAGGCGAGCGCGTCGGGCGCAATCCGAAGACCGGCACGGAAGTGCCGATCACCCCGCGCAAAGTGCTGGTGTTCCGGCCGAGCAACATCATGAAGGACCGAATAAACACAGGCATGCAGCGCCCCAAGGCCGCTGAATAAACTCACTGTGAGCACCCGCATTTCACGATAAGTTCTCGCTCACGCCGCGCCAATAAATGCGCGGTGCGATCACGCCTGCCGCGGCGCCGCCCCGATTTTCAAATATTTCTGAGGAATACTTTCCAACCCCTTGTTCAGAGTGGGTTTGATCGTGGTTTAATCTAACGAGGCCGTTGCTTGAGTCGTACTTGCCCGCGGAGCGCCTGGCATGCCGCTTTCGCGACCAGCCACGCGCCAATGGCGGCGCCACCGCCGTACGGCGTCATGCGGTGGAATTCAGTGTCGGCGAGCGCGCACATGCGGATACTCCAACAACCCGCAAACTCAAATGCCCAGGCAGGAAACAACATGAGCAAGGCACCGACGGCCTTCCGCACAATCAGCGAAGTTTCCGACGAACTCGAGGTGCCCAAGCATGTGCTGCGGTTCTGGGAGATGAAGTTCCCCCAGATCAAACCGATGAAGCGCGGCGGCGGACGCCGCTATTACCGACCCGAGGACATGGCGCTGCTGAAGGGCATCTGCCATCTGCTGCACGCCGAGGCCTACACCATCAAGGGCGTCCAGAAGATCCTGCGCGAACGCGGCGTCGATACGGTCAAGGAAATGGGCGAGCGCAAGCCGGGCAAAAAGGCCGGCGGCAAATCTCGCTCAGGCGAAAAGGCTGGCGCCGCGACGGCCGCGGCGCGCCCGGCCCCCGCAATGGCCACGGCCGGCAAACCCGCCGATGGAACCGGCAAACCGACAGCATCGAAGGCTCCGGCGCGGGCACGCAAGCAGCCGGCGGTCGCCGCCAGGGAAGGCTCCATCGTCGATGCCCTCAACCGCGCCATCAACGAGTTGCAGGCCTGCCGTTCGGCACTTCTCGGTACGCCGCCCGTGAAGCGCGGCCGCGCGCGCGCCGCCGGCTAAGGCGCATGGTCGAAACCACATCCGATCCGGGTATAGCCCGTTGCGATCCCGCCCGATCGGATGTTGCTGTTCTCACGACAGACATTGACCATGGGCCATGAAACAGGCAGAACAGGTTTCCCGCATCGCGGGATGATCGGAGCGTAGCGCAGCCTGGTTAGCGCACCAGTCTGGGGGACTGGGGGTCGGGAGTTCAAATCTCCCCGCTCCGACCATTTTTAAGTCATTGATAATCAAGTGATTATCCCGCGCGACCAAGCTGCGATCTGCTGTCAACTCGGTGACTATATTTCCGCTTCGGTACGCAATGAGTACGCAGTTGATGAAATTTAGGTTATCCACCGTTTAGGACTCGATGCCGACGCTAAACCCTCAACACTAGCTTCAGCCGAGTTTGTTCATCGGTAATCAGGAAGACTTGATTTTCGCCGAGGATCCGAACTACGGTTATGGTCCTAGCTGTCAACGGAAATCACCTTTTGACTGACATTCTTCAGTATCATTCATCCGAGTGACACTGTCGCCGCTGACGGATTGTCACCTCTCCTGGGGCAAAGAAATCGCCATGAGGCGTCCTGATGCAGAAGTGCTCAGAGAGTTCCTTAAAGACCGCGTTGACGCGTTCATAGACGAACGAGATCCAGGTGACTTGCCAATCTCGCGAAGCCCAAAATCGATGCTGAACAATGAGACGTGCAGCATATTGAACTTTGTTTCTTTTCTACTGGCAGACACCAATGAATTCTTCGAGAACGTTGCGGGTAAATGTCTCCTACAAACGGATTTTTTTCCTGATGAACTCGACCTTGTTGATCCTATTGTTGGCGAGAACAAGGGGAGGTTCACGATAGACGGAACCCGCAGCGAAGCGGTTTCAGTTGGGAGAAAACTCCTTCTCGATAAAGAAACTAACTCTTACGATTACACACAGTTAGAACGGCTAGCTATCCGAGAATGCATAACTAGATTTTTTATGTACTTAGCAAGCATTCGATCCTCCCATGCAGTCACACTGCTCCGTTTGCTTGAAAATCTAGCATTGCTTGAAGCTCCGGAACTGAAAAAAGCGGATATCGAAAGAGCGAAACGCGTCAACAAGGAAACGAGGATCTGGCTCAGTCAATGCTCTATCCTCGCTTTCATCGAGTATCGGTCTGCTCGCAGGAAAACTAGCAAACAACAAGTTGTAGATCAGCTGCACGCCGTCTCAGGCATATCAATGGAAACCATGGAGAAGTGGGTTGAGCGATCCAGCGACCCCTTGACCTTGCCCCTTCAAAGGTCCTCGATCTGAGCTAGAGTCTGTCGCCCTGAGAGGAGACGGACGATGAAGAAGAGCAGGTTTTCAGAAGAACAGATCATTGCGATCCTGAAGGAGCAGGCCGCCGGCATGAAGACCGCCG
>JAHJQI010000172.1 GCA_018819265.1 Alphaproteobacteria bacterium
AGACCGCCCTGCGGATCGAAGTGCGGCGTCGTCAGCACATTGAGGCCGGCGATTTTTGTTGCCGCGGCAGTGAGTCCGTACTGAGCTTCCAGTTCCTGGACGCGCAGCGCGGCGTCGCCGTAGTTGAAGTGCGGGATGTAGCCGAAGCCCTGCTTGTTGGACATCCAGATCACCGGCACCAGATAGGCGATGATCAGCACGATGTACTGTGCCACCTGCGTCCAGGTCACCCCGCGCATACCGCCAAGCATCGAGCAAAGCAGAATGCCGAGAAGGCCGAACCACACGCCGGCTTCGAACGGGATGCCGAGTGCGCGCGATGCGATCGTTCCCGTCGCGTTGATCTGTGCCGTCACGTAGGTGAACGAGGCGACAACCAGGATGATCACGGCGCAAAGGCGGGCGATGTTGCCGCCGTAGCGCGTACCGATGAAGTCGGGAACCGTATAGCAGCCGAACTTCCTCAAGTAGGGCGCCATCAGCGAGTTGACGAGCACGTAGCCGCCGGTCCAGCCGATAACGAACCCGAGGTAGGGGTAGCCACCGAAGTAGATGCCGCCGGCGAGCGCCACGAACGATGCACCCGACATCCAGTCGGCTGCGGTCGCCATGCCGTTGTACAGCGCCGGCACCTCGCGGCCCGCGACGTAGTAGGCTTCCGCCTGCATGGTACGCGACAGGTAGCCGATGATCGCGTAGATGGCGATCGTGAAGCACAAGAACAGGATGCCGATTGTTTTTGCTTCGAATCCGATCGTTTCCAGGTATGCCATCAGGGCAAAGAAAACGAGGAATCCGATGGTATAGACCCCGTAGACTAAACCTAGTCTATCGGTAAATTTGGCGCCTTTCGGCACGTCTTGAACAGCCATAGTGCACTCCCCCCTATTCGTCGTTGACGCCAAACTCGCGGTCGATCTGATCCTGGCGCCAGTTCTGGTACCAGATCATCACAACGAACGCGATCAGCGAGCCTTGAACGACGAAGTAGTAGCCAAGCTTCCAACCAAATATCACGATCTGGTCGAGCTCTCTTGCGAACCACGGCAGCACCATGCCGAAGATAAACCAGAGCGTCAGAATAAAGATCGTCAGGCTTCTGGTTTTCGCCCAGTGCTGTGTGTTGCGTTCTGCAACATCATTGGACATTTGCATCTCCTCCCGAGATTTTTTATCACGGGGCCAACCTGACGCCCGCTTCGGAACATGCTAACTTGATAAGCGGAAAGTCAACAATCGTTACCTTAGTCGTGGTCCGTGCAGGAGAATAAGCGGTTGGCGAATGTGGGCGGAGTACTGGGCGCGCTATCGCATGAGTTCCGCCGGATGGTCGGGCTGATCATCCCGTCGGTTCAAAAAACACCAATTGAAACGGTTGAAAACCTTATAGATTTTATTGGATCGCGGTCGGCATATATCGCCCAGACGACACTCTACGGCTATATGAAGACGCGTATGGGAACGAGCTTTCAGCGCTATTTCGAGGATGATGACTTCTCTGCCACACTAAGAATTGCGGCGGTCAAGGTGGCGGTTGCCTGCGTCGACGATCTGACCATTTTCGCAGTTGCGAAAGCGGCTGAAAATGCAACTCTTTCGCGAGCCGCCAAATCGACCTTTGCGACCTTCTGCTACGAGCGCGCGATCGATGATGTGATCTCGCCAAGGGACCGGATTCACATTCCCGCGGATGCCGCCGCGAAGTTCAATCTGAGGCTCCAGGCTACCGATTGGGAAAAGGCCGCGTATCGCGATACGGCATTCGTGCGCAGTCCCGAGGCGCTGGTTCGGTATGCGCCGGTTGTCGAGGAATTCATGATGGATGACAGCGAGATCGTCCGCAATTCGATCCGTTTCCGCTGGATAGAAATCCGCAAAACCTTGACGGAGCGCATGGACACCGACGCCGTATGCCGGGATTGGTTGGTCGAATGAACCGCTGGGGGGGATGCCATGACATTCGCGAGCCTGCCAGCCGGCATCGGCGCAACGCCATTGGCGGCACTACCGGCCATTTCGCTTGACCTTGAGACGACCGGTCTCGACGTTACCACTGCGCGGGTCATCGAAATTGGCGCCGTGCGCCTTTCCGCCAGCACTCAGGGAGCCGCCCCGAATCTCTCTACCCTCGTCGACCCGGGAGTTCCGATACCTGCGGTCTCGACCGCCGTACACGGCATCTCTGATGCCGATGTGGCTGGCGCGCCACCATTCACACAGGCCATCAGAGGTTTCGGGCAGTGGGCGGGACCCGCAGTTGTCGTTGGATTTGCCATCGGCTTCGATCTCGCGATTCTGAAATCGGAGCATGAGCGCCACGGTTTGGCCTGGGCCGCGCCGCGGTCTCTCGATGTCCGCCATCTTCTGGAATTCCTCTCGCCTGCCCTTGGGTCCTTGTCTCTGGACGCGGCGGCCGCCCGTTTTTTGATCGCCGTATCGGACCGGCACCGCGCTCTCGCCGACGCCCAACTCGCCGCTGCGATCTTCAAGGCGGTTCTTCCGATGCTGCGCGAAAAGGGCATTCGTACCCTTGCCCAGGCCGAGCGGGCCATCGATCAAAGAACCGGTCAGAATGCTCAGACCGAAGGAGCGGCCGGCTGGGTGACGGCGGCAACCCCGGCCGACACCGCCGGCAGCATTGCCGACTTTGCGCGCATCGACAGCTTCGCTTTCCGCCACCGCGTTGGCGAACTGATGCAGTCCCCGCCGCTCGCGATTTCTGGCGATACCCCGTTGCGGGCGGCCCTCAAGCGGATGGCGGAGACCAAGGTCAGTTCGCTGTTCGTGGAGGGCACGCAAAACGGGACGGTCGGCATTATCACCGAGCGCGACGTGCTGAGAGCGCTTGCCCGTGACGATGCAGCCGTACTCGACGCGCCTGTGAGGACAGTCGCCGCCCCCCGCCTTGTGACGATCGCGCGCGACGAGTTCGTCTACCGGGCACTGGCGATAATGTCTTCGCGCGGCTTTCGCCATCTTGGCGTCACCGACGAAGAGGGCCGGCTGGTCGGCGCGCTCAGCGCCCGCGACCTGCTGCGCGGGCGTACCGACGACGCCGTGGCGCTCGGCCTCAGCATTGAGAAGGCGTCATCACCGGACGAACTCGGGCGGATCTGGCTCAACCTGCCGAAGGTCGCCAGAGCCTTGGATCTCGAAGAGGTCGATGTCAGGGATACGACCGCCGTCATCTCGCGCGAGTTGCGCGCCATGACCAGGCGGGCCTGCGAGCTTGCCGAGCAGGCTTTGACCGCCGAAGGGTTCGGCCCGCCCCCCTCGCGCTATGCCATGATGGTACTGGGCTCTGGTGGCCGAGGCGAAAGCCTTTTGGCAATGGATCAGGACAACGCCATCGTATATGAGGAGCCCCCCGGCGGCAAGGACGTGGACGCATGGTTCGAACGCCTCGGCAAACGTGTCGCCGATTACCTCGATGCCGCCGGCGTTGTATATTGCAAGGGCGGCGTCATGGCCTCGAACGCGGCATGGCGCATGAACGTTGAGCGATGGAAGGCGACAACGAGATCCTGGATCGCGCGCAACAAGCCGGAGAACATCCTTTCCAGCGACATATTTTTCGACGCCGTCACGGTGCACGGCGAGCCGGATCTATTTGAAGAGGTCTGGTCTGATGCCGTTGCCCACGCGGGACAGTCCCGCTCCTTCCAGAGCCTGCTGGCGCTGAGCGCGACCGATTCCGACACTCCGTTCGGCTGGACCGGCCGGGTGAAGCTGGTTGACGGTCGCATCGACCTCAAGCGCTTCGGCCTGATGCCGATTTTCTCATCCGCGCGCGTTCTCGCATTGCGCCATGCCATCAGGCAGCGCTCGACCCGTAACAGGCTCACAGCCGCCGCTCAGATCGAGGGTATTTCGACGACCCTTGTCACCGATTTGCTGGAGAGCCACAGGTTTTTTCTTCAAGCGATCCTGCGCCAGCAGCTTCGCGATATCTCCACAGGCCACAAGCTGTCGAATTCCGTAGCTCTTGGCGAACTGAGTGCCTTTGAGCGCCAGGAACTCAACTGGGCACTGCATCAAGTGCCCAGGGTCGCCGACCTTCTCGGCACGCCGCCGAAATCCTTCTAGAACGTTCCCGCTCTAAGCAGAAACGATCTCGCATTTTCGCTCCCTTGCCCATCGGAGCGCGGCTGCGAGTCCATCAAAAGTGAACGCGCTCTAGTAGCTCGTGAACGTCTTCCAGGTGACCGTCACCTTGGTCCCGACGTTGACGCGCGCGTAAAGATGGGCCGCGTCCTCGTTATACATCCGGATGCAGCCCTTGGAGACCGCAGAGCCGATGGTCCACGGGGCATCGGTGCCATGGATGCGGTAGAGGCTTGAACCCAGATACAAGGCGCGGTTGCCGAGCGGATTGAGCGGATGACCGCCGGGAACGTGGGCCGGCAGCTTCGGGTTTTCGCGGCGCATTTCCGGCGTCGGCGTCCAGCCCGGGTTGACCCTTTTTTGCGAGATCCGCGTCACGCCCGACCAGCGGCTTTGCTGACGCGGCACCGCGATCGGGTAGCTCGTAGCTTCGCCGCGCGAATGAATGTGATAGAGTTTGCGGTCGCCGAAGCTGACGATGATCTGGCCCGGTTCGTATTTCGGTGAGAACGCGACGCTCGACTGCGATCCGCCCGACCACAGGAAGTCGAACAGGTCCTGCGCCGAAGCGCTGGTGCTTCCAAGGCTGGCTATGGTCACGGAGAGGGCGGCGACGACGACTGCGCTGCGCAGTTTGAAAAGAAACGGCATGACGAAATATCCTGTTCTCGTGCTTCTGCTCTTGGCTCGGTTCGAGACCCCGGCGGCGTCGGCTGTCAGCGTGCCCGCTTCAGCCGCACCAAAACGTTGTCGCCCCGGATACGGCAACGTCGCCCGAACTGTGACGCCAGGACCTGCATGCGGCAACCCCAGGCTCAACGGTTCTGGCCAATTGCCCCGCTATCGAGGAACTTCTGTTTTTCGATTGTCGCAGATGAGCCACACTCGATCCGGCCACCCTGGAATGATTCGGCGACCAGTTCGTTAACCCGTCGAAATAATTGAGCAGGAAATTGCGAAGTTCCGGCGCCGCGTCGCAAACGGGCGTCTCCGGGTCCGCCAAGAGAATCCGGCGGGTCCGAAGGCACGCCCGATTGAGAGCGAAATCGGCAAAGGGTTAATGTCGGTGTGTTTGCGAGATCCAAGCCACGACCTTCGCAACATGCCATTGCAGGGCGGTCAGTGAAAGATCGGTCCTGGTCTCAGGTCGCTCGATGTACGCGAAGTCGGTTTGGCCAGTCCATCAGCAGGTTCATGCAGCAAGCCGGGTACCCGATCCCGGGCCGGGTTGCGTCGTCTCCGGCACCTCCTGGCGCCGCGCCGCGACAGACCGCGGCTTCGACCATGGCGGCGATTTGAACCATGCTGCCAGATAGGCCACTGCGATGATGATGCCGAAAGCGCACAGGTTGACGAACAGCGTGACGATCGCGCCGCGTCCCAGTAGGTTGAGCGCCACCCCGCACAACGTCGACAGCATGACGCCTGCAAGGAATGCCGGCAGCGCCTGGCGGCCGACACAGCTGACCACCCTCACGACGGTTTGCCAGCCGGAATTCTGCCAGCGCACCAGCGTTGCCCCCGCCGGCCCGGCAGCCGCATACGCGACGTAGGTGAGCAGCAGGAAGTGCACGTAGCGCAACAGCGCGAAGTTGCTCTTGTCGTAATAGGGGGCGAGCGCGTCGCGGATGGCTTGTCCGTAAGGGAGGGAAAGCGCGACCGGATCGTAGGCGAATGGCACCATGATAACGAGCAGGACCGCTGCGGCGATCACCGCTGAGCGGCGTACCGGCGGTGCCGGCAGCCAGCCGCGCGCGAAGGCGAAACCGGTAAAGAAGACAAGCTGCCAGGCCAGCGGATTGAAGAACCAAGCCTTGTCGCTCCACGGTTCTGCGGGCAACTCGATGAGACGCGCGTTGCCGATCGCCCAGACTACGGCGATAAACGCCAGCACGGCGTATGTTCCAAGCCGCGAAATTGCCAGCACCAGCGGCACCATCGCCAGCAGCACGATGTACATCGGCAGAATGTCGAACAGACCCGGCACGTAGGTCAACGTCATCAGCGCCAGCATAGCCCGCGCGATATCGCCGGAAAGGGCGTGGTGCAGATCGAGCCCGCGGACATAGGCATCCCCTGTGCCCAGCCACATGTCGACGCCGATCATCACGGCAAGCACCGCAAGGAACACCCCGATGTGGGCCCAGTAGACCTGCCAGCAGCGGTGGGCAATTCGTGCCGAACACACGAGCAGGCCGCGGTCGTCGAACAGTTTTCCGTAGGCCAGCGCCGAAGCCAGCCCCGAACAGAAAACGAAAATTTCCGCAGAGTCGGAGAAACCGAATTTGCCGGGCGTGTAGGCCGCCCAGGGGTTCATCTTCGCATGCGCGATAAAGATGATGAACAACGCCAGTCCGCGAAAGAAATCGAGCCGGATATCGCGACCGCGCACCGCTACATCAAAGTGGGATTTGTCACTCATTGGCTTGCGCCTCCTGGACGCAGGCAGATGCGATTCAGTAGCCGGATCGCCATCGTCCACGATCCGCGCCGGCAATGCCGCCACTTATGCTGCGCCGCAAGATATCGGCGCGGCATCGGCGTCCGGCGAGTCAGACCGGCAATCTACTCCTGCTGCGTGCGGGCGACTGCGCGGCAGTTTCGCACAGTCGATAAACGCCGCAGATGGAACGAGTTACGTAGAACTTTGGTTCCCCTGGCAACGATTCGTGAAGTCTATGTCGCGGCGTGCGGCATAACCGAGTCGGAATCATGGCGGATTTGTGCAGTGCGAAGCCAGCGTCTGCCGAATGCCAGCCTCGCCGCAAACATCGGGATCGATTGCGCCAGCGCTCCGACGGCAATTCGAATGTTCAGCCGAGCAGGCCTTCGGCCGAGAACGTCTTGGCGAGTTCTTCGTCGAGATCGGCATAGATGCGCCGCTCGAGGTCGCGGAAACCATCCGAAGTCGAATCCCTTGGATGTGGCAGATCGACGTCGATCATCGATTTCAATTCGCCCGGACGCGCCGACATGACGACGATGCGGTCGGCCAGAAAGATCGATTCGGGCACCGAATGGGTGACGAAGGCAACGGTGCAGGCCTGTTCGCGCCAGATGCGTAAAAGCTCCCTTTGCAGAAACCGGCGGGTCAGGGCATCGAGCGCGCCGAACGGTTCATCCATCAAGATCACGCCCGGCTCGACCGCAAAGGCGCGGGCAATCGCGACGCGCTGTTTCATGCCGCCGGAGAGTTCGCTGATGTGCTTGTCGGCGAACTCGGAAAGGCCGACCAGCTTCAGGTGGCGGTCAACCTTCTCGGTGCGCACGTCTCTTGGCACGCCCTTGTTCTCCAGCCCGAATTCCACGTTGCCGCGCACGTTGAGCCAGGGGAACAGCGCATAGTTCTGGAACACCATGCTGCGTTCGATATCCGGACCGCTGACCGGCACGCCGCCGCACAGGATCCGGCCCGATGTCGGGGCGCTGAATCCGGCCATCATGTAGAGCAACGTTGACTTCCCGCACCCCGACGGACCGACGATCGCGACGAACTCGCCGGCCTCGATTTCGAGGTCGATCCGGCGACAGGCCTCCACCTCGCCGCCGCCCCGGCTCTGGTAGATCTTGCTGACGCCATTGACCGTGATGCTCTTGCCCGGCTGGGAACTGTTGTGCGGTTCGCTCACGCTGCACCTTCCCAGGTCAAACGTCGCCCGACGTAGCGCAGACCCGCATCAAAGGCGACGCCGAGAATGCCGATGGCGATCATGCCGACCAGCACCTGGTCGGCGCGCAGGATCTCCATGCCGTTGGCGATCAGGTAGCCGAGGCCCGAGCGGGCGGCGACGAGTTCGGCTGCGATGATCGCAGCCCATCCCGTCCCAAACGAGATGCGCAATCCTGTGATGATGCTGGGGAGCGCCGCAGGCAGCACGATTCTGCGAAACAGCGAAAACTGCGACTTGCAACCGAACACCTGACCGGCATGGATGAGGTGCGGCTCGATGCCCTTGACGCCTGCCACCGTCGCCAGCAGCGTCGGGAAGAACGTGCCGATGAAGACGATGAAGATCTTTCCCGATTCCCCGATTCCGAACCACAGAATCGCCAGCGGGATCCATGCCAGCGGCGAGATCGGCCGCAACAGTTCGATCAGCGGATCGGCCAGCCGCTCGATCAGCCGGCTGCGGCCCATGGCAAGCCCAAGCGGCACCGCGATCAACATCGACAGGAACCACGCCGAAAATACCCGGCCCAGACTGACGCCGGCATGCACGAACAGCTTGCCGCTGGCGACAAGTTCATAGAAGCCCTGCGCGACCAGATAAGGCGGCGGCAGCAGCGACACGTGCGGCTTCGTCAATGTCACCACGAGCTGCCAGACAACGACGATGAACGCCGCCGCGTAGAGATAAGGCAGCAGGTGCCCGAACAGTCCGCGTCCCTCACGCATCAGCACCTGTGCCTTTGTCTTTGTTGCTGCCGGATCCTACTTGATTGCCGCAAGAGCTTTGGTCGCGAACGACCCGTCGACCTTCGGGTTGTCGTCGGCATTGAGGATCTTCGCATCCTTCAGGAACTTTGTGTAAGCATCGATCGTATCCTGTCCGGGCACGATGTCGGTCGAGTAGACGGAGATGCCCTCGCTCAGCGAGTAATCGATGACTTTCTGCGGGAAGCCGATTTGCTCGGCCCAGTATTCCCCGGCCTTCTTTGGATCCTTCACGATGAATTCGATCGCCTTCACGTTCGCGGTGATGAGATCCTGGACGAGTTCGGGGTACTTGGCGATGAAGTCTTCGCGCGCGTACTCGCCATTGCCGATGTAGTGTTTTTCCTTGATCGGCAGTATTTTTTCCGCCTTCAGGAGGACCCGCGAGTGGCCGGCGGCGAGCGCGTTGGAAACGTGCGGGTCCCAGGTAATGCCGGCGTCGACCGATTTCTGCTGAAGCAGCGTCGGCACGTCCGAGCCTTTCGTCTTGAACAGCTCGATGTCGGAAATTTTCATGCCCGCGTCGGCCAGCGCCTTGATCAGCAGCGGATATTGCTGCGACCCCTCACCAGGAAACGCGACGCGCTTGCCCTTCAGGTCTGCGAGCGTTTTGACCTCGCTGTCGATGGGCACCAGGATCGCCGTCTGCTCGAGGATCGAGATCGCGATCAGCTTTGCGGGCAGCCGCGCCGAAGCGACGATCGCAGGCCCCATGCCGGCGGAAGCGATTTGCAGTTCGCCTGCCGCCATGGCCTGGTTTTCGGGAGCCCCGTAGGAGAACGAGCGGAATTCGATCTTTACGTTGTGCTTCTTTTCGATCTCGGCGAGGAGCCCGAGCGCCTTCGCGATGTAGATCGGCTGGGTCGCGGGCTGGACGCCGTAGTTGATCGTTTCCTGGGCCAGCACGGCAACGCTGCTGGCGACGGTGAGGGCGATGGCACAGGCAAATGAAAGGCCGGCGGAAATTGAACTCGTGCGTCGAGAAGTCATGGGCTGAACTCCTGGTACGGGAACTGCGGTTCGCGAGCGCGATCTTGAAGAATGCAAGGCAAGCCTATTCGTATTGAGGGCCTTCGCAAGGAAAATTCGTCTCAATGCGGCTCAAAGAATTGGCAGCGGGCGCAAAAAACGGATGCACCTTGCACGGGCATTGAACACTGCCCTCCCTAACGCGGATCGAGCGGCCTGCGGTAGGTCTCCACGCGCGCCAGCCAGCCGCCCTGCCAGCGCTTGTCGGACGGGTTGTTGGCGATGCGCCGCTTCAGGACAAAGCCCGCCGCATCCGCGAATTCGCCGAGGACGTCGGCGGGCTCGCTTGAACGCCCCTGCATAGCGAGGAGAACCTGCTTCAGCCCCCAGCCTTCGGGTTCGCCTGTTTCGCGGCCGGGGAACGTCTCGGCCGCGCTGATCCCTTCGCCCTTGAAGTTGATGTAGTCGATCAGCGGGTAGAGATCTATCGAGGCGTCGGCGACGCGGTTGAACTGCCGCCGGACATGTACGCGGGTACTTCTGTCGGCAATGCTCGCTTCGATCCGCGGCAGCGCCTCCTGCATTCTGAGCGCGAGGAACTGCGCCTGCAGTCCGAACGTATCGAGCAGGAATTTCCGCAGGCTCGTCATTCGCTCCGACTGAAACTCGCGTTCGAACTGGCGCTTCGATGTCCAAGGAGACGGCGGCACGGGAGTAACGTCGAGCCATTCGGGCGGTCTCGCCCCACGGTCGCGCAGGAATTCGAGCATCGCAGGAAAGCTTTCGACGAAGCGCGTTTCGAGACCCTGCGAAAACCAGATGAAATGTCCAATCCCAAGCGAAGCGAAGTCTTCCGAAGCATTCCACGCCGTGATCGCATCGCGGTTCCCCCCGGTCTCGTTGAGCCACACCTGGCGACCGACCCTTTCTGCGAGCTCAGGCGAGACTTCGATACGCTTCATTGCAGGAACGGCCAGTTGTGGCTTGGCGAGGAGCACCGGTTCGGGAGGTCCGGCAGTCGCCTGCACCGATAGGGCGAGAGCGATGACGGCCAACATGTAGGCGGTGATACGGGCCAAGACCGATCCTGGAAATTGCTCAATGCGGGCGAACAACTCGCACGTCGCATTGCGGCGTCGTAATGACATCGGCGCGGACATCTGCGAATTTTGCACCAGAATGTCCGCCAGTCTCGTCAGGTGGCGGCGTGCCTGCGTACGGTTCCGATCAACGCGGCGGCAAGACACGTCCACCCGAGGCCGATGATGACGGCCCAAGGCCAGGCGACCGGACCCAGGCCGAAGCCGAACCCCCACTGCGTTGCGATGAGAACGACGACGATGCTGGAGAATACTGCAATCACGCTCGCAACGTCGTCGGCGATGCCGCGCAGATAGAAGGCGACAGCAAACAGTCCGAGCAGCCCGCCATAGGTGTAGCCCATGATCTGCAGCCCGAACCACAGGATCGACGGCTGCCTTCCGAACCCTATCGCGATTGCTGCAAGAATGACGGCAAATACCACGACCAGAACGCGTGGACCGCTGAGCGGTCCGCCGGATTGCCGCCGCCGCATCAGGCCGAGATCGAAATAGGCCGATGAGGCCAATCCGCTGAGAGCTGAATCGAGCGACGACATGGCCGCAGCCATGAGGCCCGCGATCAACAGGCCGCGCAGGCCGGGCGGCAACTCGTGCCGGATGAAATGGGGAAACACGTAGTCGAAGCGGTTCTCGCCCATCAACGCGCTGACGGCATCCTGCGGGAAGGCCTGGTAGTAGGCGTAAACCGATACACCGGCGCCGAGGAACAGCAGCGTGCTGACGAGGTCGGCGGCACCCGCAGCGGTGACGGCGGTGCCTGCCACCCGTGCATTCGGGCAGGCCAGTGCGCGCTGCGCGATGTCCTGGTCGGCGCCACCCGTGGCAAGTCCAAGGACGAGCGCGAAAAGGTTACCCATCCAGAACGTCGCCGGGTCGGCAATGTCGAGGCGGAAATCGAAGATGCGGAACTTGTCGGCCTCCATGCCGGCCGTAACGATTTGCGAAAACCCTTCAGGCAGCGTCAGCCCGACATAGACGATCGTCGCGACAGCCCCCGACAGGAACAATGCGAGCTGCAGGACGTCGGTCCAGATGACCGCGCGCAGGCCGCCGGTCAGGACATACAACGCTGCGATGCCGGCGATAAGCCCGATCGATTCGACGAGCCCGAGGTCGAAGAATACCGATATCGCAATGGCGCATCCAGCGAGCCGCACAGCGCTTGCAAGACACCGGCTGACGATGAAAACCAGCGTGCCGCTGGTCCGTGTCCAAGGTCCGATCCTCAAACCCAGGTATTCGTAGACCGTCGCGACCTGTAGCCGGTAGAACTCGCGCACGAACACGGTCGCAACGAGATAGGCCGCCAGGAACGAGCCGAACCAGAGCTGCACGTAGGCGAAGTTGCCCGCTATTGCCACGCCGGGCACGCCGATGAATGTCAGCGCGGAAAGCTTGGTCGCCCACGTCGACGCCGCGACCGGGAACCATCCCTCCTTGCGGCC
This sequence comes from Alphaproteobacteria bacterium, assembly GCA_018819265.1. Lineage (GTDB taxonomy): Bacteria > Pseudomonadota > Alphaproteobacteria > Rhizobiales > Hyphomicrobiaceae > Filomicrobium. The sequence goes on from JAHJQI010000172.1 coordinate 12,057, forward strand.
GGCGAGAAAATAATCGGTCTCTGTTTCCGCGCGCCCGCTGACGAGGAGGCCCAGTGCCAGGACGCAAACGGCGTAGGCGCCGATCGCCAGCCAGTCGAGGAAGGTCATGTCGGACCTGGCAATGTCATGTCCTGAAACGTCACGGTGCGACCGCCCGCGGCCTACCAGCCCGCTTCATAGGCGGCGATCACCGCCATGTTGACGATGTCGGAATCGCGTGATCCCAGCGAGCAGATCTGCACCGGCTTCTCCATCCCGACGAGGATCGGTCCGATGATGGTCGCGCCGCCGAGTTCGCGCAGCATCTTCGTCGAGATGGAGGCGGCGTGGAATGCCGGCATGATGAGGACGTTGGCGGTGTCCGACAACCGGCAGAACGGATAGAGCGACATGAGCTCGGGATTGAGCGCCACGTCGGCGGCCATGTCCCCGTCGTACTCGAAGTCGACGCCCATCTCGTCGAGCATCCGCACCGCCGTGCGCACGTCGTCCGAGCGTTCGCCGCGAGGTTGCCCGAACGTCGAGTAGGCGAGCAGCGCCACCCTGGGTTCGATGCCGAAACTGCGCGCGGCGCCCGCGGCCTCGACGGCGATCCGCGCCATCTCGTCGGCTGTGGGAATGTCGTGGATCGAGGTATCGGCGATCAGCACCGCCCTCCCGCGCGACAGTGCCAGACTCACACCGATGACCGTGCGCCCCGGGGCCACGTCGAGCACACGGTGCACATCCTTGAAGATGCCGGCCCAGCTGCGCGTGACGCCGGACACCATCGCATCGGCATAACCGTGCGCCACCATCAGCGCGGCATAGACATTTCGTTCGTTCTGCACGATGCGCAGGCAGTCGCGCCTGAGATAGCCGCGCCGCTGCAGGCGCTCGTAGAGGTAGTCTGTGAACTCCTCGACATAGGGGGACAGGCGCGTGTCATGCAGCTCGAATTCGGGGCGCAGCGCGATGCCAAGACCTTCGAAAGTCTCTTTGACCCTGGCGCCCGTGCCGACCAGCATCGGTTGTCCGAAACCTTGCGAATAGAACGTGTTGGCGGCCCGGATCACGGCCGGCTCCTCGCCCTCCGCGAAGATGACGCGTTTCGGATCGCTGCGCACTTTCTCGAAAATCGACTGCAGCCAGTCCGACAGCGGGTCGAGCCGCCCCCTGAGGCGTGCCACGTATTGTTCCATGTCGGCGATCGGCGCGCGCGCCACGCCGGTGTCCATCGCAGCCTTGGCAACCGCCGGCGGAATGGCGGTGATGAGGCGCGGGTCGAAGGGCGCGGGGATGATGTAATCGGGACCGAACATCGCCCGTCGCCCCTGGTAGGCGCGCGCCACCTGGTCGGGCACGTCCTCGCGCGCCAGTTCGACAAGCGCTTCCGCCGCCGCGACCTTCATCGCGTCGTTGATCGTGGAAGCCTGCACGTCGAGCGCGCCCCTGAAGATGAACGGGAAGCACAAGACGTTGTTGACCTGGTTTGGATAGTCCGACCGGCCCGTCGCCATCACCGCGTCGCTGCGCACCGCCAACACGTCTTCGGGCGAGATTTCGGGTTCCGGGTTGGCCATCGCGAAGATGATCGGCTTCTCGGCCATGCTCGCCACCATCTCGCGGCTGACGACGCCGCCCGCCGACAATCCGAGGAATATGTCGGCGCCCTTGATGGCTTCGGCCAGCGTCCGCATCTTGGTCTTGCGCGCGAACGGCTCCTTGTAGCGGTCCATCAGTTCCTTGCGGCCCTGGTAGACGACGCCCTCGATGTCGCTGACGATGAGGTTTTCTTGCTTGAGCCCCAGCGTGACGAGAAGGTTGAGGCAGGCAAGCGCGGCCGCGCCAGCTCCGCTTGCCACCATTTTGACCTCGCCGATTTCCTTGCCGACGATCTTCAGGGCATTCAGGATGCCCGCCGAGACGACGATCGCCGTACCGTGCTGGTCGTCGTGGAACACCGGGATGTCGAGCAGCTCTTTCAGCTGTTCCTCGATGATGAAGCACTCCGGTGCCTTGATGTCTTCGAGGTTGATGCCCCCGAAGCTCGGTCCCAGGTACTTGACGCAATTGACGAACGCTTCCGGATCTTCCGTCGAGACCAGCAGGTCGATCGCGTCGATATCGGCGAATCGCTTGAACAGCGCACCCTTGCCCTCCATCACCGGCTTCGCCGCCAGCGCCCCCAGATTGCCGAGCCCGAGAATCGCGGTCCCGTTCGACACCACCGCCACAAGGTTGCCCTTGTTGGTGTAGTCATAGGCCGCCGAAGGATCGTCGGCGATGGCCTTGACGGGGACGGCGACACCCGGCGAGTACGCCAGCGACAGGTCGCGCTGGGTGGCAAGCGGCTTCGTCGGCGTGATCTCGAGTTTGCCGGGCTTGCCTTGCGAGTGGAACTGCAAGGCTTCCTGAGGGGTGAAACGCGCTTCGGTGAAGCGGCCGGGGTGCGACATGGGAATTGCGGTCCAGAGGGCAGGAGTGGAGGCGTCGTCCGCGCGAGCGACGTTACGGCGGCGGACCGGGCAGCGGCAGTGCGGCGCCACGATATGTTGCAAAGCCGCACGGCACAACATACCCGTCAGACCAATGGTCGAGGCAACTTTCGCGGTTGACGAAGCTTCTCGGGGTTTCCCCCTTGGGGGCAGGCAGGCTATGGCTGGCCGCATGACTCTCCGTCCTAGTGTTCCGGTTCCGACATTTTCTTCCCGTTGCAGCAGGTCTAAGAGCAAATGTCGGAACCATAAGGAACACTAGCAAGCCTATGATTCTAGTGTAGCTTTTACATCTAACGTTTGGTCGATACGCCAGCCGCTAGTGGGTACCAAACGTTAGGTGCGCTACACTTGACCAGTAGTTGGCGAAACGAAGATCGCGAATGAAGTCTAAAATGACCAATGAGGCACTGGGCGAAACTGATCGGATCGCGGCGGTCGAGGCCGCCGTTGCCGCTGGTGCCACGCCATCGATGGCCCAATACCTGGAGATCAAGGCGGCGAACCCGGACAGCCTCCTGTGGTACCGGATGGGTGATTTCTACGAGTTGTTCTTCGAAGACGCCGTTACCGCCTCCGCGGCCCTCGCCATAACGCTGACCAAGCGCGGCAAGCACCTTGGGCAGGACATTCCCATGTGCGGCGTTCCCGTCGTTCGTGCCGACGAGTATCTCGAACGGCTCATTCGCCAAGGCTACCGCGTCGCCGTCTGCGAGCAGCTCGAAGACCCCGCAGAAGCCCGCAAGCGCGGCGCCAAGGCCGTCGTTAAGCGCGATGTCGTCCGCCTGGTGACGCCGGGCACGCTGACCGAGGAAACGCTTCTCGAGCCGACCGCCCGCAATTACCTGACCGCTTTGTTTCCAAGCCCTGAGAGCGCCGCCGGCAAAGCGGCCCTCCGCATTGTCGCGCTCGCTTCCCTTGATATCTCGACCGGCGAGTTCGAGGTCGGCACGGCTTCCGAGACCGACCTCCCGGGCGAATTGGCCCGCCTCGCACCTCGCGAACTCCTGGTCCCCGATAGCGTTTCGGGGGACGCCGCATTCGCGCGGGCCGTCTCGCTGTCCCCCGCGGCCCGGACGCCCCTTCCGGCTGCGCACTTCGACAGCCGTTCCGGCGAGCGTGATCTCAAGCAGCGTCTCGGCGTCGCCGATCTCAACGCCTTCGGACTGTTCAGCCGCGCCGAACTTTCGGCCATCGGCGGGCTCTTGAAATACGTCGACCTCACCCAGATCGGCAGGAAGCCGGTGATACGTGCGCCGCGTCGCGCTGCCGGTGATGCCGTTCTGCTGATCGATCCGGCCAGCCGCGCCAGCCTCGAACTGACCCGCACGGCTACGGGCGAAAAAAAGGGCAGCCTGCTCGGCGCGATCGACCGCACCGTGACCGGGGCCGGCGCGCGCGAACTGGCCGCCCGGCTATCGAGCCCGCTGTGTGACATCGCCGCCATCAACGCCCGCCTCGATGCCGTTTCCTACCTGATCGGCGAACCGAACCTGCGCCATGATGTCCGCAAGGCGCTTGCCGCCGCAACCGACATCGCGCGCGCCATCTCGAGGCTCTCGTTCGGGCGCGGTTCGCCGCGCGATCTGGGCTGCGTGCGCGACGGACTCGCCGCTGCCGCCGATTGCGCCGGCCTCTTGGCAGGCGGCGCGCGCGGCATGGGCCTACCCGATGAACTCGTCGGTATCGCCGCCCGCCTCGAACGGGCCTCCGGTTCGCTCCTTGAAGCGCTCACCGCCGCGCTTGCCGACGACCTGCCCGTCAACCGCCGCGATGGCGGCTTCGTGCGGCCGGGGTTCGTGAAGGACCTCGACGACACCCGCCGCCTCAAGGAGGACGCCCGCCAGATCCTCGCCGAACTCGAAGCCCGCTACCGTGACGAGACCGGGGTAAAGTCGCTCAAGGTGCGCCAAAACAACATCCTCGGCTTCTTCATCGAGGTCACCCAGGGTAACGCCGGGCCGTTGACGTCGGCCCCCTTCGACAAGGTTTTCCGCCATCGCCAGACGATGGCCAACGCCATGCGCTTCATCACCGACGAACTGGCCGAGACCGAGGGCCGCATCGCCACCGCCGGCGATCGCGCGCTGGCCCTCGAACAGGACGTCTTCAACGATCTCGCCCGCCGTATCGGGGAGGCCGAGACCGACCTCTGCGAGATTGCGTCGGCCCTTGCCGAACTCGACGTCGCAGCCGCGCTGTCCGATCTCGCCGAGCGCGAGAACTATACCCGGCCCGCCCTTCTGCCAGACCGGACGTTCGATATCCGCGGCGGCCGCCACCCCGTCGTCGAGCAGTCGCTGAAGGTGGCCCGCGAAGGCCCTTTCATCGATAACGACTGTCTACTTGGCCGCGCTCCGGATCTGCCGGGGAGCGGCAATCAGGACTACGCCCAGCCGCCCGTCGATCCTGACAGCCGCCCGCCCGGCTTCGACGACAGCCGCGCCGCCCGCATCTGGCTCGTCACCGGTCCCAACATGGCCGGCAAGTCGACATTCCTGCGCCAGAACGCGCTCGTTGCCGTGCTCGCACAGATGGGGTCGTTCGTGCCCGCCGAGCGCGCTTCCATCGGTATCCTCGACCGGCTCTTCTCGCGTGTCGGCGCCTCCGACGACCTTGCCCGCGGCCGCTCGACGTTCATGGTCGAGATGGTCGAGACGGCGGCAATCCTCAACCAGGCCACCGACCGCTCGCTCGTCATCCTCGATGAGATCGGCCGCGGCACATCGACATTCGACGGCTTGTCGATTGCGTGGGCCTGCGTCGAGTACCTTCATGAAGTGCGCTGCTGCCGCACGCTGTTTGCCACCCACTATCACGAGCTGACGGCGCTTGCCGAACGCCTGCCGGAAGTCGCCAACGTGACCATCGACGTCAAGGAGTGGCGTGACGAGATCATCTTCCTCCACAAGGTCAAGCCGGGCGCTGCCGACCGCTCCTACGGCATCCAGGTCGGTAAGCTGGCCGGGTTGCCGGCGGGCGTTATCGCCCGCGCCAGCGAAGTCCTCGCCCTGCTTCAGGATGCCGACAGGCAAAATGCCCGCACACCTGATATGCTTCTCGACGAACTGCCGTTGTTCGCCGCCGCCCGGCCCGCTAATCCGATCGGCGGGCGTGGTGCGCCATCGGCCGTCGAATCCGCGTTGAAATCGATCAACCCGGATGAACTGTCACCGAAGGCGGCCCTTGACGCGCTCTACAGGCTCAAGGCCCTACTGCGGGAAGCCGGTAACTGAGATGACCTCGCGCGCCATGCGCTCGGCGCAAAGGCGCTTCGACCCGAAAACTGAGCAAAGGCCAAAGCGATAATGGAAAGCCCGGTTCCAGGCTCCACCTTGATGATGCTGAAAGTCCTGCGGTCTGCCGATCCGCCGCCCCCGACCCGCTATTTCGACCCGGACGTGCTGAAAGAAGAACTGAAGAGCATCGTCACCGCCGACGGCGGACCCGACAAGGCCCGGCCCCACTTTGTCGCGCACGTCAAGAAGTTGATCGCCGCCGCGCGCGCCCAGGCACGCGCCGAGTTGGAAGCCGACGGATTGGGCAAGCGCTGCGCGGCCGGGCTCTCCGGTTTCCAGGACGATCTCATCACCATGTTGTTCGACCTTGTCGTCACCTATCGCTGCACGCCTGCCGAGCGCAAGGAAGTCGAGCACATGGCGATCGTCGCAACCGGCGGTTATGGCCGCGGGCTGCTGGCTCCGGGCTCGGATATCGATCTGTTGTTCCTGATGCCGGGCGCGGCGGGAGGCGGCGAGGCGCACGCCAGCGAACGCCTGCTCTATCTCCTTTGGGATCTGGGATTCAAGGTCGGTCACGCAACGCGCAACGTGTCGCAATGCATCCAGCTGTCCAAGGCCGACATGACGATTGCGACGTCGATGATCGACGCCCGACTCATCGGCGGCAACGTCAGACTGTTCGCCGAACTGCAACATCAGTTCCGCCGGCAGGTCATCAAGGCCAACGTCCGCGCTTTCATCGATGCCAAGATGGTCGAGCGCGACGACCGCCATCAGCGCTCCGGCGATGCCCGCTACCGCGTCGAACCCAACATCAAGGACGGCAAGGGCGGCCTTCGCGACCTGCACACGCTGCATTGGCTCTCGAAGGCGATCTATGGCGAGGACGTCGGTGAATCAACCATCCGCGCCGGCGTCTTCACCGAGGAAGAGGTGACGACGTTCCAACGCTGCGAGGAGTTTCTCTGGTCGGTGCGGTGCTTCCTGCACTTCCTGACGGGGCGGCCCGAAGAACGCCTGTCTTTCGACGTCCAGTCGCAGATGGCCGAACTGCTCGGCTACAAGCGCCACGGCGGCCTGCGAGCCGTCGAACGCTTCATGAAGCATTATTTTCTGGTCGCCAAGGACGTCGGCGATTTGACCGGCATTCTCTGCGGCGCACTCGAAATTCAACAGCTCAAGTCCGCTCCCACCCTGCGCAGCGTTCTCTCGCCGCTCAGTTGGCAGACGCGCCGCCAGGTGCGCACGCGCACGGAATTCCGCATCGACAACGATCGTCTCAATGTCGCCGATGCCGGCGTCTTCGAACGCGATCCTCTGAACATCCTGCGCCTGTTCGATCAGGCCGCCGCGACAGGGACATTCCTGCATCCCAACGCCATCCGGCTGCTGCGCCAGTCCGGACGCCTCGTCGACAAGCAGATGCGCGAGAACCCCGAGGCCAACCGGCTCTTCCTGGCGATGCTGACCAACGCCGAGACGGGCGCACTGTCGCTGCGCCGGCTCAATGACGCAGGCGTGCTCGGACGCTTCATTCCGCCCTTCCGGCGCGTCGTCGGCATGATGCAGTTCAACATGTACCACCACTATACCGTCGACGAGCACCTGATCCGCACGGTCGAGATGGTGGGTGACATCGATCGCGGCGTTTCGATCGAGGAATTGCCGCTGTCGACCCAGCTGATCAAGACGATCGAGAACCGCACCGTGCTTTACGTGGCCGCCTTCCTGCACGACATCGGCAAGGGCCGCCGCGAGGATCATTCGGTTATCGGGGCCCGCATTGCCCGCGAGTTGTGCCCGCGCCTCGGGCTCAGCGCCGAGGAAACCGAAACCGTTGCGTGGCTCATCGAAGAGCATCTGACGATGAGCAACATCTCCCAGCGCCGCGACCTCGCCGACCCGCGCACCATCCGCGACTTCGCCGACATCGTCAAAAGCCCCGAGCGCCTCAAGCTTCTGTTGATGCTGACGGCCGCCGATATCCGTGCCGTCGGCCCGGGCACCTGGAATGGATGGAAAGGGCAACTCCTGCGCTCGCTGTACAATGAGACGGAGTCGATGCTGACCGGCGGGCACACCCGGGAAGCCCACCGCGAACGTGTCGAGAAAGCCAAGGACGCGCTGGGTTCGGCGTTGCGCGCCAAGGGCTGGAAGGAGCCGGCAGTCAATAGCCAGCTCGGCCGCTTCTTCGACGATTACTGGTTGCGCTTCGAAACCGACGTGCATCTGGAACACGCGCTCTTCATGGACCGCGCGGAAGCGAAGGGCGAGCGCCTCTCCATCGACTACAAGACGGATGCATTCACGGCGGTCACCGAGTTGACCATCCTGGCGCCGAATCACCCGCGCCTGTTGTCGCTGTTTGCGGGGGCCTGCTCCTCGGTCGGCGCCGATATCGTCGGCGCCCAAATTACCTCGACGCGCGACGGGGTCGCCCTCGACACGTTCCTTCTGCAGCGCGAGTTTGACCGTGACGCCGACGAAAAGCGCCGCTGCGAACGCATTCGCGACGCCATCGAGCGCTATCTGAAAGGGGAGGCGAGGGTCCAGAAGGTGCTCGCGAACCGGCGCGTCGAGCATCGCGTCGAAGCTTTCAGCGTCAATCCGCGCGCCGATGTCAACAACGATTTGTCCGACCACTATACCGTCATCGAAGTCTCCGGCCGCGACCGCTCAGGTCTGCTTTACGAACTGACCAGCGAATTGTCCGATCTGTCCCTCGACATCTCGTCGGCTCATATCTCAACCTTCGGTGAAAAGGTCATCGACGTTTTCTACGTCACCGACCTGACCGGCAAGAAGATAGACAACGAGCGGCGCCGCGAGGAAATATCCAGGCGGCTCGGCAAGATCGTCGATATCCAGGACGAGGATGGCTAGCGTCCCGTCTCCGAAGTTCGCCTCCACTCTGCGGCAACCACTCGAGCGAACTTCGGAGACAATAGGGACACTAGAATCATAGAGTCTCTAGTGTGATTCAAATTCAGAAGTTCGCTCTGAACTTAGCCGCAGGCGGTGGCGAACTTCTGAATCATCACACTGGGGCCTCTGGCCTCGAATTGGACATCGCCTGGGCAAGATCTGTCGCCAAAACCAGCGCTTGCGACTCAATCGTTGTGAGGTTATCCGCGTCACATGCTCTATCGCGCCTTCGCAACCGTCGGCGGCCTGACGATGGTCAGCCGGCTGCTCGGGTTCGCCCGGGATATCCTCATCGCCGCCGCTCTCGGCTCCGGCGTCGTCGCTGACGCGTTCTTCGTTGCCTTCCGCTTCCCCAATCTGTTCCGCCGGCTGTTTGGCGAGGGTGCGTTCAACGCCGCCTTCGTGCCGCTGTTCGCCCGGCGCCTGGAAGGCGAAGGCGAGGGTGAAGCCCGCCGTTTCGCCGAAGAAGCGCTTTCGGTGCTCACCGCGACGTTGGTGATGTTCTCCGTGGCGATGATGCTCGCCATGCCCTGGCTGATGCTGATTCTGGCGCCGGGCTTCATCACCGACCCGGCAAAATACGATCTCGCGGTTCTCCTCTCGCAGATCGCCTTTCCCTACTTGTTGTGCATGTCGCTGGTGGCGCTGCTGTCGGGCGTAATGAACTCGCTAAACCGTTTCTGGGCTGCCGCGGCTGCACCCATTATCCTCAACGTCGTCTTGATCAGTGCGATCTCTCTGGCGATCTGGCTCGGCTTCGCGCAGCGCTTCGGCGCCGGGATCATTCTTGCGATCGGCGTCGCCATCGCCGGCTTGGCCCAGCTGTTGATGCTATGGATCGCCGTCCGCCGCGCCGGGCTCAGGCTGAGACTGCGCTGGCCGCGCTACACGCCAGGAGTCAAGCGCCTCGTCGAACTCGGCATTCCCGGAATCATCGCCGGCGGCATCACCCAGATCAACATCGTCGTCGGCACCGTCATCGCCTCGCTTCAGGCCGGCGCCGTCTCCTACCTCTACTATGCCGACCGCCTCTACCAGCTCCCGCTCGGCATCGTCGGCGTTGCCATCGGCGTCGTGCTGCTGCCCGATCTTGCGCGCAAACTCAGGGCCGGCGAGCACAAGAGCGCCATGGACAGCCAGAATCGTTCGCTGGAATTCGCGCTGCTGCTGACGCTGCCGGCCGCCGTTGCCTTGACGGTTGCCGCCGAGCCGATCGTGCGCGTCCTCTTCGAGCGCGGCGCCTTCACTGCCGCCGACACCGACGCGACATCGCTGGCGCTCGCCGCATTTGCGCTGGGCCTGCCGGGATTTGTCCTGATCAAGGTGTTCCAGCCGGCCTTCTTCGCCCGCGAGGACACCAGGACGCCGATGCGCTTTGCGTTCGTCAACATGGTGATCAACGTCATCGGTTCGTTGGGGCTCTTCTATCTTTTCAAGCAACTCGGCCACCCGCCCCACGTCGGCATTGCGCTCGCAACCTCGATTGCCGGCTGGGCCAATGCGCTGTTGCTGTGGGGCGCGCTCGTTCGCAGCGGAGAATTCGCTTCCGACCGGCGCCTTGCCCGCAATCTTCCGCTCATCTTATTGGCGAGCGTTGCCATGGGGGCGGCGATCTGGTTCGCAGTACCTCCGCTCGCCCCCTACATGGCAAGCGCCGCCGCATTGCCGGTCCAGGCCGCCGCACTGACCGGTCTGGTGGCTCTCGGCGGGATCGTCTTTTTCTCGTTGATCTTCGCGACCGGCGTCTTCAGCCTGCGCCAGTTCGCGAAGCTGCGCGCCTGAGCCTCGCTGGCCCGGGATCCGAACGAAGCCGCTGCAACCTTCACGGCTCGGATGCGCCCGGTTCCCCAGCCCCCATGAAAAATTTTCGCGGAATTGGCACGCCTGGAAACGGCTTCTTAATCGGTGCCGCGTACAGTTGCCTTCATCAAGAGGAGGCGCCGGCGACCCGCTCCCCCCAGAAGCGGCATGTGGCCCCTCACCACACGCTATGCCCCTCTATCGACGCCATTTGTTGTGCGTCTGAAAGGTCCGGGAGCTTTGTCTCCCGGGCCTTTCGCTTTAGAGCGGTTCAGCCCTTGCGCACCAACCGCCGACAGGCCATAACCCGCTGCTGATTCAAACCGCCAGTGGATTTCCTGCGCGCCCATCGGGCCGCCGCCGCGAAGTTCCGGGGAGCCTCCTCCATGAAGTTCAAGGAACGCGTCTTTTCCGGCATGCAGCCGACCGGCAGCCTGCACCTTGGCAACTATCTGGGTGCGATGCTGAAATGGATCGACCTGCAGAAGACGCATGAATGCATCTACTGTGTCGTCGATCTGCACGCCATCACGGTCTGGCAGGACCCCGGCGAATTGCGCAACGCCATCCGCCAGGTGACCGCAGCCTACATCGCAGCCGGTCTCGACCCCGAAAAGAGCATTCTCTTCAATCAGAGTCAGGTGTCCGCTCACGCCGAACTGGCCTGGGTGTTCAACTGCGTCGCCAGGTTGGGGTGGTTGAACCGCATGACGCAGTTCAAGGAGAAGGCCGGCAAGGACCGCGAGAACGCCTCCGTCGGCCTCTATGCCTATCCAAACCTGATGGCCGCCGACATCCTCGCCTACCGCGCAACGCACGTGCCGGTCGGCGATGACCAGAAGCAGCATCTCGAACTTGCCCGCGACATTGCCCAGAAATTCAACAATGACTTCGCCGACAGCATTCGGGCGGCCGGTTACGAGGACGGCCAGTTCTTCCCGCAGCCCGAGCCGGTGATTGTCGGCCCCGCGACCCGCGTCATGTCGCTGCGCGACGGATCGCGCAAGATGTCGAAGTCCGAGCCCTCCGACCTCTCGCGCATCAATCTCACCGATGACGACGACACCATCGCCAAGAAGATCCGCAAGGCCAAGACCGATACCGAAGCCCTCCCCAGCGAGATCGAGGGTCTCGCCGGCCGCGCGGAAGCCGACAATCTGGTCGGCATCTACGCGGCGCTTGCCGGCAGCCAGAAGGCGGACGTCCTGTCCGAATTCGGTGGCCGCCAGTTCTCCGAATTCAAGCCGGCACTTGCGGATTTGTGCGTTTCACGCCTCGGGCCGATCGCGCACGAAGCGCGCCGGCTGATGGCCGATCCGGCTGAAATCGACCGCGTTCTCGTCGACGGCGCCAACCGCGCACGCGGTATTGCCGAACCGATCCTGGGCGAAGTCAAGGACGTTATTGGCTTGATCCGGGCGCCGTCTTAGTCGTGGACACGACGCGGTTGTTCATGGACAATCCCGGCTTGTCGCCTGCGCGTCCGGTGAAATGCGCGTGCGGGAAACCTAATCGCTTGAGAGAATTGGCGTGCCGACCATGAAAACCCGTCGCTCATTTGAAGCCGGCCACCAGCGGAAATTCCTGCTCATCATCGATGAAGCCCCGGAAGTCGAAAGTGCGATCTATTTTGCCGCCAGCCGTGCCGCACACTCCGGCGGATCGCTCGTGATGCTCTATGTGATCGAACCGCAGGGCTATCAGCATTGGATGGGCGTTCGCCAGATCCACGTCGAGGAAGAAACCAACAAGGCCAAGGCGCTGTTCCGCCTGCACCGGCGCAAGCTCAATCAGGCCGGCTTCGAGGCAGTCGAATCCGAAGACATCATCAAGGAAGGCTCCAAGGTCGACACCATCATGCAGACGATCGACGAGGACGAGGACATCGGAATTATGGTGCTTGGCGCTTCGACCGATCCCAAGGGACCAGGTCCGCTCGTTTCGACGCTCGTCGGCAGCAAGGCCGCAGGCGCATTCCCGATCCCGATCACCGTCGTGCCGGGGCAACTGTCGCTGGACTACATCAAAGCCCTTGCTTGAAGGCCGCCGTCTCCCAAGTTCCAAGCCCCGATGTGGGAAGAAACTGGAAATTACGACGGCGGGGGTCGACATTTTGATTTGCCTGACCTAAGTCATCCTCTAGAATGGTTCTAAAGAACGGAGTCACCATCGCCTGCTGTTTTGCAGGCCTTGAGCGCTTCCCCGAACCGGGAGAAAGACAAAGATGTTTATCCAGACCGAAGCAACGCCCAATCCGGCGACGTTGAAGTTCATTCCCGGCCGCTCAGTCCTCAGCGCCGGTACCGCCGAATACCGCGCCCCCGACGAAGCCGAAGAATCTCCGCTTGCAGTCAAGCTGTTCGAGATCGACGGAGTGACCGGCGTCTTCCTCGGCTCCGATTTCATATCCGTGACCAAGGGGGAGGCCGAGTGGCAGCACCTTAAGCCGGCGATCCTCGGCGCCATCATGGAACACTTCATGTCCGGCGCGCCCGTGCTGACCAGCGGCGGCGGCAACGACGTCTCCCAGGGCAACTACGACCCGGCTGACGAGCAGATCGTCTCGACCATCAAGGAGCTGATCGAAACCCGCGTCAGGCCCGCCGTCGCCCAGGATGGCGGCGACATCACGTTCCATGGCTTCCGCGAAGGTATCGTCTACCTGCAGATGCGCGGCGCCTGTTCCGGCTGCCCGTCGTCGACCGCGACGCTTCGTCATGGCATCGAGAACCTGCTGCGCCACTTCTGCCCCGAAGTGCAGGAAGTCCAGGCCGTTCAGTAATCGCCGCAACGTGGTTTCCGGCATCGCGAACGACGATGCACGCGAACGGGGAACCCTGCCTTTCCGGCGGGGTTTTTCTTGTTCGGCCCATCTCTCTATCCCGGGCTTTCAACAGGAGCCAGCAACCATGGCGAACCCGACACCGTTGACACAAGACGCACTTGACCAGCTGTTTCTCGAGGCCAGGACCTTCAATGCCTGGCACGATAAGGACGTCGGCGAAGATCAGCTGCGCCGTTTGGTCGAAATCCTTAAAATGGGTCCGACCAGCGCCAATTGTTCGCCGGCACGCTTTTACTTCATCCGCTCGCCGGAAGCCAAGGCGCGGCTCAAGCCTCACCTGTCGGCCGGCAACGCCGACAAGACCATGCAGGCGCCGGTGTGCGCCATCATCGCCCACGACATGGAATTCCATGAGCATCTGCCGAAGCTGTTCCCCCATACCGACGCCAGAAGCTGGTTTGCCGGCAAGCCCGCCAAGATCGAAGAGACCGCCTTCCGCAATGGCACTTTGCAAGGCGGCTATCTGATACTGGCGGCGCGTGCGCTCGGTCTCGACTGCGGGCCGATGTCCGGTTTTGACAACGCCGGCGTCGATCGGGAGTTCTTCTCAGGTACGTCCATTCGCTCAAACTTCTTGTGCAATATCGGATACGGTAAGCCCGAAAGTCTGCGTCCCCGTGGCCCGCGTTTCACCTTCGAGGAAATGGCCGCGATCCTCTAACCCTTTGACCTGTATAGCGGGCCGGGCATCCGCTCATTTCGCGGGCACGCTTTCCGGCGGATTGCAGAAAGACTTGGCCAGCGCGGAATACCGCTCAACGAAAGGTCCCGACCGGACCATGCCAACCATAAGGGGTGAAAATCCCGCCAGGACTGTTTAGGCTGCCCACCCATGAACATCCTCGGCCTCGACACGTGTTTCGACGCCTGCTCGGTGGCGCTGGTCCGCGCTGACGAGGGCTGCGTCGCTTCGCGGTTCGAGCCGATGGCGACCGGCCATGCCGAACGCCTGATTCCGATGATTGGCGAGGTCATGGCCGAAGCGGGCCTCGATTTCGCAGCGCTCGATCGGATTGCAGTGACCTACGGACCCGGCACGTTCACGGGCACCCGCATCGCGCTCGCCGCCGCCCGCTCGCTTGGCCTGGCGACCGGAAAACCCATCGTCGGCGCGACCAGCCTGTGGGTGATGGCCGAGGGCGTTGCCCGGGAATTTTGCGATGAGAATTCCGGTGCCGCCGCTGACGATCGTCCAGCCCATTTTCCAGACATCCTCATCGCAACCGACGCGCGCCGCGATGAAGTCTATGTTCAGCATTTTTCTCGAGGCGCACCGCTTGGCGATCCCGCCGTCCTGTCACCGTTGCAGGTGGCGCAACGCTTGCCGCAGGGATGCACTGTCATCGTTGCCGGTTCGGGTGCCGAAGCCGTCGCTGCGGCGGCGGGTAATCGTCAGTCCATTGACCTTCGCGTCATTCGTCCCGATCTACTTCCCGACGCGCGTTTTCTGGCCAGCCTGGCATTGCGGCTCGATTCGGCGCCCCGACCGGTTTCTCCGCTTTATCTCCGACCCGCCGACGCCAAACCGCAGGCCGGCAAATCGATACCGCGAGCGATAACATGACAACCGACAGCTATCCGCCGATTGAAAACCGTTACGTCAGCCTTTTGTGGGCGGAGGCAGACGCCGCCCCGGAGATCGCCGCTCTTCATGGCGAGCTGTTCGATCCCTCCTGGGATGTCGACGCCGTGCGCCGCCTGCTTGTCGATCCCTGTTGCAGCGCGCTCGTCGCCAAGGTCCGCCTGCGCGAAATCGGCCCGCCGGTACCTGCCGGGTTCGCCATCGGTCGCATCGCTGCCGATGAATCTGAAATCCTGTCGATCGGCGTCAGCGCACCTTTCCAGCGCCGCGGTATCGGACGCAGATTGGTCGAGGGGTTGACGCGCGCCGTCGAGGCAAGTGGCGCCAACCGGGTGTTCCTGGAAGTCGCAGCCGACAATCGGTCGGCGTGCGGGCTCTACGGCGGCCTTGGGTTCGCCGAGGTTGGCCGCCGCCCCGGCTATTACAAGCGCCGCGTCGGCGCCGCGGTCGACGCGCTGACACTGTTGCGCGATTCCAAAAGGGTGCCATGAGCGCCTTCCGTGCCGGCCGTATCCTTGTCGGCTTTTTCGCTTTGACCGTCCCGCTGATGCCGCTGCAGGCCTTGTTCATCAGGGTCGCTCCGCGGCTCGCCCGCACATTCCCGCATTGGTATCACCGTCAGGTCTGCCGCCTCCTTGGCGTCAGGCTGACGATCGACGGCGCCGTAGCTTCCGGTCACCCGGTGCTGATTGTCGCAAATCACACGTCCTGGCTCGACATCCCCGTCATTTCCGCTGTCGCTCCTGTTTCGTTCGTCGCGAAACAGGAGGTCGGCCGCTGGCCCTTCGTGTCTTCGCTGGCCATCCTGCAGCGCACCGTATTCGTCGACCGCGCGCGGCGGACGGCGGCTGCCGGATCGGCGCAGGAAATTGCCGGCCGGCTGCAGCTTGGCGATACCCTCGTCCTGTTTGCCGAGGGCACGTCCAGCGACGGCAACCGCGTGCTGCCGTTCCGCACCTCGCTGTTCGCCGCCGCCAAGCCCATCCGGGCGCGGCGTTCAGGCGAGGGCGCGCAGATAGCCGACGACGCCGGTCCGGACGTCGCGGTGAACGCGCCGCCTGCGGGCGCCCAGGTGCAGACCTTGACGCTGTGCTACACGCACCTGCACGGCGTCCCGCTGGAGCGCGCGGACCGGCCGATCGTCGGCTGGTACGGCGACATGGAAATGGGGACGCACGCCTGGCAGCTTCTGAAATCCGGCCCCCTCGACGTGACGATCCGCATCGGCCCGCCGGTTCCGCTAGAAGCTTTTTCCGACCGCAAGGAACTCGCCCGCCACAGCGAAGACGAAATCCGCAGCGAACTCGTGCGCATCCTTCGTGGGCGCAAACCCGGAGAAGCCGTGCGGCTTGCCGAATTGCCAAGAGAAGCTGTGGCCCCACCGCCCGCAAAGCCGGCGGGCGAAAATCGCAACTTCGTCTGACCACATGCATCGCCCCTTATAGAGTCGCATTGACACCTGGTCGCTGGCGCAGCAGTGTCCGCGCCCATCGTTCAGCTGCGATAGTATGTCGTTGCAACACGATCGCCGTTACCGCGTTATCACAAATGTTCGGGTTAAGCCGCCGACTCAGGTAACCTTGGAAGTGACGCAGGGCGGCGACAACGTCCGCGAGGAGAAATGCGATGCCGGGGACCAAGAAGGTCTTCGTTAAAACGTTCGGGTGCCAGATGAACGTTTACGACTCCGAGCGCATTGCCGAGTCGCTGATCCCGTATGGCTTCACCGAGACCGACTGCCTCGAAGAGGCCGAAGTGATCGTCCTCAACACCTGCCATATCCGCGAGAAGGCCGCCGAAAAAGTCTATTCGGAGCTTGGACGTCTGCGCCAGGTGAAGGAAGACCGCCGCTCATTGGGAAAGCCCACGATCGTCACCGTCGCCGGCTGCGTCGCGCAGGCCGAAGGTGCCGAAATATTGGCCCGCTCCACCGTTGTCGATCTCGTTGTCGGACCCCAGAGCTATCATCGCCTGCCCGATCTTATTTTTCGCGCGCAATCTGAATCGCGCCGCATCGTTGATACGAATTTCCCTGAAGAAGACAAGTTCGCCAGCCTTCCCGACCGCTCGATCGCCAGGCCAGCCAAGCCGGCTTCCGCGCGTGCCGCCTCCGCTTTCCTCACCGTTCAGGAAGGCTGCGACAAGTTCTGCACCTTCTGCGTCGTGCCCTACACCCGCGGCATGGAGTTTTCGCGTCCTGTCGACAGTCTCCTTGATGAGGCCGGTTCGCTGATATCGCGCGGCGTCCGCGAGCTGACCCTGCTCGGCCAGAACGTCAACGCCTATCACGGTGCCGGACCCGACGGCAAAGACTGGTCGCTGGCCCGGCTGATCGGCGCCGTCGCCCGGCTCGACGGCCTCGAGCGGCTGCGCTACACGACGAGCCATCCCCACGACATGAGCGACGACCTGATCGCGGCGCACCGCGACGAAGCAAAGCTGATGCCCTACCTGCATCTGCCGTTTCAGGCCGGTTCGAACCGCATCCTCGCCGCCATGAACCGCAAGCACACGGTCGCCGACTACCTCCGTCTGATCGACAAGATCCGCACCGCGCGCCCCGATATCGCGCTGTCGACCGACGTGATCGTCGGATTCCCCGGCGAAACCGAGAGTGAATTCCAGGAAACCTTGAAACTCATCGAAGAAGTCGGGTTCGCCCAGGCGTTTTCCTTCAAGTATTCCCCACGCCCGGGTACGCCGGCGGCAAAGATCGACGAACAGCTTCCCGAGGAGGTAAAGTCTGAACGCCTGCATCGACTGCAGGCGGTGCTGGCGTCTGAGACCTCGCGCTTCAACGAGGGCTGCATCGGGCGCGTCATTCCGGTGCTGTTCGAGCGTCGCGGTCGCCGCGACGGTCAGCTTGTGGGACGTTCGCCCTACCTTCAGCCTGTCCACGCCGATGGCGCGGCCGATCTTCTCGGTCGCATAATTCCGGTGGAAATCTCGCAAGCCGGGCCGAACAGTCTGGTCGGCGTCATACGCGCAGCGTGAATCTTGGCGTAGTCTGCCGCTTATCCACCTGGGTAGCACACCCGACGTTTGGTTCCCGCGTGCGGCTGCTTTCTCGAAGCCAAATTCAGGTGCAAAAGATAAACTAGAATCATAGGCTTGATGGTGTTCCTTATTGTTCCACATTTTCTCTTAGACCTGCTGCAACGGGAAGCAAATGCCAGGCCCGGAGCAATAGTATGAGATGCAACCAGTTGCAGCGATGCAGTGTTTGCTCCAAGAATGCCACGGGAGTGTGTGAAAGCGAGACGGAACAGGCTGATGGGAGTCTTCTGATTTGCCAGCTTTTCGCGGTCAACCGATGACCGGCCCGGGGCGCCCTGCGAAGCCCCAGACGTCGAACGCACGCATTGTCGTTCCCTTCGAGGACAACCGAAATCTGACGCATTTGCTCGGTGAGTTCGACGCTCACTTGGCCCTCATCGAGGATCGGCTCGGCATCGAGGCGCACGCCCACGGCAACGTCATAATCCTGGCCGGATCTGAATCGCAGTGCGCGCTGGCCCGCCAGGTTCTCGAAGAGCTCTATAAGCGCATTTCCAAGGGCGAAGCGATCGGGCCGGGCGATTTCGACGGCCTGATCCGACATGCGCGTCACGAAGTTCCATCAGATGGAATCCAGGCCCAGATCGCGACCCGCCGCCGCGTCATCAAGGCCCGCACGCCGACCCAGAGCACCTATATGCGGGCCCTGCAGGAAGTCGACCTGGTCTTCGGCGTCGGTCCGGCGGGCACGGGCAAGACCTACATTGCCGTCGCCATGGCTGCTCATTGCCTGGAAAAGGGGCTCGTCGAGCGCATCATTCTCTCCCGTCCCGCCGTCGAGGCTGGCGAGCGGCTGGGGTTCCTGCCAGGCGACATGAAGGAAAAGGTCGACCCCTATCTGCGACCGCTTTACGATGCTCTCTATGATGTGCTTCCGCCCGAAAAAGTCGAGCGCGATCTTGAGCTTGGCGTCATTGAAATCGCCCCGCTCGCCTTCATGCGCGGCCGCACACTGGCGAATGCCTTCGTCATCCTCGATGAAGCGCAAAACACCACCAGCATGCAGATGAAGATGTTCCTTACCCGGCTCGGCGAAAACGCCAAGATGGTGGTCACGGGCGATCCTTCCCAGATCGACCTGCCGTCCGGCATGACATCCGGCCTCGATGAGGCGGTGCGGCTCTTGAACGGAGTTCAGGGGATCGAAGCCGTCCGCTTCACCGGTGCTGACGTCGTGCGCCGGGACCTTGTCGCCAAGATCGTCGCTGCCTATGATGGGGCAGATGCAAAGAAATAACCTTTGAGATGAGCGACGACAGCGACAGGTGCCCCTCCGGGTCCGACGACGAACCTCCACAGACCGGGCGCCCAACACCGGCTTGCCGAGTGTTGGCGGATGACGGCCCAACACCGGCTTGCCGAGTGTTGGCCAACAACAACCTTATAAGCGTGGATGTCGTCGAAAACGGGGGCGATTGGACGGCCATTGCTGATCCAGCATTGGCCGTGCAGGAAGCCGCGCGCGCCGCAGCGGGCTTTCCGGAGGCGGGCCTTGCGGGAACGAGCGCGGCCATCGCGCTCGCCGGCGACGCCGAGGTCGCAACCCTCAACGCCAGCTATCGCGGCAAACCCGCTCCAACTAACGTCCTGTCGTTTCCAGCCCCCGCAATGCCGGCCGGCTGCGAAAACGGCGAACGCTTTCTCGGCGATATCATCCTGGCCGCCGAGACGGTCACTCGTGAAGCCGCCGAGTTGGGCATTCCGCCAGAACATCACCTGCAGCACCTTGTCATACATGGTTTGTTGCATCTTTCCGGCTTCGATCATGACGACGACGAAGCCGCGCACCACATGGAAACCCTCGAGACACGAATCCTTGCAACCCTGGCGATCCCGGACCCCTACGAGTACGCCCCCGAACCGGCAGCAACCTGAAGTGACCCGCTATCGGACCGCAAGGACCGGTGCGGCCTGCAACTGGACATGACAATCGACAACCCAAGCGACACCAACGATACCGTCCTTAACGATGACGCTCGATCTAGTCCGGCGCTGGGCTGGTTCGCCGCGATCCGTTCCCGGCTGGGTTTGGGCGAGACACCGAGCCTGCGCGAAGCCCTCGAAGATGCGCTCCGGCAGGACGCCGGCGAAAATGCCTCCTTCAGCGCCGAAGAACGGCAGATGCTGCTGCGTCTGTTGCACTTCGGTGGTAGCCGCGTCGAGGACATCATGGTCCCGCGCGCCGATATCATTGCGATCGAGGAGGATGCTCCCGTTTCCGAGCTGCTGCACGCATTCGAAGAGGCGGGCGTCTCGCGCATGCCGATCTTTCGCGACACGCTCGATGATCCGCGCGGCATGGTCCACATCAAGGATCTGTTTCGCTGGCTGATGTCGCAGGCCCGCGCCGAGGGCCCGAACGGGACTGGCGGTAACGGCGACAAGCGCTCCGAAAAGGCGAAGACTCAGACGCCAGCCGACTCCCCGCCCTCCGCCCCGGAGTGCCTGACATTCGACCTTTCGCGGCCGGTTGCCATGGCGCGTATAAAACGCCAGGTGCTCTACGTGCCGCCCTCGATGCCGGCCATGAACCTGCTGATCAAGATGCAGTCGACCCGCATTCACATGGCCCTCGTCGTCGACGAATACGGCGGTACCGACGGCCTCGTCACCATCGAGGACCTCGTCGAGCAGATCGTCGGCGACATCGAGGACGAGCACGACGAAGCTGAAGCCGCCCACATCATCGAGGACCAGAAGCTCGGTCTGGTCGCTTCCGCGCGCACGCCCGTTTCCGAATTGGAAGAGCGACTCGGCCGCAAGCTCCTCACCGAGGATGAGGAGGAGGACATCGATACACTCGGCGGCCTCGTCTTCGCGATCGTCGGCCGCGTGCCGGCGCGCGGCGAACTCGTTCGCCATCACTCCGGCATCGAGTTCGAGGTGCTGGACGCCGATCCCCGCCGCGTCAAGAAGTTGAAGATCCATAACGCCCCGCCGAGGAAGCCGGGAACCGCCAGCGGCGAGACAAATGCCTCGCGATCCTGAGGATCGCACGCCCGCTCTCGCGCCTCTGCCCGTTGAAGCGGTGAGAGACGCCGCGCTTCCGTCGGGGGCAGCTTGGTCTCCCGCCGCAGGCCTGCGCCAGTTCGTAGGTTCGCAGAGCGGCTGGCGGCGCAGGGGTTTGGCCTGCGCGGCCGGATCGCTGTCCGTCCTGGCAATGGCCCCGTTCTTTCTCTGGCCGGTGCTGTTCGTGACGCTACCGGTCCTCGTCTGGTTGATCGACGCGCCCGCGCCCGGCCAACGCCCGCTTCGCGCGGCCGCCCACGACGGCTGGTGGTTCGGCTTCGGCTACTTCTTTTTCGGGCTGTTCTGGATCGGCGAAGCCTTCCTTGTCGAAGCCGATATTTTTGCCTGGATGATCCCCTTCGCCATAACCTTGATGCCGGCAGGGCTTGCAGTCTTCACCGCCGCCGCATGCGCCGCCGCGAAGCTGGCGTGGCGGCCCGGACTGTCGCGCGTTCTTGTTCTCGCGATCACACTGGCACTCGCCGAGTACTTGCGCGGCCATGTCTTCACCGGTTTCCCCTGGAACGTTCTCGGCTACGCACTGACCGGCGATGATATCGCCATGCAGGCCGCCGCCATTTTCGGCACATACGGCCTCACGCTCTGGACCGTCGTCATTTGTGCGACGCCGCTCGCGATGCTTGCGACGTCCGCCCCGCCCCGAGCCGTGACAACTGCAATCGTGTTGCTGACGGTTCTCCCCCTCGCCGCCCTTTATGCCTACGGTTTCGCCGTCCTGCCGGGTACGCCCCTCGAAACCGTCGAAGGCGCCAGGCTTCGCATTGTGCAGCCGAGTGTTCCCCAGCACCATAAGTGGGCGCGTGAAAAGCAGGGCGAAATTTTCAATGACCACCTTATTCTGTCGCGCACCAACGAAGCCGGTCAATCCGTTGGTTTGGCTGGGATTACCCATGTCGTATGGCCTGAAGCAGCGATGCCGTTTCTGCCGCTCGCCACGCCTCAGGCACTCAGCGCGATCGGCGAACTCCTGCCCGAGTCGACTTACTTGATCGCAGGCGCACTCCGCCTTGAGAGCTCGAAAGCGGGTGATGAAGTCCGCCCAAGCGTGAAAGCCAAGAACAAGGTCTTCAATTCCATGATTGTATTCGGTCCGGATGGTGAGGCCCGCGCCATCTACGACAAGGTCCACCTTGTGCCGTTCGGCGAATACCTTCCCTTCTCCGAAACCCTTGAACAGATCGGCCTCGAAGCTCTTACCCGAATTCGCGGCGGCTTTGCCGTCGGCCCGCGCCCGAGGCCGCTCCTCGCGGTGCCCGGCCTTCCGGCCGTCGGCCCCCTCATCTGTTACGAAGCGATCTTCCCCGGCGCCGTCATCCAGGGCAACGAGAGGCCCGATCTCCTGATCAATGTCACCAACGACGGCTGGTTCGGCAACACCACCGGCCCCTTCCAGCACCTGCATCAATCGCGCCTTCGCGCCGTCGAGGAGGGCCTTCCCCTTGTGCGCGCCGCCAACAATGGCGTCTCCGCGCTGATCGATCCTTATGGCCGCGTCAATAAGTCCATCGGGCTCAATGTGCGCGGCGTCATAGACGTTCCCCTTCCCAAACCGGGACCGGTTACCGTCTATGCGCGATATGGTGAATTAAGTTTCCTTGCCACGTTGATACTGATCGCACTTGCCGCCCAGTGCCTTTTGGCATACCCATTTTCACGAGCAAATTTCGGACGTTGACGATTTTTTGAAAGATTTCGCGCCGAAGGCAGGGCCGGTTGTCGGCCACGGAGTGAAGCAATGGCCAAGCAAGCGAAACGCCAGTTGGAAGGTGTCGAAGAACGCAACGCCCGCAGTCCGGACCCAATGGATATCCATGTCGGCAGCCGCGTGCGACTGCGCCGGATGCTGCTTGGCATGAGCCAGGAGAAACTCGGCCATCAGTTGGGACTGACCTTTCAGCAAGTCCAGAAGTACGAAAAGGGCGTCAATCGTATCGGAGCCAGCCGCCTGTTCGATCTGTCGAAGACGCTCGGTGTCCCGATCGACTATTTCTACGAAGACGCGCCGCTGCCGGCATTGGGGATGGCCGAAGATCAAGAAGACTACGGCACCAAATCCGACGACCATCCGGTATTCGATTTTCTATCGACGCGCGAGGGCCTTGAACTCAACAAAGCCTTCGTCAGGATCAACGAACCCCGCATTCGCCGCTCGATCGTTGAACTGGTGCGTAGTCTCGCCGGCGAGAGCCAGGGCTCGTAGGACGGTTCTGTCATCGCACTTGACCGGTCCACCAAAGCTTGCGAGAACGCGGCGACTTCCTAAGGCCCGAATCCGCATGCTTGCAGCGATCGAGTTCGTTGCGCGACCGGTCGTATGTGGGCCGCTCCTGTTTCGCACGGGGTAAAAAGGGTGTGGTGGCAAGACGGCTGCACCCCGCAACATAAATGAGGACCAGCTTGGCACGCACGTCGTATCTTTTCACCAGTGAATCGGTTTCCGAAGGCCATCCCGACAAGGTCTCCGACCGCATCTCCGACGAAATCGTCGACCTGTTCTATATCGAAGGCCCGAAGGCCGGCATCGACCCATGGGCGATCCGCGCCGCCTGCGAGACGCTGACGACTACCAACAAGGTGATTGTCGCTGGCGAAACGCGTGGTCCTGCCACCGTCACCGTCGAGATGATCAGCGCAAAGATCCGCGAGGCCATCAAGGACATCGGCTACGAGCAGGACGGCTTCCATTGGGCCAACTGCAACATCGATGTGCTTTTGCATCCGCAGTCCGCCGACATTGCCCAGGGCGTCGATGCGTCCGGCAACAAGGACGAAGGCGCCGGCGACCAGGGGATCATGTTCGGATACGCCTGCAATGAAACGCCCGAACTGATGCCGGCCCCGATTTATTACTCCCACAAGATCCTCGAGAACCTCGCGTACGCCCGTAAGGCCAAGGCAGGTGCCGCTGCCAAGCTTGGCCCCGATTCCAAGAGCCAGGTCACCTGCCGCTACGAGAACGGCAAGCCGGTCGCCGTCACCCAGATCGTGCTGTCGACCCAGCACATCGATCCCGACCTGTCGTCGGCTGATGTGCGCGCCATCGTCGAGCCTTACATCCGCAAGACGCTTCCCGCCGACTGGGTTTCCGACGACACCGTCTGGCACGTCAACCCGACCGGCAAGTTCGTCATCGGCGGCCCCGATGGTGACTGCGGTCTGACCGGACGCAAGATCATCGTTGATACGTATGGCGGCGCCGCCCCGCATGGCGGTGGTGCGTTCTCCGGCAAGGACCCGACCAAGGTTGACCGTTCGGCAGCCTACGCTTCGCGGTATCTTGCAAAG
This sequence comes from Alphaproteobacteria bacterium, assembly GCA_018819265.1. GTDB lineage: Bacteria > Pseudomonadota > Alphaproteobacteria > Rhizobiales > Hyphomicrobiaceae > Filomicrobium. The sequence goes on from JAHJQI010000172.1 coordinate 36,300, forward strand.
AACGTCGTTGCCGCCGGCCTCGCCGACAAATGCACCATCCAGCTCGCCTACGCGATTGGCGTCGCCGAGCCGCTGTCGATCTATGTCGACACCCACGGCACCGGCAACGTCGATGAAGCCCGCCTCGAAAAGGTGCTGCGCGACGTCATGAAGCTGACCCCGCGCGGCATCCGCGAGCATCTCGACCTCAATCGCCCGATCTATGCCCGTACCGCAGCCTACGGCCACTTCGGCCGCGCTCCGGTCGATGGCGGCTTCACCTGGGAAAGGACCGACCTTGCCGACAAGCTGAAATCGGCTGTCGGCTGACGTCGAAACTCGACGTAAGGAGCAACGGGCAATGGGCGGCTGCCAATATGGTCGCCGCCCATTTGCATTGCGGCAAACCGTGTAGAACCCGGGCCGCAGATCTTGAACGACGAAGCCCACTATTGAACGACAAAGACACGTCTTGAGCGAAGAAGATAAGCCAACAGATCGGGACGGCCCGGCCGAATTGCGTTCATTCGGGCGTCGTCGCGGACGAACTCTCAGCCCTCGCCAACAGTGGCTTATCGATGACGTCCTGCCCGGGCTTCGGCCGGATTTGACTAAAGCTCCGCCGTCGCAGATTGGAAGGCTCTACACTCCGCCGGTCGAAAAAATCTGGCTGGAAGTCGGCTTTGGCGGTGCCGAGCATCTCATCTGGCAGGCCGAGCACAATCCGACCGTCGGCCTCATCGGCTGCGAGCCCTTCGAGGACGGCGTGGCGAAGGCGTTGACCGCCATCGACGAAAAGGCCCTTCGTAACGTCCTTCTGCACCCCGATGACGCCCGCGATTTACTCCGCTGGCTTCCCGAATCGAGCATCGAACGCGCCTTCATCCTGTTCCCCGACCCCTGGCCCAAGAAGCGTCACGTCAAGCGCCGGCTGATTTCGCCGCATCTTCTGGACATTCTCGCCCGCGTTTTGCGCCCCGGTGCCGAACTCAGGATCGCCACCGATATCGGCGATTATCTGCGCACCATTCTCATTGCATTTCATGGTGAACGGCGCTTCCAGTGGACCGCACGTTGCTCGGCTGACTGGCGTCGCAGGCCGGCCGATTGGCCGCCGACCCGGTATGAACAAAAGGCCATCGGGCAAGGGCGGCGCTGCTATTATCTTTCGTTTGTTCGCGAATCCGACGTCGCCTGATGCTCTCCATCACGGCAAATCGCTCAAAAAACTTTCACAATTGAGCTTGAAACGCGCTTGAAGCTCACATATTGTCAAATTGCTCATGATCATCTCAACTCAGTGAGTGGGTCCCCCCGGGTCCACTCTTTTTGTTTTTGAGCGCTCCATGTCGCCCTGACGGTCCGGGCCTCGTGGCGGCGGAATTCAATACGCGAGGACATCTGTGACACAGGGTGCGGTCGCTCCCAGCGAGCGCTTCGTCCGGGAAACAGGTCTGGCGGCAACGCTGGCCGAGGTTGTCGAGCCGGTGCTGCATGACTTGGGGTTCCGGCTGGTGCGCGCCAGGGTCGATGGCCGCGGCGAGATGACTGTGCAGATCATGGCCGAGCGGCCCGACGGAACCATCTCCATCGACGATTGCGAGTTGATTTCCAGACAGCTTTCGCCTCTTCTCGATGTGCACGACCTGGTTCCCGGCGCCTACCGCCTTGAGATTTCCTCGCCGGGGATCGACCGCCCCTTGGTCAGGCCCTCCGACTTCGAGGATTGGGCCGGTCACGAGGCGAAGATCGAACTGAGCGAGATGGTCGATGGCCGCAAGCGTTTTCGCGGCCGGCTCGAAGGATATGAAGACGGCGAGATCCGCATCGAAGTGGACCTGCCGGAGGTTGGCGCGACCGTTCTTGGTCTGCCGCTCGATCTTATAAGGGACGCCAAGCTCGTCCTGACCGACGACCTGATCCGCGAGGCTTTGACCCGCGCGAAGAAGGGCAGAATAGGCGACGAACCCGAGGGCCCGTTGGGCACGGGCGACGAAGTGGACTTGGAGGACTGAGCGATATGAGCATGGCCGGCGTCAGCGCCAACCGTCTCGAACTCCTGCAGATCGCCAACGCGGTCGCACGCGAGAAACTCATCGACCCCGCGATCGTGCTCCATGCGATGCAGGACGCGATCCAGAAGGCTGCGAAATCGCGCTACGGACCCGAGAACGATATTCGCTGCGAGATCGATCCGAAGACCGGCGAGACGAAACTCGTGCGCGTCTTGACGATTGCCGAGGCCGTCGAGAACGACTCGACCGAGATCAGTCTCGAAGAGGCCCGCCGCTCCGATCCCGAAGCCCAGATCGGCGGCGAGATCGTCGAGCATCTTCCACCTTTGGAATTCGGCCGCGTCGCCGCACAGAACGCCAAGCAGGTCATCGTACAGAAGGTCCGCGAAGCCGAGCGCGACCAGCAGTTCGACGAGTACAAGGACCGCATCGGCGAAGTCGTCAACGGCACGGTCAAGCGCGTCGAATATGGCAACGTCGTCGTTGACCTCGGCCGCGCCGAAGCCATCATCCGCCGCGACGAAACGATCCCTCGCGAGAATTTCCGCTACGGCGATCGCGTCCGCGCCTATATCTACGACGTACGCCGCGAGCAGCGCGGGCCCCAGCTTTTCCTGTCGCGCGCTCGCCCCGAATTCATGGCCAAGCTGTTTGCCGCCGAAGTGCCGGAAATCTACGACGGCATCGTCGAGATCAAGTCGGTTGCCCGCGACCCCGGCTCGCGCGCCAAGATCGCGGTGATTTCGAAGGACTCCTCGATTGATCCGGTCGGTGCCTGCGTCGGTATGCGCGGCAGCCGCGTTCAGGCGGTCGTCAACGAACTGCAGGGCGAGAAGGTCGACATCATCCAGTGGCGCGCAGATCCCGCCGAATTCATAGTCAACGCCCTGGCGCCGGCCGAAGTCTCGAAGGTCGTTCTCGACGAGGACAACGACAAGATCGAAGTCGTGGTGCCCGAAAGCCAGCTGTCCCTCGCCATCGGCCGTCGCGGCCAGAACGTGCGGCTCGCCTCCCAGCTGACCGGTTGGGACATCGACATCATGACCGAGTCCGAAGAAAGCGAACGCCGCCAGAAAGAATTCAACGAGCGCTCGCAGATGTTCATGGAACAGCTCGACGTCGACGAGGTGATCGCCCAGCTGCTCGCTACCGAAGGTTTTGCCTCGATCGAGGAAGTCGCCTTCGTTGAACTCGGCGAAGTCGCCCAGATTGAAGGTTTCGACGACGATACGGCGCATGAAATCCAGGAGCGCGCCCGCGAACATCTCGCCCGGATCGAAGCCGAGCGCGACGCTGAGCGCCGCGAACTGGGCGTCCAGGATGAACTGGCCGAGGTTGCCGGCGTGACGACGTCGATGCTGGTCGCCTTCGGCCGCGGCGGCGTCAAGACCGTTGAGGATCTGGCCGACTGCGCCACCGACGATCTCATCGGCTGGGTTGAGCGCAAGAAGGACAAAACCAGCGAGCCGGTGCGCCATCCAGGCATCCTCGAAGGCATGGATATTTCGCGTACGGAAGCTGAGAATTTGATCATGTCCGCCCGATTTGCGGCCGGATGGATCACCGAAGACGACCTCGCTCCCAAGCCTGAGGACGGTGAAGAGGCCGGCGATGATCAGGAGGCCACAGGCGGCGACGAACGCGCGGCCGAGGCAGGTGAAACCCCAGACAGCGCGTCCTGACGTGGACCAGCTGGCAAGGAGAATGCGTGCGGGAAGCGGCGTCGATCGACGACGAAACGAGCACCGGCTTCGCGGCAAAGGGTCCGCGGGACGACCGTCGCGCTAGCGCGACGGCGCTGCGTTTGTGCGCGCTTCTCCGCCGCGAGCGTCCGATCAGCGATCTCATCCGTTTCGTTGCCGGTCCCGGCGATCGCATTTACCTTGATCTGTCCCGAAAGTTGCCGGGCCGCGGCGTCTGGATCACCGCTGACCGTGCCAGTATCGCTGCGGCGGTCAAGTCCGGAGTTTTCGCCCGCAGCCTCAAGCGCAAGGTCAGCGTCCCGCCCGATCTTGCCGACGAGACCGAAGCGCAACTGCGCCGTCGTCTGGCGCAGGCGGTATCGCTGGCCAACAAGGCGGGACTGCTTGTCACAGGGTTTGACAAGGTCAACGCCGCTATTGAACGTGGCGAAGCCTGCGTCCTGTTGCATGGTTCGAACGCCGCTACCGGCGGCCGTCAGAAACTCGATGACAAGTTGCGTGCCATCAGCCGGGCCGGTGGAGGTCGGGTTGTTATTGTCGATTGCATGACGATCGACGAATTGAGCTTGGCCATTGGCCGTCCAAATGTGGTACACGCTGCCCTCAAAGCCGGTGGAGCCACCGAGCGCTTCGCCGAAGAGGCCGTTCGGCTGGACCGGTTCAACCGGGGAATCGAAGCTGCCGACGAAATCGACGTATGTGATCGGCAGGCGGACGGGTCGACACAACGCGAGCCTTCCGACGGGGAGGCGCCGTCCTGACGCGCTGGTCTCGGACTGTTAACGAGCGCCCATCAAGGGCCAATTGAGAACGGAAGGCATGTCGACATGCCAAATTAACACAGCAAGGGTTCGCGGCACGGCCGATGAGAACCCGTTGAACCGGATTTGAACGGATAACGAATGTCGGAAACTAAGGACTCGGACTCGAAGAACACTGCTGGCGGCGGCCGCAAACCGTTGTCGCTCCAGCGCACGGTCGAGTCTGGTCACGTGAAGCAGAATTTCAGTCACGGCCGCTCGAAATCGGTGGTCGTCGAAAAGCGCAAGTCGCGCAAGCTGGTTCAGCCAGGCGCCGCCGGCGAAGAGCGGGCCCCTGCGCGCGGCGTCGAGAAGACTGGCGCCGTTGGCGGCCGCAATCTTTCCGAAAACGAACAGCAGGCCCGGCTGCAGGCCCTCGAAGAGGCGCGCAAGAACGCAGCTGAGCGCGCCCGCGAAGAGGCTGAAGCCGCTGCGCTGAAGGCCAAGGAGCCGCCACCTGCGCCCGAGCCGCCGGCCGCCGAGGCCCCACAGACCGCGGCGACTGATGTGGCGCACGAGCCTGTTGCTGGTAAACCAGCCGCGGGCCCGTCGGCCGAGACCGCGGAAACGGTCGCCCCGGCTGCCCAGAAGCGCGCGGAAAGAGAAACATCGGCAAAAGCCGGTGCGAGCCCTGCTGTCGGAACGCCGGAGGCCGCGTCGGGCCGGCCGGTCCGCCAGCGGCGATCGAACGACACGGCTTTCCGCACCGTGCAGGGTGGCCGCCCCAAGGAAATCATCCTGCCGGGCGCCGAACTGCCGCGCGAACGCAACGAGGCCAAGGAAGAACTCAAGCCGACCAAGAGCCCGCGCCCCGTCCGGCCGGCAGTTCAGCCCGCGGGCGAGGATGACGAGGATCGCGGCAAGGATAAGCGCGGCAAGTCGCCCCGCGCTCCCGCCCGCCCCGGCGATGAGCGCCAGCGCGGCAAGCTCACCGTCGACCAGCTCCTCAACCGCGAGCAGCGCGAACGCTCGATGGCCTCCCTGAAGCGCAAGCGCGAGCGGGAAAAGATGAAAGCCGCCGGCGTCGTCCAGGCGCGTGACAAGGTCATGCGCGAAGTGACGATCCCCGAGGTCATCACCATCCAGGAACTCGCAAACCGCATGACGGAGCGCGCGGTCGATCTTATCAAGGTCCTGATGAAACAGGGCGAAATGCACAAGATCACCGACGCCATCGATGCCGATACCGCCGAACTGCTGGTTACCGAATTCGGCCATACGCCCAAGCGCGTGTCCGAAGCCGACGTCGAGGAAGGCTTCATCGAAACGGTGGAAGAGGACGGCGCAACCGAGCCGCGCGCTCCTGTCGTCACCATCATGGGCCACGTCGACCACGGCAAGACGTCGCTGCTCGACGCCCTGCGTCAGGCCAACGTCGTTGCTGGCGAGGCTGGCGGCATCACCCAGCATATCGGCGCTTATCAGGTTGTGACCGATGCCGGCAACAGGGTCACCTTCATCGACACCCCGGGTCACGCCGCCTTTACCGCCATGCGTGCCCGCGGCGCCAAGGTCACCGATGTCGTCATCCTTGTCGTTGCCGCCGACGACGGCGTCATGCCGCAGACTGTCGAGGCGATCAACCATGCCAAAGCCGCCGGCGTGCCGATCATCGTCGCGATCAACAAGATCGATAAGCCGAACGCGGATCCCAACCGCGTGCGCACCGAACTTCTGCAGCACGAGATCGTCGTCGAAAGCATGTCGGGTGAAACGCTCGAGGTCGAAGTCTCGGCCCTGAAGCGGCTCAACCTCGATAAGCTTCTGGACGCCATCACGCTGCAATCTGAATTGCTTGAACTCAGAGCCAACCGCGATCGCCGCGCCGACGGCTTCGTCATCGAAGCCAAGCTCGAACGCGGTCGTGGCCCGGTTGGTACGGTGCTCGTGCAGCGCGGCACGCTGAAAGTCGGCGATATCATCGTTGCCGGTTCGTCCTGGGGCCGCGTGCGCGCCCTGATCGACGATCACGGCGAGAATGTTGCAGTCGCCGGCCCGTCGGTGCCCGTCGAAGTCCTTGGCTTCGATGCCGCCCCTGAGGCCGGCGACCAGTTCGCCGTCGTCGAGAACGAAGCCCGCGCCCGCGAGATCACCGACTACCGCGACAGGAAGCGCCGCGAGAAGCTCGGTACGGCGGGAACACCGCGCACACTCGAACAGATGATGCAGTCGCTGAAAGACAACGTCGACCTGAAGGAGCTGCCGGTTCTGGTCAAGGGCGACGTGCAGGGTTCGGTGGAAGCCATCGCGCAGTCGCTGAAGAAACTGGGCACCGACGAAGTCCAGGCGCGCCTGGTTCACACCGGCGTCGGCGGCATCACGGAGTCCGATGTCGTGCTCGCCAACGCTTCGAATGCCGTGATCGTCGGGTTCAACGTCCGCGCCAACGTGCAGGCCAAGCAGGCCGCCGAGCAGCAGGGCGTCGAGATCCGTTACTACAACATCATCTACGATCTGGTCGACGACATCAAAGCGGCCATGTCGGGTCTGCTCGAACCGACGATCCGCGAAATCTTCCTCGGCAACGCGGAAATCCTGCAGGTCTTCAACATCACCAAGGTCGGTAAGGTTGCCGGCTGCCGGGTCTCCGAAGGCAAGGTGGAGCGCGGCGCCAAGGTCCGCCTCATCCGCGACAGCGTCGTCATTCACGAAGGCACATTGTCGATGCTGAAGCGCTTCAAGGACGACGTGAAGGAAGTTGCGGCCGGCCAGGAGTGCGGCATGTCGTTTGCCAACTACCAGGATCTTCGCGAAGGCGACGTTATCGAGTGCTTCCAGGTCGAGAAGGTCGCCCGCACGCTGGAGTAAGCCCGGCGGCGAAACCGAATTGAGCGCGGCCGCCCGACGATCCGGCGGCCGTCCGGACTTCCACTGAAAGAAGGCAGCTCCGACCGGTCCCATCCCGGCGGAGTGGAAGACTATGGACCGCAGCTTTCACACGCGTTTCACGCTCACGCTCACGCTCGACGATTTTTCCGCCCTCTCGCGGGCCTATGTCCGGCTCACTCCGGCGCGTCGCTTCGGCCGCTTCGTCAGCGTGTTCATGACCGTGCTGTTGGTCGCCGGGGTTGGCTTTTCGCTTTGGGTACTGAACGACAATGCGCTTGCTGTCTACTTCGCCGCGCTCGCCGTGTTCCTGCTGCTTCTGCAGTTCGTCGTCACCCCCTGGCAGCGGCGCCGTAGTTTCGAACATCAACGACTGGGCGACTTCGAAGTCGAGATGAAGGCCGACGCCGACGGCTTCACCTCGTCCTCCGAACTCGCCCAGGGTCACATGAAATGGGCTTCGATCCGTCTCGTCGATGACTTGCCCGGGCATGTCATTTTGTGGCCCAATAACCGGCTCGGCTGGATCGTACCCAAGCGCGCGTTCGCTACGCCGGTGGAGGCAGATGCATTCGCCCGGCTCGCCAAGGAGAAGACCGCTGGCCAAAAACTCTAAGCCCCCCCCCGCAAAGGGCCCCAGCCAGCGCCAGCTGCGCGTCGGCGAAATGCTGCGCCATGCGCTCGCCGATATGCTGGCCCGCAGCGAAATCCACGACGAAGTGCTGACCGCAAGCGTCATCACCGTCGCCGAGGTACGCATGACGCCCGATCTCAAGCTGGCGACCGCCTACATCATGCCGTTAGGAGGCGGCGATGCGGCCCCCGTCATAGCGGCCCTGGAAAAGCACAAGAAATATATCCGATCGACGCTCGCCAAGGCCGTGAACCTGAAATACGCGCCCGACGTGCGGTTCCGCGCCGACGAAGGTTTTGACGAAGCCATGAAGATCGAACGGCTCCTCAACAGCCCCCGCGTTCGCCGCGATGTTGAGAAGGAAGATGAGTGAGTCACTGGCCTGCCAAGTGGTGAGGTCTACAGAAGGTCGCGACCAGCGCCGCGAGAGAGAGAACGAATGGCACGACGTAAAAAGGGCCGGCCGGTCAACGGCTGGCTGATCCTCGACAAGTCCGCAGGTCGCACCTCGACGCAGGCGCTGGCTGCCGTAAAGCGGCTCTTCGATGCCCAGAAGGCCGGTCACGCCGGCACGCTCGATCCGTTGGCGACCGGCGTCTTGCCGATCGCCTTCGGCGAAGCGACCAAAACCGTCTCCTATGCCGTCGACGGTGAGAAGGCCTACCGCTTCACCGTCCGCTGGGGCGCCGAGACGACGACCGACGACAGCGAGGGGGAAACCACCAGGTCGAGCCCGAATCGCCCGACGATTCTCGAAATCGAGTCCTGCATGGATGACTTCGTCGGCGAAATCGAGCAGGTGCCGCCGCAGTTCTCGGCAATCAAGGTCGACGGCCAGCGCGCCTATGACCTTGCCCGCGATGGCGAAGAGCTTGTGCTCGAAGCCCGAACGGTGATCATCGACGACCTGCGGCTGATCGACAGCCCCGACCCCGATACGGCGGTATTCGAAGCCGAATGCGGCAAAGGCACCTACGTGCGGGCCATCGCCCGCGATATGGGCCGCAAGCTCGGCTGTTATGGTCACGTCATCGAACTCCGCCGCCTGAAGGTCGGCCCGTTCACCGATGAAATCGCCCTTTCGCAGGACGATCTTATCGAAGCCTTCGAGGCCGGCGGATTGGAAGCGCTGGCCGAATTCATCCATCCCGTCGAGGCGGCACTCCACGATTTGACCGAGTTGACCTTGACGCCGTCGGACGCCGCCAGCCTCGCCCGCGGCCAGACCGTCCTGATGCGCGGCCGCGACGCACCGGTGTTCACAGGCCCATTCTATGCGACCAGCAAAGGCAAACTGGTGGCGCTGGGCGAAGCCGAACGCGGCCAGCTCCGCCCCACCCGGGTGTTCAACCTTTGATCCAGTTCACGACTGCAATCACAAAAGCGGTGGAAACGCTGGGCCGATCGTGTATAACCCCGAGCTGACGCGGGCCTTCTGGCCCGCGTTTATGTTTCGCGACCCTGCTGGACGACATCCCGGCAGCGGCCGCAGGCACTCGTATCCGGAAATCGGGGAGTGCCGCCCAAATCCTCCAAAAAGAAAGGAAGTCCGATGTCGATTTCACCTGAACGCAAGACCGAAGTCGTCAAGTCGTTTGCCACCAAGGATGGCGATACCGGATCTCCCGAGGTCCAGATCGCGATCCTGACCGAGCGCATCAACAACCTGACCGAGCACTTCAAGACCCACAAGAAGGACAACCACTCCCGCCGTGGACTGCTGAAGATGGTGTCCCAGCGCCGCCAGCTCCTCGACTACGTCAAGCGCAAGGACGTTCCGCGCTACCAGACGATTATTGAGAAGCTCGGCATCCGCCGGTAATGCCCAACACGACTTTAGTCCGTCAACACTGCGCAAGCTTGTGTTGAGCAAGGGAAGTGTTGCCGCCGAGGATGCATCGACCGTTGCTTTTTCTGCTTCAGAGCAAAAGTGCGCAATTTTGAGTGACGCGCAGCGCCGGCCCTGTTGAAAAGGGCTCGGCGCGGTGTGCGTATGTGTTAAAAGACGCTCGCAAACAGAGCGAACCGAAAACCGAAAAGTAGAAAGACGATCAAAATGTTCGACATTCATCGCGTGGAAATCGATTGGGGCGGCCGCAAGCTGTCGCTCGAAACCGGCCATATGGCCCGCCAAGCTGACGCCGCCGTGTTCGCGCAGTACGGCGAGACCAGCGTTCTCGCAACCGTCGTTGCCGCCAAGCAGCCCCGTCCCGGCATCGATTTCTTTCCGCTGACCGTAAACTACCAGGAAAAAACCTACGCAGCCGGCAAGATTCCCGGCGGCTATTTCAAGCGCGAAGGCCGTCCCACCGAAAAGGAGACGCTGACCTCCCGCCTCATCGACAGGCCCATCCGTCCGTTGTTCGTCGATGGCTTCAAGAACGAAACCCAGATCATCATTACCGTGCTCTCGCACGACATGGAAAATGACCCCGACGTTCTGGCGATGGTCGCCTCCTCGGCCGCCCTGACGCTGTCGGGCGTTCCCTTCCTCGGTCCCATAGGGGCTGCCCGCGTCGGCTACATCGAGGGCGAGTACGTCCTCAACCCGATGATCGACGAGATGTCGGAAACCAAGCTCGATCTCGTCATCGCCGGCACAGAGGACGCCGTGATGATGGTCGAATCCGAAGCCCAGGAACTGTCGGAAGACATCATGCTCGGCGCGGTTGTCTTCGGCCAGAAGCACTTCCAGCCGGTCATCCAGGCCATCATAAAGCTTGCCGAGACGGCCGCCAGGGAACCCTGGGACATTCAGCTGCCCGACAAGGAGAAGTACCTCGCCAAAGTGCGCGAGATCGCCGAGGCCGGTCTGACCGAAGCCTTCAAGATCGCCGAGAAGAAGAAGCGCAACGACATGGTCGCCGAGATCAAGTCGAAGGTCATGGCAGGCGTCCAGATCCCCGACGGCGATGCCGCCGAGCAGGTTCTCCTCGCCGGAACGTTCAAGGCGCTCGAGGCCAAGATCATGCGCTCCGATGTCGTCAAGACCGGCAAGCGCATCGACGGCCGCGACCTGAAGACCGTGCGCCCGATCATGAGCGAAGTCCAGGTTCTGCCGCGCACGCACGGTTCTGCCCTCTTCACCCGCGGCGAGACGCAGGCCCTCGTGGTCGCGACGCTCGGCACCGGCGAAGACGAGCAGTACGTCGACTCGCTGGAGGGGACCAAGAAGGAGCGCTTCATGCTCCACTACAACTTCCCTCCCTACTCGGTCGGCGAAACCGGCCGCATGGGTGGCGCCGGCCGCCGCGAAATCGGCCACGGCAAGCTTGCCTGGCGCGCCGTCCATCCGATGATGCCGAAAGCCGACGAGTTCCCCTACACCATTCGCGTCGTCTCCGAGATCACCGAGTCGAACGGCTCGTCCTCGATGGCGACCGTCTGCGGCACGTCTCTGGCGCTGATGGATGCGGGCGTTCCGCTGAAGGCGCCCGTCGCCGGCATCGCAATGGGTCTCATCAAGGAAGGCGAGGATTTCGCCGTTCTTTCCGACATTCTCGGCGACGAGGACCATCTCGGCGACATGGACTTCAAGGTCGCCGGCACGGAAAACGGCATCACCTCGCTGCAGATGGATATCAAGATCACTGGCATCACCGAGGAGATCATGCGCATCGCCCTCGATCAGGCCAAGGGCGGCCGTCTGCATATCCTTGGCGAAATGGCGAAGGCGATGACCGGTGCCCGCGAGGAACTCGGCGAACATGCCCCGCGCATCGAGACGATCAAGATCCCGACCGACAAGATCCGTGAAGTGATCGGCACCGGCGGCTCCGTGATCCGCGGCATCGTCGAAGAGTCGGGCGCCAAGGTGAACATCGAGGACGACGGTACGATCAAGATTGCCGCTGCCCAGAAGGACGCCATCGAGGCGGCCAAGCGGATGATCCTCGAGATCACCTCCGAGCCGGAAGTCGGCACCGTCTACAAAGGCAAGGTCGTCAAGATCGTCGACTTCGGCGCCTTCGTGAACTTCTTCGGCGCCAAGGACGGTCTGGTTCACATCTCGCAGTTGAACCAGGGTCGCCCTGCCACCGTCGACGAAGTCGTCAAGGAAGGCCAGGAAGTCTACGTCAAGCTGCTCGGCTTCGACGATCGCGGCAAGACCCGGCTGTCGATGAAGGTCGTCAACCAGGAAACCGGCGAAGAGATCCCGCGCGCCGAAGGCGAGCCCGAGGAAGATGCCGGCGGCGGTGGCCGTCCCGGTGGCGGGCGCCGTGACCGCCGTCCGCCGCGCCGCGATCGCGACTGATCGATCGCTTCCGCGATCGGGCCATTGCAGCGCATTGGAACGCCAGCGCAATTACCAAGGGCCGCGTGGGGATATTCCTCCGCGGCCCTGTTTTTTTTCAGGTATCCAGAGGCGGACAGCCAGGGGATGCGATCAGTTGCAGTCGACGGTGACCGTGAACGACCAGAGGTTGTTTGCTTCGTTCGACTCCTCGACGATGTTGTAGGGATCGACCGCGACGTAGACGGTGACGGTCGTTTCACCCTGGGCGCCAGTACCGTCCGTGGCGCTGACGCCCGATTTCTTGAACAGCTCGTCCTGCTGGCCGAGACTCAAGGTGCCCGTCCGCGCAGCCCCGATGCTTGCCTGGAAGTCGCGGATTGCAGAGCGCGAGTTGCCACCAAGTACGCCATCGACGCCTTTCGGATCAAACCCAACTTCGAGCAGCGCCCTCTGGATGGATTGGACGCTGATGGCGCTGCTTTCATAGTTGCTGTTGGACACCGTGTTCGCCGCTGGCGCCCCGAAGTTGCGACCCCGCTTGGTGATGCCGTCACCGACGCTGAACGCGATCCCCTGCTGGTCGAATGGCTCGAGTTTCTGGCGCTCGGGCCGCTTATCGATCATGTCGATATTCTCCGGCACGTAGACGACCAGCATCGAACGGGTCAGCCGGTCGGCGACGTTGACGTCGGCTGTGTCGCTGCCCTGGTTCTTGATGGCAACGCGCCCCGTCGCGATGGGCTGGTCCTTGGAACAACCGCCCGCCTGATAGTAGGAATCTTTGGTATTGATGACGAGATCCGGCAATGCTGTTGCTGCCGAAGTGCTCGCCGCGATAACGGCCAGGGCGCTCCCGGCAAGACCTGCCATCCGCGTATAGGTGATCATGGTCGACTCCCACCGTTGATTGAATTGGCGGCCATTCGATCTACGACGCCGGCTGCCCGGTCAGGATGTCAAGAAACGCCCCGGCCGCACCCTTTCGGCAGTATGTAGCGTCAATAACTCGAAGTCCGCTGACAATATTAAGTCGAAGTTAACATTCCCCGCCGGAATTCGCTCAGGCGTTCCGCAGACACCACAATTTACTATTTCGCCAACTTGAACAACCCTTTCAATTGCTGGTTGGCTTGCAGTAGTCAGGCCCGCCGACGAAATCACTGTATGCAAGACAGAAGCGCCCGCCAGTGGCGGGCGCTTCGACAGGGTTATCGGACGTTTATTGCGATTGAGATCCACCAGGTTGGTTCGGTTTCATCCAATCCCCAAACCATTTCTGGGACAACAATTCCGGACCGAACTCCACCTGCCCTGACCCTGGCGGCAGCGATGTGCCGAGCATGGCCTGCCAGCTTGCGTCGGCAGAAGTCGTGCCGGGCATTCCTGCGCGCGAACCGGACAAATCGATAGCATCCCGTAACAATGCATGTTGTGAAGTTGGAGATTTGCCGGCCGATGGCATGCGCTTCGTGCCCTTCCGTATTTCTAGAGGCAATAGCCCGGACTTAAATAGCGTCATGCGCATCTGGGAGTCGACAGGTTGGTTTGACTCGATTTCCAATCCGAATAGCAAAGAATTGCCGGAGAGCAAGTCGCAACGAGAATCTTTCTCATCTTGAATTCGGTTCGGCTCTCCTGTTTCCACATTTTTCGATCGGGGAACATTTCCAATAAAATTACTCCATTGCCGTGGCTTGCGCTTGATCCAGCGAAAGAGCGGCCGGCCGCCGATAAAGGTGACGAAGGCTGTCGCGATTTCATGGTTTTGATAATAGGCGATGTGATCGAGGCCATCGCAACCGTCGGGATCCCAGTCCCCATCGCTTCCAACATGGACCAGCACGACATAGATTTTCGTTCCGCTGAGTCGTGCACGGGCCGCGACGGTGATGTGTCCTACTGTGTCTGAGTAATTCTCTTGCAGGTTATCGCTTCTTGCGTCGTTGGCAGCCATCTTTATAATTCTGTCGACGGCGATATTTGCGAATCCAATTTCTTCGAAATCCAAAAAATCGAGTTCATCGAACACTGACTTTGTTTGTGCGACGTACATTCTGAATACTGGATCTTCCATTGTGAATTTTCCCGCAATTTAAAGCTGCGACCCACCGTTCTCGCCTGCGTGAGAACAGCCATGGTGCAAAAATCCCGCTCGAAGGTGGCAACACAAGGACGGTGGCACGGCGGAAATGAAGCAGATGCAACTTTGACGTTACATGTTGTGTCGATGTCACAATCGTGTCGCCAGCGGCCCAATTGCATCGAAGAATGGCAGCCGCTGGCGGTCTCTCCACAAAAGTCGTCATCCCCGCGAAGGCGGGGATCCGGTCGCGCTTCCAAATGGCGACTCGCTGGCCTGATCGGGGAACAAATGCAGCGAAGACCTCAGCCGGCAATTGCGTCGAAGAAAGGCAACCGATGGCGGTCTCTCCACAAGGGTCGTCATCCCCGCGAAGGCGGGGATCCGGTCACGCTTCCAAATGGCGACTCGCTTTCCTGACCGGGGAACAAATGCAGCGAAGACCTCTGCCGGCAATTGCGTCGAAGAAAGGCAACCGATGGCGGCTTCTTGATACTTGGCCGGATCCCCGCCTTCGCGGGGA
>JAHJQI010000173.1 GCA_018819265.1 Alphaproteobacteria bacterium
CGCGGCAACCACCTTGACGAACTTCTGAAAGCAGAGGGTACTAGTAGAATATTGAATCTAGTACCGCTTTTCGATCAGAAGTCCCTGAAAACGGTTGACTGGTACGACACAGGGACTTCTGATCGGCGGTACTAGGCAGTGTTGGCTCAATGCAGGCCTGGGAGAAGCGTACGGCGCCGGATGCGCAGTGGGCATCCAAAGGCGCAACTAAGGAGCAAGGAGGCGCGTTTTGAGCGATTGCGAGCCAATACATTACCTGCAGCCGCGGAAGAAGGGCGCAATCTCCGCGGCTCCGCCGGACCCTCAAGGGCACGGCGATCATCGGCAAATCAGCGCCCAGACTCGTTTTGATCGTCACGAACTTTCCCAGATCCTCTCAGTCTACGGCCGCAAGGTGGCAGCCGGGGAATGGCGCGATTACGCCATCGACATGGGCCGCGAGAAGGCGGTCTTTTCGGTTTTCCGGAAGTCCAGCGAATGGCCGCTTCTGCGCATCGAGAAAAATCCCAGACTGGCTCGCAAGCAGGGCTCTTATTCGGTGGTCGCTGCAACCGGGCTGATCCTCAAGCGCGGCCACGATCTGCGTCGCGTGCTCGACGTACTGGAGCGCCGCGTCGAAATTGTCCGCTGAGCCTAGACACCACCACCCATCTTCGCGGGAACAGGCCTCTTGCTGACGTGCTCTATGCAGGAGGCCTGCCAGCCCCTGGGCCGAGCGCCCTTTGCAGATAGACCGCACTGAGCCATTGCCCATCCTTCCAGCCCGTGTCGGGAAACTCGCCCACCTTGCAAAACCCGAGCGCCTGGTGGAACGCCAGCGAACCATCCCCGCCCGGCATGCTGATGCCGGCAATCATCTGGCGAAACCCCCTTTTCGTCGCCTCCTCGATCAGCGCTTCGAGAAGCTGCCGCCCGATCCCCCGGCGCTGAGCGCCCGGCGCGACATAGATCGAATCCTCGACCGAATAGCGCCAGCCGGTCTGCGGATGAAAGCCGCTGCCGCAGGCATATCCGGCCAACCGTCCATCTTCGCTCTCTGCAACGAGGTAAGGGTAGCCGGCCGCGGTGCGCGCCGAGTAGAGAGCCGTCATGGCGGCGAGGTCGGGCGCGGTTTCATCCCATGTGGCCCGCGATGCCGTGACCGCGTCAGCGTAGATTTCCGTGACCTGAGGTAGGTCCCGCATCTGGGCGTGGCGAATGAATGGCATTTTGGTTAGGTCTCCGCGCATAGAAAAACCCCGCCGGTGTGGACCGGCGGGGTTCTTCATATCAGAGGCTGTACGCCTTCGTCCCGCTTCTGCGCTTACTCGCGGTTGCCCATGAACGAGAGCAGGAACTGGAACATGTTGACGAAATCGAGGTACAGGCTCAGCGCTCCCATGACGGAGGCTTTCGCGACCATTTCGGCATCATGGCGAATGACAAGGTATTCGTCCTTGATGCGCTGCGTGTCGTATGCGGTGAGGCCGGCGAACACCAGAAGGCCGATCACCGAGATCGCGAAGCCGAGTGCGCTCGACTGCAGGAACCAGTTGACGACCATCGCGATGATGATGCCGATCACCCCCATGATCAGGAACGAACCCCAACCCGAGAGGTTCTGCTTCGTCGTGTACCCATAGAGCGACAGGCCCGCGAATGCGCCCGATGTGACGATGAACGTCTGGAAGATCGAGGTGTTGGTGTAGATCAGGAAGATGACCGACAGCGACAGCCCCATGATGCCGGCAAACGCCCAGAACACGCCCTGCGTGGCGGCGGCACTCAGTTTGTGCAGGCCGAAGCTCAGCACCAGGACGAAGGCCAGCGGAGCCAGCATCAGCACCCATTTAAGCGGCGAATGATAGAGCAGCTGGGCAACGGCAGGGTTGGCCTCGGCATAACTGGAAACTGCGTATGCAACCACGCCGGTCAGGGCGACGCCCGCCGACATGTAGTTGTAAACGCCAAGCATGTAGGAGCGCAGGCCTTCATCGACCGCCGCGCCTGTCCGCGCCGTGGTCGCCGCCTGGGCGTAGCGATTCTCATACTGCGTCATCTTTTAAATCCCCTTGACCGATGCAGCGGAAAACTGGTTGACGGACCGAATATGTCCATGCCCCGAGCCGATTTCAAGCGTCCCGAAGCGAATTATGAGCCTCACGCTCAGGTTTTACCAATACCTTTGGTAAATGACCGTCAGTCAAAGGTTTTTCAAGCCTCAGGGCGGTCTCGCCGGCGCTATTCCGATTTCAGGTAGGGAACCGGCCGCGCCCGCAGAACCTGCCAGGTGCCCAGCCCCCCGAGTACAACGACAAGAGCGATCGAGACGCCGAGCGCTTGCAGGATCGCCGGCCAGGACAGCTTGAAGGGGACATCGATCACCTGCGACAGCGCGATCCACGACGCCAGGCCGCCCAGCAGGATTGCAAATCCTGCGGTCACGGCCGCGAGGATCAGGTACTCCAGGGCATGCGCGGTGAGGATGCGCCTCCGGGTGGCGCCGAGCGCCTTGAGGATCACGGCTTCGACGATGCGCCGCCGTTGGGCTGTTGCAAGCGCACCGGCCAGCACCAGCGCCCCGGCCGCCAGCGTGACGCCCCCAGCCACCCGTAT
This sequence comes from Alphaproteobacteria bacterium, assembly GCA_018819265.1. Classification (GTDB taxonomy): domain Bacteria; phylum Pseudomonadota; class Alphaproteobacteria; order Rhizobiales; family Hyphomicrobiaceae; genus Filomicrobium. Next base: position 2,596 of record JAHJQI010000173.1, read on the forward strand.
CGCCGACATGATCCGCGTGAACACCTTGTTGAAGGCATCGACGGCGTCGCGCACCCGGATCGCGGTGACAGCGGGGTAGGCTTTCGAAACGGTCCGCAGTGCCGCCGCTTCTTCAGCCAGAGAAAGCTTTTCAGGCAGCCGCAGCGTTGCCAGCAGATTGAAGGGCGCGCCGGCAAGCGTGTTGGGAGAAAAAACCAGTATGAAGTTGATCGACAGGCTGTCCCAGTCGAGTTCCCGCAGGTTGGCAACCTTCGCGGTGATGTTGCGCCCGAGGACGTTGGTGACGATCTCGTCGCCGATTCTGATATCGAGCATCCGCGCCAGGTCGGCTTCGAACGAGACGAGCGGTGGTCCCGAATAATTTTCCTCCCACCAGTCGCCCTCGACCAGGCGGGATCCCGGCGGTACGCCGGCCGAATAGGTAATGCCCCGGTCGCCGCGCAAGACCCATTCGGCGTCGGCTGGCGGCTTGATGGACTCGACTTTTCTTCCGGCCAGCTCGATCAGCCGCCCGCGCAGCATCGGTGCGCTCTCGATTGCAGCCTCGGGGATCTTGCCGGCGATGAGGGACTTCAATCCGTCGATCTCTGCGCGGGGTATATCGAGGAGAAAATAGTCCGGGGCATTCTCCGGCAGTTTGCCTGTCAGCTCCTCGACGAGGGAAGCGTCCGTCAGCGCCACCGCGACGAGCATCGACAATCCGGCACCCAGCGACAGGACGATCGTGCGTGTCAGCCCGCCGGGAGCAGCGATGCTGCCGAGCGCAAGCGCCAGTTCGGGAATGCGTGGACGCGGCATGCGCCGGGCGACCCAGGTGACGAGATGACCAAGCCCGTAGAAGACCATGAGGATCAGCCCCAATGCGCCTGAAAAATAAGCCGCGATTTCAGGCGTATCCGACGAAAATATCGCCACACCGGCGAGCAGCGCGGCCATGGCGACCGTCATCGCGACGATCGGCCAGCGCGGCCATGTCGCCGCCTGCCCCACCTGGTCGCGAAACAGCACCGAGGGAGAAATGGTTTCGGCACGCCCCAGCGGCCACAGCGAGAACAGCAGGGCGACCAGCAGGCCGTAACCGGCGGCTGCCAGCAGGCTTGGCACCGATATCGACACGACCGGCGCGATCGGCAGTACGCTGCCGTAGGCCGCCTTGAGCAGCGAAGGAACCGCAAGCCCGGCGGCCAGCCCGACGAGGATCCCGATGACCGTGATCGCCAGAATCTGCATCAGGAACACCGCCAGAATCGTCCGGTTCCTGGCTCCAAGAGATTTCATCGTCGCAATCGTCCGCCGCCGCCGGTCGACGAAGTTCGACACCGAATTGGCGATCCCGACGCCGCCGATAATAAGCGCGGTGAGCCCGATCAGCGTCAGGAACTGGCGCAGGCGCTCGAGCGTGCGGCGCACCTGCGGCGAGGGATCGCCGCGGTCGACGATGGTGAAGCCGCCTTTCGACAAGCTGGCCTTCAACTCGTCGCGGGCTTTGTCGAGCGCCGCCAGGTCGAAGGCCGCCTCCTCGCCATTGAGAGCGACGGCATAGCGCCACCGGATCAGCGCTCCGGGGACAACGAGCCCGGTCTTCTCGAGGTCCGCCGCCGAAACAAGAATGCGCGGCCCATAGGTGAGGCGGTCGAGCAGGCCGTCCGGTTCCTTATCGATGACGCCGGCAATCGTCAGCGACGCGGCGCCGAGCTGGAACCGGTCGCCGACCTCCAGCTGAAGCCGCTCCAGCATGATCGGTTCGACGACCGCGCCGTCACGCAATGCCGCCGTCAGGGACTTGCCTGCTTGGAGCTTCGTTTCACCGACCAGCGGATAAGCCTCATCGGCGCTCTTCAGCTCGCCCAGGATCTGATCGTTGCCATCAAGTGTCCGCGCCATCACCCGCATGGTCGCCGTTTCGCTGACCGTCCCCACGGTGTCGAGCGCTGCTCGCTCTTCCGGCGTGGCGCGCGCATGCATTCGCGAGATCGCGATATCGCCGCCGATGATCTGCCGGCCCTGGTTTTCCAGCCCGGCGACGAGGGCGTTCGCCAGCCCGCCGATCGCGGCGATGACCATGACGCCGAGCGCCACGCACAGCATGAAGACGATGAAGCCGTCGAATCCGCTGCGCATTTGCCGGCCGGCAAGCCGCAACGCCAGCGGCAGTTTGGCTGTCGAGGCGAATTGCTGGCGCGGCAACGTCGCTTCCGTTGCCGTCATGCCGCGCTCGCCATGTCGTCGGAGAGGATATGTCCATCGGCCATCCGCACGGTGCGTTCGCAGCGCTTGGCGAGATTTTCGTCGTGCGTGACGAGGACAAGCGTGGTCTTCGTGCGCTGGTGCAGCGAGAACAGGAGATCGATGATCTGGCGGCCGGTCTCACCATCGAGGTTGCCGGTCGGCTCGTCGGCAAGGATCAGCGCCGGCCGTGTCGAAAGCGCCCGCGCGATCGCGACCCGCTGCTGTTCGCCGCCGGAGAGTTCGGCGGGGAAATGATCGACGCGGCTTGCCAGCCCGACTTCGCCAAGTAGCCCCCTTGCTGTCTCGAATGCGTCGCTGCGGCCCTGGAATTCAAGCGGCAGCGCCACGTTTTCGAGCGCCGTCATGGTCGCGACGAGATGGAAAGATTGGAACACGATCCCTATCTTCTCACCACGCATGAGGGCGAGCGCGTCCTCGTCGAGGTTTGTAAGATCGGCGCCGCCGACACGGACCCTGCCGCCCGTCGCCCGCTCCAGTCCGGCGACGACCATGAGAAGGGAGGTCTTCCCCGAACCCGAAGGACCGAGCACCGCTACCGATTGCCCGTGACCGATCTCGAGATCGATGCCGCGGAGAATATCGACGGTGCCAGCCCGGCTTTGCAGGGAAAGCCGCAAGCCATCGAGTTTGATCATGGGTGGTGACAACTGGACCGGTCTCCGTCGCGTGTGTTGCGAATGCGTGGCTAAACTAAAGTGGGCGGTTGGGCGTTCCGAGACAAGAAACGTCCGGCAGGCTGTCGTGGATGACGAGTAAGGTGGGATGATGATGGTGGATATGGCAGCCTGGGCGCGACAGATGGCGATTTTCTTTTTCTGCGCCGGAATTCTCGCTCCGTTAGCAGGCCTGGCCGCCACACGGGCTGGAGCGGCGCCAGACGCCGCGCCGCTTCGCATTGTGGCGCTTGGCGACAGCCTGACAGCAGGTTTCGAGCTCCCGCCCTCTGCCGCATTTCCGGTGCAACTCGAAAAAGCCCTACGCGCGCGCGGGCACGAAGTGCGGATCGCCAATGCAGGTGTCTCGGGCGATACGACGACCGGTGGCCTGCAACGACTCGATTGGGCTGTCCCGGACGGCACCGACGCGGTCATCCTGGAACTTGGCGCCAATGATGCGCTGCGCGGGGTCGACCCTGGCGTTGCGCGCGCCAATCTGGATGAGATTCTTTCCCGCTTGGGTGAGCGCGGGATCCCGGTGCTGCTCGCCGGCATGCGCTCACCCCAGAATTGGGGCAAGACCTATGTCGACGGCTTCGAGTCCATTTATCCGGACCTGGCCCGAAAACACGGTGCGCTGCTCTACCCGTTTTTCATGGAAGGGGTGGCGATGCAGGCACGATTCAGTCTCGACGATGGCCTGCACCCGAACGATGATGGTGTCGCAAAAATCGTTGAAATGATTCTGCCCCAGGTTGAGGCACTGATCGATCGCGCAAAGAACGGTTCCAAATAGACCAAGTACGAGCGCGACCCGTTGCCGACCGCCATACGAAGGAGGGCTGCGCAATGCCGCGCTTGTTCACCGCAATCGAACTGCCCGAGGAAATCCGCGAGGATCTCGGCGATCTCGAGCAGCCGTTGCCCGGCGTCCGCTGGATCGACATGGACGACCTCCACCTGACGCTCCGGTTTGCCGGCGATATCGACAAGCGCACGGCCAACGAATTCGCCGGGTTCCTTGCGGGAATAGATGTTTCTGCATTCCCCATGAGACTATCGGGGCTCGGCACCTTCGGCGGTCGCGAGCCGCGCATACTCTGGGCCGGTGTTGACGCCGGCGAAGAACTCGAACGGCTGGCGAGGGCGAACGAGAGGGCTGCACGCAATGCCGGGCTCGATCCGGCCCTGCGCACCTTCAAGCCGCATATAACGCTCGCCCGGCTGAAGAACGCACAGCCCGAGCGGCTGGCCCGTTATCTCCAGAAGCACGGCGCCTTCCGCACCGAGCCCTTCTACGTGACGCATTTCACTCTGTTTTCTTCAAAGCCCAACACCGGCGGCGGCCCCTATCTCGTCGAGGAGGAATTCCCCCTCTTCGGCGGCGGTGTCGGCGATGGGTCGCTGGCCGCTGACGTGAGCTGATCGCACTCCGAGTTGGTGGCGTGTCGCCGCGTATCAGTCAGCGCCGGTGACTGGCCGCGTACGAACCCCGAGCGATTGCGAATAGCGAACAGGAGCAGGGGTTTCGGTAGCGAACGTGGGGGGGCGGGTTGAACACCCACCATCGTCATCCCCAGCTTGGCTGGGGACCCAAGCACGTCGGCGATCGGCCGTCCGCCAGCGATCAACCGGGCACGTGCTTAGGTTCCCGCCTTCGCGGGAATGACGGTGGAGGGTGTGGGGCGGCGCAGCTGACTGAGCGACCGGGCCGGCCCTCGATTTGATAAGAGGCATCGCAACTCCCGGTTCGTCATCCCCAGCTTGGCTGGGGACCCAAGTACGTCGGCTGTCGGCCGTCCGCCAGCGATCAACCGGGCACGTACTTGAAACAGGGCGTAACAAAAATCACGAGACGGCCACATTGGCGACGTTGCACCGCCCGATTGGTGGGTAAACTGTCAATTCTCAGCAGCCGGTCCGGGCTGTCAAAAAGGCATCGGCGAGTAGCCCCCAATTCCCCTCCGGTGCACCCTGGATGGCTCGGACCGGTTCAATCTCCTAGACTGTCCCTCTGGATGGCCCTCCAACTTCGCTTCCCCCCAAGCGAGTTGGGGGGCTTTCCTTTTTTGGCGCATGGCGCGGCCGGGATGCCGGGGCCGGCGAATATCATCACCCTGTCGAAAGCCAAATCTTTCAACACTGAAATACCCCGTGATCGTCAGATTGCCGTCGCGCGCGCGCCCATTCGCCGCCGCAAATCAGGATCAGTCTCCTGTGTGTTGCCTCTTGGTCCGGTTCTGCGGACAAGGCCCTGGATAACAGCCCCCCAGCCCACTGGGGCCAAGCTTCGGGACCGGACCAAACGGGTGACTGCCCAATAATGTATTCCCCCTTTTCTTCTGATGTTTCTCCTGCGAGACAGGCCGGTTTCCCCCAACCGGCCTGTTTTGTTTTCTGCTCATGAACCGGAGCGCTTGCTCTTCACGCAGTCGGTCGGGCTGCACCGCAGCTTCGTCTTTTATTTCTGTTTGCCGACCAACTGACCCTTTCAACTCTTGATGATCGATAATATTTCCGGTTCAAAGCATGGCCGCGCGAGATGCACGCGCATGGCCAGATCCGGACATCGTCCGGCCTCCGCTGAATCCTGGTCCTCGACTGAAGCGCGAACCCGCAGCCGACCCTCAACACGAGAGATCCTTTCCGATGCAAAGATCGACCATGTCCACCGCGGCGGCGCCTGCGAAAAGACCCGCCCGCCCCAAGGCTGCCGAAACGAATCCGGTGCTCGCCACCTGGCGCACGCCGTTCGGCCTGCCGCCGTTCGACAGGATCGAGCCGAAGGACCTTGATACGGCGCTGAAGCAGGCGCTCAAACGACATCGCGCGTCGATAAAGGCGATCGCCGGTGCGGCGACCAGGCCATCGTTTGCCAACACCGTCCAGGCGATGGAAAAGGCGAGCCTGCCGATGGAGCGCGTCTGCGCGGTGTTCTTCAATCTGGTCAACACCTGCGCCACACCCGAATTGCAACAGATCGAACGCGATATCGCGCCCAGGCTTGCCGATCACGACAGTGCCATCTTCCTCGACACCAAGCTATATGGCCGCATCGCCGATCTCTATGAGCGTCGCACGGCCTTGAGCCTCACGGCCGAACAATCCCGCCTCGTCGAGCGCTACCATACCTGGTTCGTACGCGCGGGAGCCGGGCTGAAACCCGCCGGCCGCAAGCGCGTCGCCGCGATCAACAATCGCCTTGCCGAATTGACCACCGCCTTCAATCAGAACGTGCTTGCAGACGAGAATGACTGGCACATGGTCCTCAGCGGCGAAGCCGACCTCGCCGGTCTCCCCGACGGCTTCCGCGATGGCGCAAGGCACGCTGCCCGCGATCTCGCAATCAAGGGCGACGAGGCCCATGCCATAACGCTCGCCCGCTCCAGCGTCGAAGGATTCCTGACGTTCTCCTCCCGCCGCGACCTGCGCGAAAAAGCCTGGGCGGCCTGGATCAACCGTGGCGCCAACGGCGGCAGAACGGACAACCGCAAGATCCTCTCCGAGATCGTGCGGCTTCGCGCCGAGCTGGCGCAGCTTCTGGGCTTCGAGACCTACGCCGATTTCGTCCTCGAAGACACGATGGCGAAGGCCCCGTCAGCCGTCGCCGATCTCTTGCAGCGGGTCTGGCAGCCGGCCGTCGCGCGCGCTGCCGAGGAACGCGACGCCCTTGCCGCGCGCGCCCGCCAAGAGGGCAGCAACGCCCCTCTCGAAGCATGGGATTGGCGCCATTACGCCGAGAAGGAACGCAAGGCCCGCTACGACATGGACGCCGGCCAGCTGCGCCAGTACCTGCAACTCGAAAACGTCATCGCCGCCGCTTTCTTTTGCGCGGGCAGACTTTTCGGCCTGAAGTTCACGGAAGTCGGCAATGCCCCGCGCTACCATCCCGACGTGCGCGTCTACGAGGTCACCGATCGCAAGGGCAATCACGTCGCTGTCTTCCTCGGCGACTATTTCGCCCGAACCGGCAAGCGTTCCGGCGCCTGGATGTCGAGCTTTCGCTCGCAGCATGCAATGGGCGGAAAGCCTGTCCGCCCGATCGTCGTCAACGCGACGAACTTCGCGCGCGGCGCCGATGGCGAACCGACGCTGATTTCCTGGGACGACGCCCGCACGCTGTTTCACGAATTCGGCCACGGGCTGCACGGCATGCTGTCGGACACAGTTTACCCCTCGCTCGCCGGGACGTCCGTGTCGCGCGACTTCGTCGAACTGCCCTCCCAACTCTACGAGCACTGGTTCGGGGAGCCCGAAGTCCTCGAACGCTTCGCGCTCCACTGCAAGACCGGCAAGCCGATGCCGAAATCGCTGATCAATAAGCTGAAGAAGGCCGAGACCTTCAACCAGGGTTTCGCAACCGTCGAGTTCCTTTCGTGCGCGCTTCTCGACATGGAACTTCACGCGCTGACGCTAGCCGAGGCATCGGCAATCGACATCGCCAAATTCGAAGCCGATGCCTTGCAGAACATCGGCATGCCGCGCGAGATCGTCATGCGCCACCGGCTGCCGCACTTCACCCACATTACCGGCGGCTATGCGGCGGGCTACTACAGCTATATGTGGTCCGAGGTGATGGACGCCGATGCCTTCGAAGCGTTCAAGGAGACCGGCGACATCTTCGACAAGAAGACCGCCCGCCGCCTGAAGCAGCACATCTATTCGGCTGGCAATTCGCGCGATCCCGAGGAGCTGTGGCTGAAGTTCCGCGGCCGTCCGCCCGAGGTCGAGGGCCTGCTTAAGAAGCGCGGGTTTGCGTAGGAGCGCGTTGAACAAGTGAACGACAATTCCGCAATCACGGTGCTGCCGGAGTGGGCACCGCAGGAGGCCGTCTGGACGGCGTGGCCCGCCGATGCCGGCGAGTGGAATGGCGACCTCGGCGCGCCTCGCCGCGACGTCGCAGCCCTCATTCGCGTCCTCGCCGAACACGGCAACAAGGTCCGCCTTCTCGTCAACGGCGACGAGACGGAGGCCTCCGCTCGCGCGGCGCTGGGCGATTCCGCCGAACTCGTCCCGGCGAAGTACGGCGACATCTGGCTACGCGACACCGGCCCGATTTTCGCGCTTCGCCCCGAGGGTGCGGTGGCGCTGAGATTTGCCACCAACAGCTGGGGTGGCAAGTACGACCTGCCAGACGATGCGACCGTCGGCGATGACATCGCCCGAATAGCCGGCACGCCGGTGCAGCGCTACGCCTTCGTCCTCGAAGGCGGCGCCATCGATCATGATGGCTGCGGTACGATACTGACCACGCGCCAGACGCTGCTCAATCCCAACCGCAACGGCTGGGACAAGGAGGAGGCCGAGATCGCGCTGCGGGAAGCCTTCGGTGCAGGCAAGATCATCTGGATCGACGAGGGCCTGAAGAACGACCATACCGACGGCCACATCGACAACATCGCCCGCTTCGTCGGCGAGGCGAAGGTCGTCTGCCAGTCGCCTGCCGGTCCCGACGATCCCAACGCCGCAACGCTTGACGCCATCGCCGGGACGCTCGCCGCAGCAACAGATTCCGATGGCCGGCAGCTGCAGGTCATCCGCATCCCGGGCGTCGGCCGCTACGTCAATCCGGCCGGCGAGATCTCGCCCGCATCGCACATGAATTTCCTGATCGCCAACGGCGTCGTCGTCGTCCCCGTCTACGGCACCGCAACGCAGGACGCCGCCCTCGTGGCTCTTCGCGAAGTCTTTCCGGACCGCAAGGTTGTCGGTGTACCTTCGCGTGGACTGCTCGGTTCCGGCGACGCCGGCGGCGGGTCGTTTCACTGCATCACGCAGCAGGAGCCGCGCCAATGACGAACCGCACCATCTGCGTCGCCGCGATCCAGACGAGCTACGGCCACGATCTCGCGGCCAACATCGAAAAGACCGAAGCCTTCATCCGTGAAGCAGCCGGAAAAGGCGCGCAGGCGATCCTGCCGTCCGAGCTGTTCCAGGGGATCTACTTTTGCTCCCGCCAGGACCCGAAGTGGTTCGCAGAAGCGCATCCCCTCGACCAGCACCCATGCGTTCGCGCCCTCGCTCCGTTGGCCAGGGAGTTGGGCGTCGTGATCCCGATTTCGTTCTTCGAGAAGGATGGCCCGCGCTATTATAACTCGGTTGCCATCGCCGACGCGGATGGGAAAATCCTCGGCGTCTACCGCAAGAGCCACATTCCCGACGGACCCGGCTACATGGAGAAGTATTACTTCCGCCCCGGCGATACCGGCTTCAAGACCTGGGACACCGCCCACGGCCGCATCGGCGTCGGCATCTGCTGGGACCAGTGGTTCCCGGAGTGCGCTCGCGCCATGGCGCTGCAAGGCGCCGAAGTGCTGTTCTACCCGACTGCCATCGGCTCCGAACCCTATGACGCAAGCCTCGACACTTCCAAGCTGTGGCGGCGCGCCATGCAGGGCCACGCGGTCGCGAATGCCATCCCCATCGTCGCAGCGAATCGCATTGGTCTCGAAGACAACGACGGCCATCGACAGCACTTCTACGGCCACTCGTTCATTACCGACGAGAAGGGCGAATTGGTCGCGGCCTTCGGCGCGAAAGACGAAGGCGTCCTCGTCCACCAATTCGACCTCACGCTAATCGAATCCTATCGCGCCGACTGGGGCTTCTTCCGCGACCGCCGCCCGGAGTTTTATCGCTAACCCCATTGTGTCGGCTGCAAAGCGCACGGCCTCAGCATCAAGGAAATATTAAGTCGGGCCGATAGGTTCGAAATGTTTAAATAACGCTTAAAACATTCGTTTTTGCGACTATGCCCATCCGGATAGAGAGTTCTCGAATAGCGGTTGGCGTACAATGCAGAAGGGCAAAGTTGTTTATCTGAAGCCAACCTGGCTGGCTGGCGTGCACGGCTATGGTCCGTATGACGAGACCGTCCCCGTGGCCTGGAGGAAAATATTCGACTGGCTCGACAGCGGCATGCATTTCGAGATGCCGGAGCAGGGGTTCGGCTTGACCTACGATGATCCTCGCGCGGTTGCCACCGATAGGCTGAGGTACGTAGCCGGCGTCGAGGTGCCATCGTCTTGGCGACCGCCCGAAGGATGCCCGGTGTCGCGGGTGCCGTTCCAAGGCGGCTCCTATGCGGTCGTGCCGCACCATGGCCCCTATACCGCAGTCGGCGAAGTCATATCGAACTACCGCAACGAATGGGTGCCGCGCCTCGGACTCTGCCTTGACGCAACAAGACCACTCCTGACGATCTACCGAAGCGATAGCCGCGTCGCGAAGCCCGAAGATCAGGTTGCCGACATTTGTCTGCCGATAGCCGCCCTCGCCGGCGAATGACTTCGCCTTCTGCTATCGTGCGCGACCGCTTATCTATGCCGAGTAAACGCCCCTCAGAGACACTCGCTTCAGCATCGTCAGCAATCAGAAAGACTTGCTACTTCCTGCCCCACACCTGAGCAACAGTGTACATCGTGAACGATGTCGTGGGCGCTGCCAGATGGTGCCGGCATTCGGCAAGCAGTGTGTCGAGTTCGTGTTCGCCGAGAAGTCGGAGATCCAAAACTGTGCCGCGCAGCGATTCGACGGTTGCTGGAAGATAGTCGACCATCGAATCGTTGCTGCGAACGCCAATGATGAACGGACGGAATTGAACGTCTTCGAGCACCGATTGCTTCACGACCCAATAAAGACGGCGCGCCAGTTCCAGATCGGCGCCCACTCCACTGAAGGCACCCAAAAGCGCGGACTTCAACTTGTCCCAGGCGGGATGAGGCGGGTAGCAGTTAAGTGTCGTCGCGTCGGGCTCCTGCAAGGCGACGAACCCTCCCGGACGCGCGAGTCGGATTGCCTCATCCAACAGCCGTTCCGCATTCCCGGCCGTGCTCGCAAGGAATCGCATATGGACGAGATCGAAGCTGCCGGGCGCCAATTCCGGACTGTAGGCGTCGCCCTGAACGAATCGGGTATTACTATTTGCCGAAGCACTGGCGTGCTTAATGAATTCTGCGTTCATGTCCAGCCCGACGACGCACCCTGCTGATCCGACGCGGTCGCTAAGAAGATCGGTGATGCCGCGCGGCCCGCAGCCGATGTCGAGGCACGACCAACCTTCTTCTGCTCCGATCAGATCAAGCATGTTTTCGGTCTCCGGAGCCATGGCCGCGCCCTGGATGTGAAGACGCTCGATTTCGCCGCGACGAGTCTCTATCGGGTAGTGACCTTCAAATCTTTCTGTCATTGGAGTACCCCATTATCAACATGCCGGAAGGAGGTCGTTTAATCGTGTAGCGGCCTCCCGAGCGGAGAATTCGCAGCAGGCAGAGCGACACGTCCGGCTGCCGTGTGACGCACCAAAAGCACCCGCATTGCGCAGCGTGCATAGTCATGGCAAGAGACGGAGCATTGCCAGTTCTGCCAATCTAGGATTCAAGTTTTTCAAAAGTCCCGAGGTGCCGAGTCGGTCGCCGGCCACTCATGATCAATAAAATGGTCAGCTGTTTGCAGCAGGACCGTAACCGGGAAACGTTGCTCGATTTTACTCCTTCGCCGGGTTCCGGCAAGATGGTCATAGTCTGATGCACTTCCTTGCTTCCTGGGCTCGCGCGATCAAGCGCGATGTCACCGCTCTCTATCTCGCGGGGCGTGATCCGCGCACGCCGTGGATTGCGAAAGCCGTGGCGGCCCTCGTCGTCGCCTATGCCTTGAGTCCCATCGACCTGATCCCGGATTTCATCCCCGTCATCGGCTATCTTGACGATCTCCTGATCGTGCCGCTCGGCATCCTGCTGGCGGTCCGCCTCATTCCGGAACTGCTGATGGCGGAATTCCGCGACGCTGCCGAGGCGCTGGAGAGGCTGCCGCCGAACCGCACCGCTGCCGCTGTCATTGTGGCGCTGTGGCTCGTGGCCCTGGCAGCTTGTGTCACGTTGCTGCTGCCGTGGTTCCAAGGCTGATTGGCCGCAGGCGATTTACCTCAGGGCCTGGCTCATGCGATTGTCCGCAAGGTTGCCCAACACGACTTCAGGAAGTGTTTGGCAATAAAACCAGCCCAACACGACTTCAGGAAGTGTTGGCAATAAAACCAGTCCAACACGACTTCAGGAAGTGTTGGCAATAAAACCAGCCCAACACGACTTCAGGAAGTGTTGGCAATAAAACCAGTCCAACACGACTTCAGGAAGTGTTGGCAATAAAACCAGTCCAACACGACTTCAGGAAGTGTTGGCCAAACAACAAGGAACCTATCGTTGGCAACCGATGAACTCATCTATGACATCCGCGATGGCATCGGCCACATCGTCTTCAACCGGCCGGCAGCGCGCAACGCGTTCACTCTTGCGATGTATGCCGAGCTGGGTGACATCTGTTCTGGCGCGCCAACCGACGGAAGCCTCAAGGCGATCATCATGACGGGGGCCGGCGACAAGGCCTTCGGGTCGGGCACCGACATGACCCAGTTCCGCGGCTTCTCGACACCTCAAGATGCCTGGGCCTACGAACAAAACATGGAACAGATCCTCTCCCGGATCGAACGCTGTCCGGTTCCCACGATTGCTGCCATCAACGGCGCCTGCACCGGTGGCGGCGCGGCGATTGCAGCCTGCTGCGATATCCGCCTGGCGACGCCGAACCTGAAGTTCGGCTTTCCGATTGCCCGCACGCTCGGCAACTGCCTTTCGGTCAACAACCTGCGCCGACTATCCGATCTTTTGGGCAAGCCGCTGTTGCGAGAGATCATGCTCACCTCGAGGCTTGTCGAAGCTCCCGAGGCCTTGGCGATTGGCCTGGTGTCGGAAGTTGTGGAATCGACCGAAACCCTTCACGTCCGTGCCGGCAAAATCGCCGAACGCATTGCGGAAAATGCCCCGCTTACGCTGCGCGCGACCAAGGAAGGCCTGCGCCGCCTCGGTGAGGTCTCAAACGATATCGACGATCGCGATTTGATCGAACTTTGCTACATGAGCGAGGATTTCAAGGAAGGCATTGAAGCCTTCCTCGGCAAACGCAAACCGCAGTGGAAGGGGCGTTGAATCTTCCCCGTTCAGCCGTCGAGCCACGCCGCACCGACGATCGGACCGCCGGTCCCCTCTTGAACAAGTACGGCAATGGCATCCGTGTCGGGATGCTTCAG
>JAHJQI010000174.1 GCA_018819265.1 Alphaproteobacteria bacterium
CCGGCGCGGCTGGGTTGCGAGCAAATGTCAGAACCATGAGGAACACTAGCAACTCTATGATTCTAGTGTAGCTTTTGCACCTGACGTTTGGCAGCGAACCAAGCCGCAAGTGGGGACCAAACGTCAGGTGCGCTACACTAGCGTTCCGGTTCCGACATTTGCTTCCCGGGTGCAGGTCGTCAAGCGGCTGGAAATTCCGAGTGCAAACAGAAACTTGGTTCGTTTTCTTTGCAAGAACGCTTCGGCAACGAATTCCCGGATGAGGAACACGCGCCGGGCGGCCTTGTCCGGCCGGGCCACCGGAGAAACCGCTTGCCTTCGGCTTTGTTGCCCCATTTTGCGCACATCCGGCAGGCTTTGTACGGGCGTTGAGATTATGCCTGGGTACGCGCGTAACCTTGCCGCGTGCCGATACGGTTTCAAAGCGACATCATCGCGGGGAACGCCTCCATCATGTTGTGGACTGCACAGCGCCGGGAACTGATCGCACTCGCATGCTGCCTGTTTGCGCTGTTCGCCACAGGTTGGAGCGATACAGCAGTGGCGCGCCGCGATGCCAACGGCTTCATCGCCAAACTGGACGCCGGCGAGCGCCGTGTCTTTGAAGCCTATCTGGCGGCGAAGACGTTTTTCGATGCCGAAGTCGATGCCTTCTGGGGCAAGGTCGACTCTAAGCGCAACAAGCGGCGCCAGAAGAAAAAGACCGGGGCCGTCATAACGGCCGCCGATTATGTCGACGCCTACCCACCCGAATACGACGGGCCGACTCTGCCAAAAGCGCTGGCCAAGGCCTGGAGTGATTATCTTTCCGAGGACGACGTAATCGGCCCCGTGATGCCTCGTCCGGAGCTGCCCGGCATTCCCGACTATCTCCGCGCGGCTGAGGCGCATTACGGCTTTGTTCCGGATCGTATTGCCGAGCGCGAGTTCAAGCGGCGCTACGCCCGCGAAGCCCTGCGGCTCGGTCTGAACGGCGACCAGGTCGTTCGTGTCTACGCGCTCGAAACCAGCGGGCTCGGGACAGCCGACATGCAGGCGGGCATCCACCCCATCCGCAGGACCGGCAAGCCGATCTCATCGGCGCTTGGCTATGCGCAGCTGCTGGCGGCCAATTCGGTCAATGAGTTGCAGAAGCACGGAACGACTTTCCTGAAGCGTTTGCAGGATCTCGCCCGCGATCCCGGGATCGAACCCGCGCGCCGCACCGCCCTCGAACGAAAGATCGTGGCGCTGAACAAGATGCTGAAGCGCGTCAAGCGGGTACCCGGGCGCTGGTCGTCACATCAGTCGTTCGCCAAGACCGGCGAGGGCATGGGCATTCACCCCATCAATATAGACGGCGATATCGGTCCCTGGCTGCAGGTGATCAAGCTCAAGGGCATCCACGACATGGCCGTGCGGGCCGGCAGAGCTGATATCGGCCCGACGGAATTGGAACTCATGAACCTGGCCGGACCGGGCACCGGGCTTGAAATGTTGACGTCGGTCGGTTTAACGATGCCGACGGTCAACTTCTTTTCGCGGCGCGGGTACGAGCGAAATACGATCGTGCGGGGTAAATCCTCGCGCGGTCTGCTTGAAGCGCTGAGCAAGCGGATGGATGACAACGTCAAGAACTCCGGGGCCATAGAATTCTATGAAGTCTTCGCCGAGGCACGACGAGAGCAAAGAGCGGAGAATTAACGGGTATCGCGCGGAACTCCACATTTGCGCGCTCTTCAGCCGGGCGGTCCCCGTCACCTGAGGTAACTTATGGCGCTGGGAAGCGGTGCGCGAATGAACTACGCCTTGTCGCCCGAAACGTTGCGTGAGCGGTTACTCGAAAAGCTGCTTCGCACAGCCCCGCAGCAGGAATTGACGGGTCCGAGCGACGACGATCTCAATCCCGGCCTGGGGCAGGCTGTGCCGCTGCCCCCGCTGCGGCCGGCGGCCGTCCTCATCGCAATCGCCTTGCGTGAAACGCCGGGCGTTATCCTGACGTTACGCACCCCCCACTTGAGTTCGCACGCCGGACAGATTGCGTTTCCGGGCGGGAAGCTCGACGCGGGCGAAACTGCCATCGACACCGCCTTGCGCGAGTCGGAGGAAGAAATCGGGCTGACGGCGGAGTACGTCGAACCGCTCGGCTATCTCGACCTCTATCGCACGCGCACCGGATTTGCCGTGACGCCTGTCGTGGCGCTCATCCAGCCCGGCTATCGGATAAAACCCAACCCGGCCGAGGTTGAGGACGTTTTCGAGGTGCCGCTGGCGTTTCTTCTGGATGAAGCAAACCTTTTGACCCACAGCCGCCGCTGGCAGGGTATGGATCGCTACTACTATGCTATCCCTTACGGCGAGCGCTATATTTGGGGCGCGACGGCCGGGATCATCCGGAACCTGCATCGAAGGCTGAATAGCGAATGATCCGCGTTGTCATCGAGAACGTTCTGCTGTTGCTGTTGCCGACGATTTTATACCTGGCCTTCATCTATATCTCCGGCGGCCGCAAAGGCTCAAATCAAGGCGTTCTCGACGATGCTCCGCTGATCTGGCTGTTCCTTGCCGGGGTCGGTCTGGCACTCGCGGTGATCATGATGTTTGGAACCCTGGAGGGCAGCGCGCCTGGGCAGGGTTACCGTCCTCCGGAGTTCCGCGACGGCAAGATCGTTCCAGGTGAAGTCGAGAAAAAGCCCAGACCGAGCGATGGCTGAGAAGAAAACCGGGCCAACGAAGGCCGAAGTGGCGGCATTAAAAGCTTTGGCGGCGGCGCCGTGGCTCAAGGACGCCCGGTGCCAGAGGGTTTTTGATGCCTTGGAGGCAGGCGGCTATCCGGCGCGGGCCGTTGGCGGGGCGGTCCGCAACACGTTGATGGGTCTTGAAGCTGCCGATGTCGATATCGCGACTCCCGCCCTGCCGCAAACGGTGATGAGTCTGTGCCGCGCCGCCGGGCTTGGCGTGCACGCCACCGGCCTGGAGCACGGCACCATCACGGTCGTCAGCGGTCGCGCCCCCTATGAGGTGACGACGCTGCGGCGCGATATTGAAACGCATGGTCGCCACGCCACCGTCGCCTTTACCGAGGATTGGCAGGAAGACGCCGGCCGTCGCGATTTCACGATGAACGCGATCTATTGCGACAGGCACGGTGGGATTCACGATCCGCTCGGCGGGTTATCCGATCTCATGGTTGGTCACGTACGTTTCATCGGCTCCGCGGTCGAGCGTATCCGGGAGGATTATCTGCGGATCCTGCGCTTCTTCCGCTTCTTTGCTACCTACGGGAAGGGCGATATCGACCGCGACGGCTTGCAGGCCTGCCTGAACGAACGCGAGGGACTTTCGCAGCTGTCTGCGGAACGGGTCGGGGCCGAACTCCTGAAGCTCCTCATTGCGCCGCGAGCGCGCGATGCGCTCGACGTCATGGCCGCAACAGGCATCGACCGCATCGTCACAGGCCATCGCTCGGACCTTGCGCGTTTTGAGAAGCTGGCCGCTCTGCAGACGCGGTTCGGGCGCCCCCCAGATCCGATGTTGCGGCTGGCTGCGCTGGCGACGCAGAGCGCCAGCGACGCGCGTGCCGTCGCTTCGCGATTGCGGCTGTCGAACGCGCAACGCAGTCTTCTGGTGGTCGCCGCAGACGCCAGGACCGATGCGCAATTCGACGATGAATCCGCGCAAAGAATTGCGCTCTACCGGTTTGGGGAGGAGGCCTACCTGGTACAATGCCTGATGGCTTGGGCGCGCAGCAAGACTCCGGTCGACGAGGATGGGCACTTCCGCAAAGCAATCGAATTGCCGGCACGATGGCTTCCCGGTTCACTCCCGTTCAAGGGCAGCGATGTCGTTTCCCTCGGCGTCCCGCCTGGTCCAATCGTCGGCGAAGTCTTGCGCCAGTTCGAAGATTGGTGGGTTGAAGCCGGCTTTCCCCTTGATCGAAAGCTGCTTGAAGCCCAGCTGTCCGTATTGGTTGATGCGACCCGGCAATAAAAGCGTACGACTTTCCTTTCGTGGGTGGATTGGTTAGAAATCGAGTTCGGAGAGTTCGAGTTCGAGAAATCAGCGATGTCAAGATCTGCGGCGAAAGCGGCCGCCGCCAAACGCCCGCAGCGTCAATCGCGTTTCATTGCATCCGTGTATTGCGCGATGGCGCTCGCGGCCGTATGTGCCGCCCTCGGGGTGCGCGCGTGGGGCGGCGCAATGGGCCTGCCAGAAGATACGGCCATGTCCGTTTCCAGCGGATTTGCCGTTCTCGCCGTGTTCAATCTCTTTGCCTTATCGGCCCTCGAATTCCTGCTTCGTGTCTTGCACCGGGGGGAACACCAGCGTTCTGGAACAGACGCTTGATTTCCGGGCGCCGCTCGGCAAGCAAGTCGGCAAGCACTTCGGCAAGCGGCTGTGAATCCGAGGCGGCAGGTTTTTGTTGAACCACTTCTGAGCACACGAACCGCCAAAGAAAAAAACGCCCGTTACTTTCGCAACCGGCGTTTGTTCTCTGGTGGCGAGAGGCCATGGCGGCCAGTCATCTTTCGCGCTTTGGATGTCAGATCGTGAAGTCGTCGATCTTGGCACCCTTTTTCAGCTTTTCGACCAGCCAATTGGGCTTACGGCCACGGCCAGTCCAGGTTTCGGCACGGTTGTCGGGGTTGGCGTATTTCGCTGCCGAAACCGAACCTTTGCCCTTGCCGCGGCCTTTGCTGCCGACCAGCTCATTCATGCTGAAGCCACGCTCCTGGGCCAGCGCTTCCATTTGCGAGAGCACTTCCTGCTTTTCACGCAGCTGGGCATTTGCAATGGCGTGCTCAAGGTCGTCCTGGAGTGCCAGGAGGTCTTTGAGGCTCATTTTGTTCAGATTGACTGTTGCCATCCTGGCTTTCGTTCCTTTCTTGATCATCAGATATCTCGCGGCCTGTGTTCATGGTTGGGGCGTATGGCGGGCGGTCGTGCACTTGTTTTAGACTTTTTCCTATGAAGTAAATGCTAACGCCATAAAAAAACCAATACGTCAATCGTATTTTTTATCAAAACCCTTCATTCAATTTGGTTTACGTGCATTCAGCCCAATCGATTTGAATTGCGCGATTCCGCCAATAACCACTTCCAGTTCGCCCGAAGATACCGCCGGCTGCTTGTGACTTCAGGCCGCCAGCCCGCTGCACCGCCTGAATTGGCGTGCCCTTCCTAAGCACACACATTTTGCGGGGCTGGGCGGACCGTGGCGCTGAATCCTCAACGTTTACGGCCCGTTCATCGTGCGTTCAACTGAGGCGTGCCAAATTTGGAGCACCCTGGATGAAACTTCCCCGGCGTGATCCGATTGGGTGCGATGTCCAGGGCATCGCACCCTTTCACTTCAGGGTCTTGGCGGCCTCCGCCTTGCCCCTTTGGCCGTATGCGCTCGCTCGATTCGAGAGGCGATAGGCTCGTTTGCCTCATTCGGTCGCACCCCACCCAGCTTATATGCGCATGGTCTTCATTCGTAACCGTATGCGGAGAATGGAACGTCTTCGCACGCGAAACGTTGCACCCCGGTGGCCGAACGGTTAGTGTCCCGTCTGCGAAGTTCGCTCACGCAGCTGCGGCAGTGGAGACGAACTTCGCAGACAAACGGGACACTAGAATCTTAGAGCTGCTAGTGTGATTCAGATTCAGAAGTTCGCTCTCGGCCGAGCTGCAGATGGTAGCGAACTTCTGAATTATCACACTAGTACCCGCTTTCAGAAGTTCGTTCAGTCATTCGCGGCAACCACCTTGACGAACTTCTGAAAGCAGAGGGTACTAGTAGAATATTGAATCTAGTACCGCTTTTCGATCAGAAGTCCCTGAAAACGGTTGACTGGTACGACACAGGGACTTCTGATCGGCGGTACTAGGTTGCGGCCATATTCGTGCGTGCGCTGACAAAATACCCTTACGAACCGGAGGCAAGTATCAAATGTCGTTTTCTCTGCCCGCTCTCCCCTATGCCTATGACGCTTTGCAACCCTACTTGTCGGCGGAAACGCTGGAATTTCATCACGACAAGCACCACCAGGCCTACGTCGACAAGGGAAACGAGATTGCGGGGGACTCATCGAAATACGCCGGAATGTCGATTGAAGATATCTGCAAAAAGGCCTTCGCCGATGGCGACCAGGCCGTCGTCAATCAGATCGGCCAGCATTACAACCACATCCATTTCTGGCAATGGATGAAGGCTGGCGGCGGCGGAAAAAAAGTGCCGGGGAAACTGGACTCGCTGATTTCGGCCTATGGCGGTTTCGATAAGGTGCGCGGCGACTTCATTGAAGCCGGCAAGGGTCAATTCGGATCGGGCTGGTGCTGGCTTGCAATCCGCGACGGCAAGCTTGAAGTTTCCAAAACTCCGAACGGTGAAAATCCCCTGATGCATGGGGCAGCGCCGATCCTTGGATGCGACGTATGGGAACACAGCTATTATATCGACTACCGCAATGCGCGGCCGAAGTACCTCGAGGCCTTCTTTGACAATCTTGTCAATTGGGAGCATGTCGAGTCGATGGTGGCCTGATCATCGCCAGTTTCAACGATTGAAGTTCGGCGCGGAGCTGCGGCTTCGCGCCATTTTCTGTGCCGGCATGTTTAAGCGAATTCAGTCCGCCAATGTTGTAAACGACCCGGCCGACTTCGAGCTGACGGCAAGCTGCCGGCGCGATATACTTACAAAGGGCAAAACGTCTGACGATCCGTTTTTTTGCCGGATTTTAAGGTGGGTATGTTTCATGGCGCCTGGAAATCTATCGGCCGGATCGCCGGAAGACCGTGGCAGGGCGTTCAGAGGGTCTTAACAGGTGCACTGCGGATTAACGCGTTTCGTTCCAGCCGGAGCCGTCCTGGCGCTTGCGGTGGCACTTGGTGCGTGCGCCGCAGTCACGCCGCGCGTTGGCATAGCGGATGCAGCAACCGCCAATCTGGCCCAGTTCGCCGGACAGCCCGGAATCCGCTTCTGGGGCGACGAAGTTCCCAGCGATATTAAGGCCGAAGTCCGCCTCAAGCTTCCCAATATGCCGCGGCTTGCGCAGGGTGCGTCAGTTCGGAAAGGCCGGCCGAAGGTAGAGATACTCGCGCTTTCCGGTGGCGGCGGCGACGGGGCATTCGGTGCCGGGCTCTTGAAGGGTTGGAGTACGCGCGCGGACCGGCCGGAATTCGAGGTGGTCACCGGCGTCAGCGCCGGGGCGATCATCGCTCCGTTCGCCTTTCTGGGTTCCGATTACGACGATGAACTGGAGGAGATCTGGACGCATTACCGGACGTCTGAAATCGTCACGGCCCAGATTCTGCCAGGGCTGCTCGGGGGCTCCGCGCTGACCGATTCACAGCCGATGGCCGATCTCATCGCCCAATACGTCGACAAGAAGCTTTTGCGGCGGGTCGCCCAGGAGTACATGCGCGGACGCATTCTCTTGATCGGCACGACCAATCTCGACGCACAGCGGCCGGTGGTCTGGAATATGGGGGAAATCGCCCACAGCGGGCATCCGCATGCGTTGGCGCTGTTCCGCAAGGTCATTTTGGCCTCGGCGGCAATTCCCGGAGCCTTCCCGCCAGTCGAAATACCAGTCCAGGTCGGAACTGAGCAATTCACCGAGATGCACGTTGACGGCGGCACGACGCGTGAGATCTTCGTTTCGCCCGTGCGGGCACCCTTCCGGGCTTTCGACGCGCTCTATCCGAACCCGCCGACACGTCAGTTGTTCCTGGTGACCAACATGAAGGTTACTCCCGAGCAGAATGTCGTGAAAGCGCAAACCATCCCGATTGCCGCCCGCGCGATTTCGACACTGATCAAGAGCCAGAGCCAGGGGCAGGTCTACCGCATCTACCGCATGGCCAAGGATGACGGGGTCGACTTCAATTACATCGCCGTGCCGCCTGATTTCGACGGCAAGGCCAACGAGTTCTTCGACCCTGAATATCAGCGTGCGCTTTTCAACGAGGGCGTCCGTCTTGGCGCCAGCGGCACCGGCTGGATGAAGGAGCCGCCGCAAGGCTGGCGCGGTTGAACCGCTCGCTGCGTCAGACGGGTGAGACCCGCTCAAGCTGGATGAAGTCGAGGTCGATCCACTTCAGGACGATGATGCTCCAGACGAAAGCGAAGACAAGGCTCGCGACGACCGTGTTGACGATTACGATCCGCAAAAGTCGCGGTTTGGCCGGCGCGCTTTCGGGCGTGCCCGGCACGATATGCCCATCCTCGTCCTGGGTGCGAACGTTGAAGGGCAGGACGGCGAACAAGGTCATCCACCAGACGATGAAGTAGATGGCTATGGCGAAGGTCAGGCTCATTCGGGTTCACCTTTCGTCGGGTCGTACCGGGCATCCGGCTGGCGTGCCGGCTTCAGGCCTGCTCAAGTTCGGTCAGCGTGCCGCAGAAATCCTTCGGATGAAGGAACAGAACCGGTTTGCCGTGCGCGCCGATTTTCGGCTCACCGTCACCGAGGACGCGCGCACCGGCCGCCTTCATCTGGTCACGGGCCGCAATGATGTCGTCGACTTCGTAGCACACATGGTGAATTCCGCCGTTCGGGTTCTTTTCGAGAAACCTGGCGATCGGGGACTCTTCCCCCAGAGGTTCGAGAAGTTCGATCTTGGTGTTCGGCAGCATCACGAATACCACCGTGACGCCATGGTCGGGTTCGGCCTGCGGGGCGGAGACTTCCGCGCCGAGCGCATCGCGGTAGGTTGCGGTTGCCGCGTCGAGGTCGGGGACGGCAATGGCGACATGATTGAGACGACCGATCATCGTGGTTCAACTCCGTTCCGTTCTTTCAGTTCGAGATTGGAAGGTGCGCGTGTGGCGATCGCGAAATTAGGGGCCCGCTGATCACTCGACAACATGCACCATGATCTTGACGATAGGCTTCTTGCCCCACTCCTCGTTGATTGCGGCGCGAACGGCGCGATAGACAGCGTCGCGGACCAGGTCGAGGTTCTTGCGACGCGCTTTCGGGATACTTTCGATGGTGCTCTCGACCGCGTCGAGGACGACGTCTTCCATGGAATCGCCGTCGCGGGTCTTGGCGGGGATGCCGTCGAGAATGGCGAGAACATCGGAGATCAACTCGCCGCGCGGCGTCATCGTGAAGGAGGCGACCGCAATGCCGACGGCGGAAAGTTTGCGGCGCTCGCGTACCGGCCCCTCATCGCCGGGCACGATCAATCTGCCGTCGCGATAGAGCCGGCCGACCGGGGCATCGTCGACGATCGTCGGCTTGCCTGGGGCAAGCCGGACGATGGCGCCGTCTTCGGGTACGAGGACGTTCTTGATCCCGCATTCGCTGGCGAATTTGGCGTGGGCGCGAAGGTGGCGCGCTTCTCCGTGCATCGGAATAAGCGCTTTAGGCTGTATCCACTCGTACATCTGGCGCAATTCCCCGCGCCTCGGGTGACCGGTGACGTGGACCAGGTCTTCGCTGTCCGTCAGGATTTCGCAGCCCATGCGCGCGAGCGAATTCTGGACGCGGCCGATGGCCTTCTCGTTTCCTGGAATGTTGCGCGAGGAATAGATCACGAGGTCGCCCTTGGAGAACTTGATGTCGGGGTGTTCGCCGTCGGCGGCCCGCGATAAGGCCGCGCGCGGTTCGCCCTGGCTGCCGGTCAGCAGCACGACGATCTCGCCGCGTTCTAGGTAGCCGAATTCCTCCTGGTCGAGGTACTTGAAGTCCGGAGGCAGGTATCCGGTATCGATGCCGACATCGATGACGCGGTGAAGCGAGCGGCCGGCGACGACCAGGTGCCGTCCGGCCGCATGCGCTGCCCTGGCGACGGCCAGCACGCGCCCGAGGTTGGAAGCGAAAGTCGTCACGGCGACGCGGTGGGGCGCCTTCTTGATGATCTCGGTGAGCGAGTTGGCGACATCGGTTTCTGATGGCGAGACGCCGTCGCGCAGGACGTTTGTCGAGTCGCAAACGATGACGTCGACCCCTTCGCGGCCGAGCGCCTTGAGTTTTTCCTGGTCGATGGGTTTGCCGATCACCGGCTCCGGATCGATCTTCCAGTCGCTCGAGTGGAAGATGTTGCCGTTCGGCGTTCGGATGGCGAGGCCCGAGGTTTCGGGTATCGAGTGCGTCATGCTGATGAACTCGACGTCGAAGGCGCCGACGTTGAAGCGACCGCCGAGCGGGATCTCGTGCAGGTCGGGTTTCAATCTGCCGCCGAATTCGGAGAGCTTGGCCTTCAGCATTCCCATCGTGAACGGAGTTGCATAGACCGGCACCTGCAGTTGTGGCCACAGTTCGATGATGGCGCCGATGTGGTCCTCGTGCGCGTGGGTGACGACCAGTCCGGCGAGCGCGCCTTTTTCGGCCGCGATGAACCGAAGGTCTGGGAGCACGACGTCGACGCCCGGTTCGGTCGGGCCAGGGAAGGTTATGCCAAGATCGACCATAAGCCATTGGCGGCTTTGTGCCGGACCGATGCCATAGAGGTAGACGTTCATCCCGATCTCGCCCAATCCGCCGAGGGCGAGAAAAACAAGTTCGTCTGATTTATTGTTGGGCGACTGCGCCATTCAAATCCTTTCGTGGCCGGCCCGGAGGTCGCGGGCCTCCACCGGGCGGTCCGGTCATTATTCTCTTGCAATGATCCTGGGGGATCGGCGGCCCCCGAGCCTACACTACGCCGCCGCAGGCTGAAACGTCGCCGTGAGTGATTCTCGTGAGACTTCCCGTCTCATCCTCGAGAAGCAAGGCTCCATCCTCGTCGAGGCCTGCGAACAGTCCGTTTCGCATTCCATTACCTGTAGTCACGGTGAGCCGCGTCCCCATCGGCACCGCGTTCGCGAGCCACCGCTGCCTGATGTGTGTAAAGCCATTCGGCGACGATAGCGCGGCCATGGCGTTGCGCATGGCCCCGTCGATGCGCGCAATGAGATCCAGCGGGGTCGTTTCCATGTGCTGTTCGGAAAGTGACGTTACGTCGCGTCCCGGGATGAGCGGGGCCGAGGCGATGTTGGCGCCAAATCCCAGGATGCAGGCGAACTGACCGGCCGGCCGCGTTGTCGTCTCGACCAGGATGCCCGCGCATTTGCGGTTGGCGAAGAGGAGGTCGTTGGGCCACTTGAGGCGCGGCGTCGCCCGCTGTTCGTCCGCCGCCATCAGCGTGCCGACAGCCTCTGCGAGCGCGACGCCGGCGACAAGCGACAGCCGCGGCAGTTGGTTGGCGTCACACCAGACCGTAAAGAGCAGACTGGCGTGAAGGTTGCCTGGAAGGCTCGTCCAGTCGCGTCCGTCACGCCCGCGCCCGGCCGTCTGGCGGCGGGCGTTGACCCACAGCGGCCCGGCCTCCCCGTGCGCCGCCAGCCGCAAGGCTTCGGCATTCGTCGAGCCGATCTCGTCGAGCGTGACGATCGGGGTCGGGTCTCTGCAGGTCAGGAAAGGGTCCTGCATTGCCCGCCGGCCTCAAAAACGCAGCGATTTCGCCGCGGCCTGTGCGGCATCGACGATGGGTCCGCCCACCTGTGGAACGGCGAAAGCGAAGATGAAGATCAGGGCCGCGCCCATGACGAGGCCAAGGTTGGCCGAAACCGGCACGAACTTCTCGCGCGGTTCGTCGAAGAACATAATCTTGACGATGCGCAGGTAGTAGTAGGCGCCGACGACGCTGGCGAGAACCCCGATGACGGCGAGGGGATAGAGCCCCGCCTGGACGGCCGGCCAGAAGACATAGACCTTGGCCCAGAAACCGGCCAGCGGTGGAATGCCCGCAAGCGAGAACATCAGCATGGCGAGAACGAATGCCATCGTCAGGTTGTTCTGGGCCAGTCCGGAAAGCTGGTCGATGTCCTCGATCATGTCGTCGCCGCGCTGCATGGCAAGGATGCAGGCAAACGTTCCAAGCGTCATGACGAGGTAGATCAGCAGGTAGACGAGCACGCCCTGCGCGCCCTCCGGCGTGCCCGCCGCCAGCCCGACGAGGGCGAAGCCGACGTGGCCGATCGACGAATACGCCATCAGCCGCTTGATGTTGGTCTGGCCGATGGCGGCGAATGCGCCGAGCAGCATGGAAGCGATGGCGATGAACCAGATGACCTGCTGCCATTGCTGTTCGAGGCCTGGAAACGCGCCGCCCAGCACGCGCATCAAAAGGCCCATCGCGGCCAATTTTGGCGCTGCAGCAAAGAGTGCCGTTACCGGGGTCGGTGCGCCTTGATAGACGTCGGGCGTCCACATGTGGAAGGGCACCGCCGAGATCTTGAACGCGAGGCCGACAAGAAGAAACACCAGTCCGACGATGAGACCGATGTTTTCTGCCGATGTCTGCGCTTTCGCGACATTGGCGATCTCGGTGAATCCGGTGGCGCCGGTGAAGCCGTAGATCAGGGAGGCACCATAGAGCAGCATGCCCGAGGACAGCGCGCCGAGGACGAAATACTTGAGGCCGGCTTCGCTGGAGCGGACATTTTCCCGCTGGATCGATGCCAGCACGTAAAGCGCCAGGCTTTGCAATTCGAGCCCGAGGTAGAGCGCGATCATGTCGTTGGCGGAGACCATCATCATCATGCCGACGGTCGAGAGCAAGACGAGGATGGGGTATTCGAACTTCATCAGCCCCTTGTTGCGCAGGAAGTCGAACGACAAAAGAAGTGCCACGGCGCTGCCGGCGATGATCAGGAGCTTCATGAAGCGGGCGAACTGATCGACGACAAAGACCTTGTCGAAGGGATGCTGCGTGCCTTCGGGCTGCAGAACGATCAACGCCGCCGCGACCAGCAGGAGGGCGATGGAGAGCCAGCCGACGAACGCACCCGTGTCGGTGTTGTCCTCACTGAAGGCGCCGATCATCAACAGGACCATCGCGCCGACGGCGAGCAGCATCTCGGGGTAGGCCGGGGCGTAGCTTAGAAGTATCGACATGGCGGGTTGCGGCCTCCGGGGATCACTGGGCAACAGCTGCGGTGGACTGGGCGACCGCGGCTTCGAAATTCATCACGAGTTGCTTGACGGAGACGGCCATCACGTCGAGCAGCAGGGCTGGATAGAAGCCCAGCAGGATCGTCAGTATGACGAGCGGGGCCATGATCGTGATTTCGCGCGCGTTCATATCGGGAATCGCCTTCAGGCTCGCCTTTTCAAGCGCGCCGAATACGACGCGACGATAGAGATAGAGCGCGTATGCCGCTGAAAGAATGACGCCGGATGTGGCGAAGAATGCCACCCAGGTATTCGACTTGAAGGCGCTGAGGAGGGTGAGGAATTCGCCGACGAAACCAGACGTTCCCGGCAGGCCGACGTTGGCCATCGTGAACACCATGAACACCGCCGCGTAAAGAGGCATACGGTCGGCCAGTCCGCCGTAGGCAGCGATTTCGCGGGTATGCATGCGGTCATAGATGATGCCGACGCAAAGGAAGAGGGCGGCCGAGACGATGCCGTGCGAGAGCATCTGGAAGATGGCGCCGTCGATGCCCTGCTGCTGGAAGGTGAAGATGCCCATCGTGACGAAGCCCATGTGGGCGACGGATGAATAGGCGATCAGCTTCTTGATGTCCTCCTGGGCAAGTGCGACCAGCGAGGTGTAGACGATGGCGACGACCGACAGCGTGAAGATCACCGGGGCAAGTTCCATGCTCGCCAGCGGGAACATCGGCAGCGAGAAGCGCAGGAAACCGTAGCCGCCCATCTTCAAGAGGATGCCGGCGAGAATCACCGAGCCCGCGGTCGGGGCTTCGACGTGCGCATCCGGCAGCCAGGTATGCACCGGCCACATCGGCATCTTCACCGCGAAGGACGCGAAGAAGGCAAGCCACAGCCACCATTGCATGTCGGCGGAGAACTTGGTCGCGCCGATCTGGATCAAGGTCGGAATATCGGTGGTCCCGGCCGTGCTGGCCATGGCGAAGATCGCGAGCAGCATCAGCACGGAGCCGAGCAGCGTATAGAGGAAGAACTTGAAGCTGGCATAGACGCGGCGCTTGCCGCCCCAGACCCCGATAATCAGGAACATCGGGATGAGGCCGGCTTCGAAGAACAGGTAGAACAGCATCAAGTCGAGCGCGCAGAAAACGCCGATCATCAGCGTCTCGAGCACCAGGAACGCGATCATGTATTCCTTGACGCGGTTGTTGATCGATTCCCAGCTGGCAAGAATGCACAGCGGCATCAGGAACGTCGTCAGGATGACGAACAGCATCGAGATCCCGTCGACGCCCATCTTGTAGCGGAACGGGCCGATCCACGCGATGTCCTCGACGAACTGGAAATCTGCGGTGCGGGTATCGAAGTTAATCCAGATCAGCAGCGAGATCGCAAAGGTGAAGAGCGTCGTGTAGAGCGCGGTGTGCCGTGCATTGCGATCGCCGCCGGGTGTCGCCGGCAGAAAGATGATGAACAGGGCGCCAAGCAGCGGCAGGAAGGTGACGATCGAAAGGATCGGCGAGGTCTCTACGGTCATTGGCCGGCTCCTCCTGAGAAGATGAGAGATCTGAGGAAGAACGTGAGAATGGCGGCCACGCCGATGAGCATGGCGAAGGCATAGTGATAGACATAGCCGGTCTGCAGCTTGACGACCCGGCCGGTCGTCCACTGCACGCTGGCCGCCGTGCCGTCGATGGTACCGTCGATGACCGCGCCATCGCCGCCCTTCCACAGCAGGCGCCCGAGCGCCATCGTCGGCTTGACGAACAGCCAGTCGTAGAGTTCGTCGAAGTACCACTTGTTCAACAGGAACAAGTAGAGCGGCCGGAACGTGCGGGCCGTGGCTTCGGGCAGCCATGGGGCGCCGATGTAATACATCCACGACAATCCGAAACCTGACAGCATCGCCACGAAGGGTGCCCAGTAGACCCACTCTTCCGCGATCGCATGCATGTCGTGCACGATGTGATTGTGCGAACCTTCGTAGATCGAGGCCGCCCAGAACTCCTTGTAATGGTGACCGATGAAGTACTGGGAGAACACGAACCCGGCTGCGATAGCTCCGAGGGCCAGGACGCCGAGCGGGATCAGCATGGTCATCGGGCTTTCGTGGGCGTGTTTATAGACTTCCGGCGCCGCCCGGGTCTTGCCGTGGAAGGTCATGAACATGAGCCGCCAGGAATAGAACGACGTCAGGAACGCCGAAAACGTCAGCACCCAGAACACGCCGTTGTAGGGCGTGTGGCCGGCGAAAGCGGCTTCGATGATGCCGTCCTTCGAATGGAATCCGGCAAAGCCGATGAGATGCGGGATGCCGACGCCGGTCAAGGAGAGCGTCCCGATCAGCATGGCGAAATAGGTCAGCCGGATCTTGGCAGCGAGGCCGCCCATGTTGCGCATGTCCTGTTCGTGGTGCATCGCATGGATGACCGAGCCGGAGCCGAGGAACAGCAGCGCCTTGAAGAAGGCGTGCGTGAACAGGTGGAAGATCGCCACGCCGTAGGCGCCGAGCCCGCAGGCGGCAAACATGTAGCCGAGTTGCGAGCAGGTCGAATAGGCGACGACGCGCTTGATGTCGTTCTGCACGAGGCCGACGGTGGCGGCGAAGAACGCGGTCAGCGTGCCGACATAGAGGACGACCTCCCTGGCGAAGTGCGCATGCTCGAACAGCGGCGACAGGCGCGCGACCATGAAGACGCCGGCGGTGACCATGGTGGCGGCATGGATCAGGGCGGAGACTGGCGTCGGGCCTTCCATGGCGTCCGGCAGCCAGGTGTGCAGCAGGAACTGCGCCGACTTGCCCATCGCCCCCATGAACAGCAGCAGGCACAGCGTGTTGAGGATATCGACCTCGTAGCCGAGGAACATGAAGTCGGTGTTTTCCAGCGTCTTTGCGGCTTCGAAGATAGAGTCGAGGTTGACCGAGTTGAAAACCAGGAACACGCCGAAGATGCCGAGCGCGAAGCCGAAGTCGCCGACACGGTTGACGATGAACGCCTTGATGGCCGCCGCGTTGGCTTCAGGCTTGCGGTACCAGAATCCGATCAGCAGGTAGGAAGCGAGCCCGACGCCTTCCCAGCCAAAGAACATCTGCAGGAGGTTATCGCTCGTCACCAGCATCAGCATGGCGAACGTGAACAGCGACAGATAGGAGAAGAAGCGGGCGCGGCCCTCGTCCTCGTGCATGTAGCCGACGGAGTAGAGGTGGACGAGTGCTGAAACGGTGGTGACGACGACGAGCATCACCGCCGTCAGGGTATCGATGCGCAGCGACCAGGAGGCGTCGAGTTCGCCCGACGTGATCCAGCGCATGACCGGGACGCGGGTTGTCTCGTGGGTGAAACCGATCTGGTAGAACGCGATCCACGCCAACACGGCTGCAATCATCAGAAACGTCGTGGTGACGATCTCCGAGGGACGGTCGCCTATGGCGCGCCCGAGCAGCCCTGCGATGAGTGCGCCGGCAAGCGGCAGGAAGACGATTGCGAGGTATATCATTTTAGCGGCCGTCCCCCGGTGGCATGGCGGTAAGTCCCCTCTCCCCGCAAGCTGGGAGAGGGGACACAGTGGCAATTGAACACCTATTGTCCACTCGTCACCCCTTCATCATGTTGATGTCGTCGACGTCGATCGAGCCGCGGTTGCGGTAGTAGACGACGATGATCGCGAGGCCGATCGCAGCTTCTGCGGCGGCAACCGTCAGCACGAACAGCGCGAAAACCTGTCCCGTCAGGTCGTTGAGAAAATAGGAGAACGCGACGAGGTTGATGTTGACGGCAAGCAGCATCAATTCGACCGACATCAGGATGACGATCACGTTCTTCCGGTTGAGGAAGATGCCGAAGATGCCGAGCGTGAACAGGCACGCGGCGACTGTCAGGTAATGTCCGAGGCCGATGTCCATTTATGAGTCTCCCTGAATCCCGAATGCTGCGACATTCCAACCAATCGCTTCGCCCATCACGGTTGTCCCCAAATCGCGACGGCGATCACACCCAAACCGTCATTCCCGCGAAGGCTGGAACCTAAGCATGGCTTGGAACCTGGTAGGTCGCCGCTGTGTGGATACCGGTTCGGCTCCCACTGGCTTGCATGGGTCCCCGCCTGCGCGGGGATGACGAGGGTGGCGGCATTGCAACACAAACCGTCATTCCCGCGAAGGCGGGAACCTAAGCATGGTTTGGAACTTGGTAGGTCACCGCTGTGTGGATACCGGTTCGGCTCCCACTGGCTTGCATGGGTCCCCGCCTGCGCGGGGATGACGAGGGTGGCGGC
>JAHJQI010000233.1 GCA_018819265.1 Alphaproteobacteria bacterium
CCGGCGCGGCTGGGTTGCGAGCAAATGTCAGAACCATGAGGAACACTAGCAACTCTATGATTCTAGTGTAGCTTTTGCACCTGACGTTTGGCAGCGAACCAAGCCGCAAGTGGGGACCAAACGTCAGGTGCGCTACACTAGAAAGTCCCCCGAAACTCTCATGACCTCGAAACCCAAACAAGCGCGGATGTCCTTCATTCTTCGTCATCCCGGCGCAGGCCGGGATCCGGCCACGCTTCCGGATAGCGAGCCCCTCACCTGATGGGGGACGAATAAAGAGGAGACCCTTAGCCGGCAATCGCGGCAAACAAAGGCAGTCGCTGGCGGTTCCTTGATGCTTGCCGGATCCCCGCCTTCGCGGGGATGACGTCTCGCCGTCGCGGGGATGACGTCTGGGGAAACCCGGTGTGGTTCATCCACCAACGTCGCCCGGCCTTTTCGCATCCGCGCCAAACCGCCCGGCCCAGACGCGATCACGCCGATAGCCTCGACATACACTCCAGGTACCGTCATCCCGGCGCAGGCCGGAATCCAAACACGAGTATTGGATTGAGCGGTGTTGGCACAAGGACAGCGCAACGAGGCAGAGTTCCCGGCGGAACTGCCCGCAGGGCAAGGGCTGCCTAGGTTCCCACAAGACGAATTCTGTTTTGGGGTCCGACATGATTAGCATGAAGCGCCAGCATCACGAGCGCGACACAGCCGGCAGGTTTGCAATTCTCACCGTCGGCGACAACGAGGCCGCACGCTGGTCGCACACCCTCGACAACGTGGACGTCAGAGGGTTCAGCGGCCGCTCTGGCGACGGCGAAGATGCGCAGCTGCAGCTTCTGGCCCTCAACCGAGGTTATGACGCCGTCTTCATCGCCGGCTTCGGCGCAGGTGCGGAAGACGCGCTGCAACTGGCGGTCCGCTTCCCCAACCACATTCATGGTATCGTCCTCTTCACTCCGCAGATCCGCCGGACATCCGGCAGGTGGCTTGCCGCAAACGTCTGCGCGCCACTCCGCGCCGTGCTGCAGCTCCTCGCGAGTTACCTCGCACGGGCATCAGGCCTGGAATTGAACGTCACGCACCGAGCCCGCCTGAGCCTGGGCGATATCACTCAGCCGGTCCTGATCTTTCACCCGCGCGCCGGCCGCAACGCAGATATCAAGGTTGCAGCAACACTCCAGCGCCGCCTCGGCGGCCCCGTCGAAGTCCAGTTCGTCGGCCCGGGAGCCGATGTCGAAACGGTCAGCCCCCTGAACCCGGCGCTGAGCCGGCGCTGCTCGGAATTTACCGCGCGCGTGGCAGCCGGCGCCGAAGGACGGCGCGCCAAACGCCAGCAGTCAGCCGCCGGCAATGCTGCGCCGTCGGCATCGGCGCCCCCGGTCCTCGTTACCCAGCTTGGCCACGCATGAAGCGAATTCACACCCGCTGCGGCCAGCGCGAAGAAGTTTTTTGAGATCAAATTCCATATTGAGACGGCCCCGGAATACCCGCGCCGGTGAAATTTTCGCTGGCCGTTTCCTGCGGAACAGCGCGTGCGCGCCATCAGCGGCATTCTTCTTCTCAGGCAACCACCAAAACGGGCCGCAACGGCTCGGCAAAGCAAACAGACTTCAGGCTCATACAGAACATCCGCGAGAAGGAGCGACGACAATGACCAAAGCAGCCCTCATCCTGGTAGCCATCGCCACCGCAACAGCAGCCTTCGCAGCCGCCCCCGCCCACGCCGGCGGCAAGCGCCTCCACTTCGGCGGCCCGCTCGGCTCGTTCGTCGCGACTCCGTTCGCAAAGAGTGCGGCTCATAGCAACCATGCCAGCAACCGCGCTCACGCCGACAAGCAGGCCGCCCAGCGCCGCGCCGAAGCCAAGAAGACGGCTGCCCGCAACGCACATGCCAAGAAGCTTGCTGCTCAGCAGGCCGCCGCCCGCAACGCGCAGCAAAAAGTGGAAGTCGCCAAGGTTGAAACCAGCACCGAAACCAAGTCGGATTGGAAAGCTCCGGTCAGGGCTTCCGCGATCGCCGGCACCAACACACTGAACTTCAGCAATAATGACAAGCCGGCCGCGACCAGAACTGAAGTTGCCCCGGCCGAACCGATCGAGACCGCCAGCCTCCAGAAGGAGACCGCCGAAGTCGCGGAACTGGAATGCAAGCGCTACATCGCCTCCGCCGGCCTGACGATCACGGTCCCTTGCGGCCAATAAGCGAACAACCCCTCCACGAGACGACAAGTTGCCCAGCTCGCGAGCCCGGCGGCGCGGGCCTTAACCAAGGCCGGCGCCGTTTGCTATTCGCCAACAAAGAGGTCGAAGCCGGGGGCACGTCCTGCTATTCTGATATCAGCCAGAGTTCGTACACTTCACAAAAATCGATTCAGTGCGCTGATGGTCCATCGGTGGGGAAGCCATAATGAGACGAATTTTGATGATTGCCATTGCAGTGATCCTCGCGGCTGGCGCCTATCTGAGCGCCCCGGCCAACGCCGGCGACAAGAACCTGCATTTTGGCGGGCCGCTTGGCACGTTCAAAGCAACGCCGCACGCAAAGAGCCCAAATTCCGCCCACGGCAACTATTCCAAGAAGCCACCGCCGGACGCCGCAGCACGTCGCGCCGCTGCAAAGAGGGCTGCATCCGGAAAAGCCGCCGCTCGCAGGACAGCCGCCAGGAAAGCGGCAGCCGCAAAGCACGCCGCAGAGAAACGCGCCGCAGAGAAACGCGCCGCCGCCAGCCCGGCAAGAAATGACGCAAAGCCCGTCTCGAAGTCATCGACCGATGACGGTGAAGCAAAGTTCGCCCCCGTCAAAGCCTCCGCGATTGCCGCAACCAACACCCTGAAATTCCGTCCCGAACCGCCTCCGGAAGACAGCGCGGCTGATGACAACCCCAACGCAGCCGGGGCCGCTGACGCTGCTTTCGA
>JAHJQI010000175.1 GCA_018819265.1 Alphaproteobacteria bacterium
CGCTGAAGCCCCAGCGAAGGGCCCCGGCCTCTACTTCATGGACTCGTCTTCGGCAGCCGCCGAATGCGTCACTCTGATGGCTGCCGGCGGCTACGTCGTCCACACCTTCCCGACCGGCCAGGGCAACGTCGTCGGCAACCCGATCCTGCCCGTCATCAAGATCTCGGCGAACCCGCGCACGGTCCGCACGATGGGCGAGCACATCGACGTCGACGTCTCCGGCATCCTGCGCCGCGACATGACGATCGATTCAGCCGGCGACGCACTGATCGACATGATCGTGCGCACGGCGAACGGCCGCAACACCGCCGCCGAAGCTCTCGGCCACCGGGAATTCTCGATGACGAAACTCTACCGCAGCGCCTGATCCGTCCTGTCAGCAGCGCACCAAAACAAATGGCCGGAGCGGCTTCGCTCCGGCCATTTTCGATTGTACAAATCAAGCGCCTTACCGGCGAGCGTCCTTCCCGCGAAGACGTTTTCAGCCTTAAATACTATTCGCGGGAAACCTTCTGGCGTAGACGCCGCCATTCACGCGAGATTCGCCAGCACCGCATCCGTGCAAACCCTCAAGTTCGCCTTGCCGCCGAGATCCGCCGTCCGCGCCTCCGGATCGGCAAGCGCGGCCTCGATCGCCTTCAGCACCGCAGCACCTGCTTCGAGTTCGCCCAGGTGGTCGAGCATCATCGATGCCGTCCAGATCGCCGCCACCGGGTTGGCGATGCCCTTGCCCGCGATGTCGGGCGCCGAGCCGTGCACCGGTTCGAACATCGATGGGAACTTGCGCTCCGGATTGATGTTGGCCCCCGGCGCAATGCCGATCGAACCTGCAATCGCCGGCCCCAGGTCGGAGAGAATGTCGCCGAACAGGTTCGACGCCACCACCACATCGAACCAGTCCGGGTTGCGCACGAAATGCGCAACCAGGATATCGATGTGGAAGCTGTCGCAGGCCACCTCGGGATATTCGGAACTGATGGCCCTGAAGCGCTCGTCCCAATACGGCATCGAGTGGCTGATCCCGTTCGACTTGGTTGCGCTTGTCAGCTTTTTTCGCGCCCGCTTGGCTGCCAGCTCAAACGCGTAGCGCATGACGCGGTCGGTTCCGAACCGCGAGAAGATCGCCTGCTGCACCACGAATTCGCGCTCTGTCCCCCCATACATGCGCCCACCAACCGACGAATATTCGCCCTCCGTGTTCTCGCGCACGACGATGAAGTCGATATCTTCCGGCCCGCGGTCGCGCAGCGGCGAAACGACGCCCGGCATCAGGCGGACGGGGCGCAGATTGATGTACTGGTCGAACTCGCGCCGCAGCGGGATCAGCAGGCCCCACAGCGAAACGTGGTCGGGCACGCCAGGGTAGCCGACGGCGCCCAGATAGATGGCGTCGAACGGTTTCAGGATCGCGATGCCGTCTTCCGGCATCATCGAGCCGGTCGTGCGAAACCGGTCGCACGACCAGTCGAAATCGGTCCATTGGATTTCGAAGCCGAATTTACGGCCAGCCGCCTCCACAACTTCGACGCCGGCCGGGATCACCTCCCGCCCGATGCCGTCACCGGGAATTGTTGCAACCGTATAGCGTCTCATCGGGCGGTTTCCTTTTTTGTAGCAGCATCCTGCCGCGGCGCTGACTCCACTTCTCTTCGAGCCGGCCTCGTCAAGCAAGGTGCATTGATTGATCGTTTTTTGCGATCAATCCCGCCGTCGAGATTGCAGCCGCTGCAAATGTTTGTCGATGATCGCTTCGAACTCGTCGGCGATTTTCGAGCGGTACGATTTGCGCCGCACGAGATGCACGTGGACCTCCGGCGGAGTTTCACGGATCGGCCGGAAGACGACATCGGGATGCTGAAACTGCGCCACCCACTGCGGCAGGATCGAAATTCCAAGACCCGCCGCAACGACAGCAAGGATCATGTGCCGTTCGTTGGCTTCCTGGGCGATCGACGGTGACAGCCCGGCCTCGCGAAACCAGTCGCGCAGCATGTCGTGGTGGATCGGCCGGGCACTGCGCGGCGGCAGGATCAGGGGCTCGCGCGCCAGCTCTTCGCGCGTCACCTCGCGCTTTTTCGCAAGCCGGTGATCGGCCGGCAGGATCGCCACCAGTGGCTCGCTGAAGACATGCCGGGACGTAAGCAGCGGATCGACCGGCGCCACCCGCACGAAGGCGATGTCGAGATGATGATTGAGCAGTGCTTCGAGTGCGGGAGCCGTCAGCATTTCCCCGACGCGCAGATCGACGCTCGGTAATTTCTTGCGGAAATCCCGGATGACTTTCGGCAGCAGCCCAGCCGTCGCCGTATCGACGCCGCCGATGCGCAGCCACGCAATATCGTCTCGCTCGCATGACCGCGCCCGCCTCAGCGCCGCCTCGGCACGCTCCAGCGTTGCCCGGGCTTCTTCCAGGAACAAGGCCCCGGTTGAAGTCAGGCTGACTTTGCGCGTCGTTCGAAACAGCAGCCGCGCACCGATCTCCTCTTCGAGCGCCTTGATTTGGGCTGACAGCGCCGGCTGAGCCATGTGCAGGCGCTCGGCGGCACGGCCGAAATGCAATGCTTCCGCGACGGCCACGAAACACTTGAGTTGCTTGAGCTCCATCGAACGGCTCCAATACTTCCGATCGAAGGCGATCATAGCGCCTGGCCGGCGGGCTGCACTAGATTTATAGAACTGATTTATAAATGGATAAGCCTCAATCGAAGCCGCGTTTGCACCTAGCATTCGCTGCGACAATGAGAAGCGGATCAACTCCGCCCTTCGACTTCAACGCATCTGCTGTTCCTGGGAGGATAAAGCATGAATCGACTGACACGATTTGGCGCCGCGCTCGCCGCCGCCGCCATGGCCACTGGATTTGCCATCGCCGCCCCGGCTTTCGCCAACGAGTTCCCCTCGAAGCCGGTCAACTACATCATTCCATTCGGACCGGGCGGTGAATCGGATATTTCGGCCCGCCACCAGCAGGCGTTCTTCAAGGCGCTGACCGGCCAGGACCTGGTGGTCTCCTACAAGCCCGGCGGCGGCGGCGCTGTCGGCTGGTCGCAGCTCAACTCCATGGGCGCCGACGGCTACAACATCATGGGCATCAACCTGCCCCACATCGTCATCAAGCCGATGCAGAAGGATGTCGGCTTCAAGACCGAGGACATCGCCGGGTTCAGCATGTTCCACTATACGCCTGATGCTCTCGTCGTCGCTGCTGACAGCCCGTTCAAGACCCTCCAGGATTTCATCGACCACGCCAAGGCCAATCCCGGCAAGATAACGCTGTCCGGCTCCGGCAAAGGCACGTCCAATCATCTCGCCCAGGTGACCTTCGACAAGCTCGCGGACATCAAGACGACCTACGTCGCCTTCAAAGGCACGGGCGCTTCCGTCCAGGCGCTTCTCGGCAACCAGGTCACCGCCCAATGGGGTTACACCACGGTCGGCGCCCAGCACGAGGGTAAGGTCCGCCTGCTCGCCGTCGCCA
The DNA here is from genome assembly GCA_018819265.1 of Alphaproteobacteria bacterium. Taxonomy (GTDB): domain Bacteria; phylum Pseudomonadota; class Alphaproteobacteria; order Rhizobiales; family Hyphomicrobiaceae; genus Filomicrobium. Next base: position 3,479 of record JAHJQI010000175.1, read on the forward strand.
TGGATAAACGCCATCCCAAGTTGCCCGACGTTCCGACATTCAAGGAACTCGGCTTTGAAATAGTATCCGGCGCATATCGCGGCATCGCCGTGCCCAAGAGCACCCCTGCCGACGTCAAGAAAAAGCTGTCCGATATCTTCGCCAAGATCAATGCCGATCCCGCCTTCAGGGAGAAGATGGAAGGTGACGGCTTCGCGCTGATCGACGTGACAGCCGACAACTACGAAGCCTTCATCGCCGAGAAGACCAAAGAATACGTCGCAGCCGCCAAGACTGGCGGCGTCCTCGAATAGCAGGGCCGCCACCGGCCTTGGGTCGAAAAGAGCGCACCGCGGTCCGTCTCGTCGGATCGCGGCGCGTTCCATCCGGACGGCACCCGCCTCGATTATTCCTCCAGCAGGCGCGACATGGCTGCACTTGAAAACCTGCTTGCGGCCATGAGCCCGCTGAACTTCCTGCTGGCCCTTGGCGGCGTCATCGCAGGGACCGTGATCGGCTCGCTGCCCGGCTTGACGGCGACGATGGCGGTTGCCGTTCTCGTTCCCATCACCTTCTCGATGGAACCCGCCTCCGCCCTCATCCTGATGGGGGCCATCTACACCGGCGCGATCTACGGCGGCGCCTACTCGGCAATTCTCATCAACACCCCCGGCACGCCATCGGCCATCGCCACCACGTTCGATGGCTACCCGATGGCCAAGAATGGGGATGGCGACCTCGCCATTACGCTGGCTTGCATCGCCTCGGTCGTCGGCGGCCTCGTCGGCGCGTTTTTTCTCCTGATCCTCGCCCCGCCCCTCGCCAGCGTCGCGCTGGCCTTCGGACCGGTCGAGTATTTCTGGCTCGCCATCTTCGGCCTTTCCCTCATAGCGGCACTTTCCGAAGGCCACCTGATCAAGGCGTTGATGGGCGGCTGCCTCGGCCTGCTGCTCTCGTCCATAGGTGTCGCCGAAGTCAGCGCCGACATCCGCCTGACCTTCGGCTCGCAGGTGCTCGTCGGCGGTATCGAAACGGTTTCGGCGCTGATCGGTCTCTATTGCGTCCCCGTCCTCATCGACCTCGTCGCCACGCCCGACAAGCACCTCAAGGTTGCGAGCGAATCGAAGGGTATCCGGTTCAAGGAAGCGCTGGCCATTTCCTGGCGCGGCAAGTTCAATCTCCTCCGCTCTTCGGTCATCGGCACCATGGTCGGCATCCTGCCCGGCGCCGGCGGTTCGATTGCGGGCCTCGTCGCCTATTCGGAAGCCCGCCGCACCGCGAAGAACCAGGACCAGTTCGGCAAGGGCGCTCCCGAAGGCGTTCAGGCAACCGAATCCGCCAATAACGCCACCGTCGGCGGCGGCTTCATCCCGACCCTCGTTCTCGGCATCCCCGGCACCCCGCCAGACGCCGTCATCCTCGGCGCGCTCCTTGTGCAGGGTGTCAAGGTCGGCCCCAACCTCTTCACCTCGGAAAGCTCGATCGTCTACACCTTCATCTGGGGCCTCTTCCTCGCCACGATCCTGATGCTGCCGGTCGGTCTCATCATCGGCCGCTACGCCTACTCGTCCATCATCGCGATCCCCAAGGCGCTCCTCGTCCCGACGGTTGCGTTCATGACGCTGATCGGCACCTACTCGATCCGCAACTCGACTTCCGACGTGGCGATCATGGTCATCCTCGGCGGCATCGGCTGGGTACTGGGCCGCTTCGGGTTCTCCGCTTCCCCGATTGTCCTCGGCCTCATCCTCGGCTCGATCGCCGAACAGGGCTTCGTCCAGGCCTGGACCATCGGGGCTGCCACCGAGAACCTTACCGGCATGTTCTTTGGCCGGCCGATCTCCCTTGCCATCATCGCCATGATTGTCATCTCGCTGTTCGGACCCACGCTGGTTCGCCTTCTCGGCCGGGGCGAAAAGGAGGCGACGAAATGAGCGAGAAGCGCATCCGGGACATCTCGACTCCGTTCATGGCCGCCATTTTCGTCGCCATCGGCGCGGTCGTCATCTGGGACACCACCACTTACACCGACGCCGACTCCTACGTCTTCCCGCGCACCATCGCGACGGTGATGATCGCGCTCGCGATCCTGCTCGTCCTGCAATGGCTGATCGGCTGGTCGCCCTCTGCCAAGGACCCGGGCATTGTTGGCGCTCAGTCCGTCCCGCGTCGCCTGGCTCTTTTCGGTTCCATGATCGCGGCCGCCCTGCTGATGCCGCTACTCGGCTTTCTCGGCACTGGCATGATCGCATTCGCCGCCATCATGCTGACGGCGATGTACGACCCATGGACGCCCTACCGATTCATCGTCTACCCCGTCGCCGGCGCGGTTATCGTCGGCGGCTTCTACTTGCTGTTCGCCCGCGTCCTGCAGGTCCCGCTGCCGGAAGGCACCTGGTTCTGATTTTCGTCGCCGCGAGACAACACCCATGAAGATCGCCGTTTCCGCGCGGCCGTCGCGCCGCTTCAATCGGAAATCCGCAACGCCGCTATATCGCCCTCCTGAACGGCTCGGCGAATTGCGCCGCAGGCCTGACTACGAATAACCTCAACCCAACGCCACAGTGAGACCATGCCCAAAATCGTCATCAGCGAATTCATGGATGAAGCAGCGGTCGAGACACTGCGCGCCGGCAACGACGTCCACCTCGACGAAACGCTCTGCGAGCGCCCGGACGACCTCGCAGCCGCCATTGCGCAAGCCGCCGCGTTGATCGTGCGCAACCGCACCCAGGTGACGGCCGAACTCATTGCCAACGCCCCGAACCTGAAGGCCGTCGGCCGTCTCGGTGTCGGTCTCGACAATATCGACCTTGTTGCCTGCAAGGCGCGCGGCATCGCCGTGCTGCCGGCTATCGGCGCCAACGCCGCCTCCGTTGCCGAATACGTCCTGTGTACCGCGATGCTGCTGCTGCGCGCGCCCGCCTTCTCCGGCACGGCGCAGCTTCAGGCCGGCAAGTGGCCGCGCGCCGCCCTGAGCCAGGGACGCGAATTAGCCGGCAAGACGATGGGCCTGATCGGCTTCGGCTCGATCGGCCAGGCCACCGCCGACCTCGCCCGCGCCGCCGGTTTCGCCACACTCGCCCACGACGACTTCCTCCCAGCCGATCACGCCGCCTGGAAAACGACAAGCCGTGCCGCAACGCTGAACGAGCTTCTGAGTAGGTCTGACGTGATCAGCCTGCACTGCCCGTTGACCGATGCGACACGCGGCCTGATCGGCAAGAACGAACTTGCCGCAATGAAGCCCGGCGCAATCCTCATCAATACAGCCCGCGGCGGCATCCTCGATGAAGCCGCACTCGCCGCCGCACTTCGCTCCGGCCACCTCGGCGGCGCCGCCGTCGACGTCTTCTCCACCGAGCCCATCGACGCCGCAACTGGCAAAGTCTTCGCCGGGCTGGAAAACATCCTGCTCACTCCGCACGTGGCCGGCGTCACCATCGAGAGCAACGAGCGCATCAGCTCGATGACCGCCGAGAACGTCCTGCGCGTCCTCAATGAGGCCAAGCCATGAGCCAGACCCGCATCCCCGTTACCGAGCTTGAGAGCCTTGTCGCCCACCACATGATGACGGCCAACATCAGCGAACCGAACGCCGCGGCCATTGCCCGCGCGCTCGTCCTCGCCGAGATCGACGGCCTGAAGGGTCACGGCCTATCCCGCATCGAAAGCTACGCTCAGCAGGCGCGCACCGGCAAGGCCGACGGCCACGCCGATCCCATACTCGACCGCACGCGCCCCGGCGCGCTGATGATCGACGTCTGCCACGGCTTCGCCTACCGCGCGCTGGAACAGGCCACCGCAACGCTGCCGGAGATGGCGAGGCAATGCGGAATCGCCGCTGCCGGCCTCGTCCGTTCCCATCACGCAGGCGCACTCGCCCAGGTCGCCGAGCGGCTGGCGGCGGCAGGAATGCTCGCTCTCATGTTCGCCAACACGCCCCACGCGATGACCGCCTGGGGTGGCCGCCGGCCTCTGTTCGGCACCAACCCCATCGCCTTTGCCGCTCCCCGCCGCAACGCCCCGCCGGTCGTCGTCGACCTCGCATTGTCCGAAGTCGCCCGCGGCAAGATCCTCGCAGCCTCCCAGAAGGGCGAACCGCTACCCCAAGGCTGGGCCAAGGACGCCGGCGGCAACCCGACGACGGACGCCGACGCCGCCCTCAAGGGCACGTTAGAACCGGCCGGCGGCGCCAAAGGTGCCGCGCTCGCTTTCATGGTGGAAGTCATGGCCGCATCCCTCGTCGGCGCCAACCAGTCGTTCGAAGCAAGCTCGTTCTTCGACGGCGAAGGCCCCCCGCCCGGCGTCGGCCAGTTCATCATCGCCGTCGACCCCGGCGCATTCGCCGGCAGCGACGCCTTCGCCGACAAGCTGGAAACGCTTGCCGCTGCCATCGATGCCGACGACGGCGCCAGGCTCCCCGGCTCGCGCAAGGCCGCACTTCGCGCCGCCGCCGCCCGCGACGGCGTTGCCGTTGGCGACGACCTCGTTGCGGAACTCAACAGCTCCGGTTGAGAGCGAGCGGCGATCTATCTTGTCGCCGCTGCCTCCAGCGCTTCCGCAATCGCGTTGGCATTGTGCCGCATCATCGCAAGGTAGCTGTCTGCGTTGCCACCTGCCTTGGACAACGCGTCCGAATAAAGCCGGCCCGCCGGCTTCAGTCCGGTCTCGCGCGCGATCTGCTCGATCAGCCGCGGATCCGAAACGTTTTCGACGAACAGTGCCTTGATGTCGTTCTTGCGGATCTGCCGGATGAGTGCCGCGACATCGAGCGCCGCCGCCTCCTGCTCGGTTGAAACGCCCTCTGGGGCAAAGATCTCGAGTTTGTAGCGCTTGCCGAAATAGTCGAATGCGGTGTGCGATGTGATCACCTTTCGCTTGTCCGCTGGCAGGGCGGAGAACCGCGCCGCGATTTCCTTGTCGAGTGCAGAAATCTTCGCCGTATACGCCGCCGCATTCGCCTGGTATGCCGCGCAACCTAGCGCATCGGCGGCACACAGGCCGCGCGCGATATTCGCGACATAGACGGCCGCGTTCGCAAGGCTCTGCCAGGCATGCGGATCGGCCCCGTCTTGCTCGTTTCCGGGCTCGCTTTCCTTCGCACGTTCATGCCCATGATCATGGCCATGCTCATGGCCCGCCACCAACCCGAGCGGTGTGATGCCTTTGCTGGCAACGATCCGCTCGCCCTTGAAACCCGACGCCGCGATCAGGCGGTCGAGCCAGCCTTCGAACCCCAAGCCGTTCTCGATCACCAGGGAAGCGCGCTTCAGCGTCACCGCATCCGCAGGCGTCGCCTGGAACACGTGCGCATCGCTGCCCGGCCCGACGAGCAGCATGACCCGCACCCGCTCGCCCCCGACGATAGCGGCCATGTCCGCCAGTATCGAAAACGTAGCGACCACCTGGACCTTGTCGCCTGCCGCGGCTTCACGGGCCGAAAGTATCGGCGCCTGCAAGGCGAGTACCGCCGCCAGCAGGAGTTGCAGGGATTTCATTGGATGCCTCTCAGGCTGCGCGGTGCTTGTGCGGCAGCATTTGCCAAATAATCCCGCCGGCCGGTCCAGCGAGCAGCGACCCCAGATAAATCGCACCGGCCGCAAGCGTAATGCACGGCCCCGACGCCAGCCGCCAGTGATAGGAAATCAGCAATCCCGCGATGCACGACAGGATCGCCACAACGATGGCCGCAACGATCATGCCGCTGAGCCGCCGTTGCCAGAACCGCGCCGCAACCGCCGGCAGCACCATGATGCCGACCGCAAGCAGCGTGCCCAGCGCCTGGAACCCGGCCACCAGGTTCAAGACGACCAGCATCAGGAATACGAGGTAGGCAAGCGCACCGGGCCCGCGCACGGCCGCGAGGAATCCCGGATCGACGAACTCCGCGATCAGCGGCCGCAGGATCACGGCCAGCCCACCCATCGTGATGGTCGCAACCGCCCCGAGCACGATCAAAGCCTCGTCGTTGAGTGCCAGCACGGTACCAAACAGCACATGCATCAGATCGACGCTCGACCCCTTGAGGCTGACGATCAGCACCCCCAGCGACAGCGATATCAGGTAGAACGCAGCCAGGCTCGCGTCTTCCTTCAGCGCAGTACCGCGCGCCACCAGCCCCGCCGCCAGCGCCACCACCAGCCCGGCGATCATGCCGCCGATGCTCATCGGCAGGATTTCCAGCCCGAACAGCAGGAAGCCGACCGCTACGCCCGGAAGAATCGCATGCGCGATCGCGTCGCCCATCAGGCTCATGCGCCGCAGCATCATGAACACGCCGATCGGTGCAGCGCTGAACGACAGCGCAATGCACCCGGCAAGCGCCCGCCGCATGAAGGAGAACTCGACGAACGGGGCGAGCAGCCAGTCGTAAAGGAACATCAGGTCAAACCGCCTCGCGTTCGCACCACGGCGCGGCATCGTCCCAGCACTCCGACATCGCCCGCGCCTTCAGAAGATTCGCCGGCGTAATGACGTCGCGGGCCTGCCCCCAGGCGATCTTTTCGCGCGCCAGCAGCAGCGCGTTCGGAAACCGCTCGCGTGCCAATTCGAGGTCGTGCATCACCGCGACGATCGTGCGCTGCTCCTGATGCCAGCGCTCAATGAGGTTCATGAGATCGGCCGCCGTATTGGCATCGATGGCGTTGAACGGTTCGTCGAGCAGAATGAGCGGACTGTCCTGCACCAGCACGCGGGCAAACAGCACGCGTTGCACCTGCCCCCCGGAAAGGGTGTCGAGCGTACGCTCTTCGAATCCCTCGAGGCCCACTGCCGAAATCGCCCGTGCGACGACGGCCCGCTGCTCTCTGCTGACGCCACCGAAGGTGCCGCACGCCGACCACAACCCGAGGCTCGCCGTCTCCTCGACCGAGATCGGAAACGTCCGGTCGATGTTCGCCTGCTGCGGCAGATAGCTGATCGCGCTTCGCCCGAGCCCCTCGATCTCGATGCGCCCGTGGATCGGCTTGATGAGCCCGACGATCCCCTTGAGCAGCGTGCTCTTGCCGCTACCGTTGGGACCGACGACAGCCGTCATCGAGCCGGCCGCGATTTCGCCGCTCAGGTGATGCACCGCCGGATGTCCCTCGTAGCCGAGCGTGACATCGGACAACGCGATACGCGGAGCGAAAAGTCTTGCCGTCATGCTGGACGCCTAAACCCTATGAAATTTCAGTTCCAGATCGCCAGCACGATGACGGCCCAGACGCCGGCTATCGCGACCGCCGCGATCCCGGCCCTTTGCATCGCGCTCATGTAGAGCATCCCAAAGCTCCCGTACCCATAGCAGTAGAAGACCGATCCGTACCGGGACTGTTCCGCCCCGATGCGGGTGTCCTTCATTGCGCCTTGCCAAGGCAAGCCGAACAAATTCCGCGCAATTCGAGCGTCGTCTGACGCAATTCGAACTGCGCACGAGCCGCCCAGCCGTCGAGAATTCCGCTCAACTCCTGCGACTCGAATTCCGCTACCGACCCGCAGTCCTCGCATACCGCCAGCGCCACCGCCGCGCTGCCGACTGCTCTGCCATGCGCATGCGTGCACGCCACGAACGCGTTGAGAGTCTCGAGCCGATGCACCAGCCCGGCCTCCATAAGCCGCCCAAGCGCGCGGTAGACCGTCGGCGGCGCCTTCACCCCTTCCGGCTTCAAGTCGTCGATGAGGTCATAGGCACTGGCTGGCTTTCCGCAGCGCCGTAACGCTGCCAGCACCAGCTTTTCCTTGGCGTTGAGCGGTCGTTCCAAGTCTGTCTCCGTAGCCTCATGCTGAAATCGATCGCCCGGCATCGGCGCAGGTAAGGGATGTTATAATATCCACATGTAGGCACGCAAGTCGCACATTCCCTCGCATTCGCCGGGGACAGTCCACCGCGCTCGGTTCGCCCGTCGCCTCTGTGGCAACATCGCCACAATACACGCACAGGTTTTATTCGTCGTGAGAATTTCAGCTTGCGCATGGAATTCGTGGGGGTCTAGGCTCGCCATGGTTAACAGCGGCGCGGGGCCAGACAGTCCGGCTAAAAACAAGGGCTCAAAGCAACCCACGACACGGTCTGGGGACCGCTCCCGCATTGCCTGGGAGGGCGAACGATGTCACGCGTTAGAGTTGAAAGATCCCCAATCCAGGGGTGGGTTGGTATTTTCGGCGGCGACCATCTGATCCTGTCGTATCAACCCGCACCATTCCTCGATCAGGTGCACTGGTACGGCATTGAAGGCGCCCGCGTCACCTTTTCCGGCAGCCCGACTCCGACCCTCGCTGTTCTTGGCGCCAACGGCACCACGACACTCGCGACTCTCAACGCCTTTTACGACGGCACCAGATATCGCGCACCCGACGAAACCGAACTGGCCAACATCATCGGCACCCCCGAGCAGCGCGGCAGCCGGGCTCTGCCCCTCCTCAATCCCGACGCCGCCTGGGCGACAATGGCCTCCTACGCCCGCCAGATCGACGCACAAGCCTACCCCTACACGGCCGTCGCGCTCCCCTTCACGGCCAACTCCGCGCTGAACTCCACCTCGCTGATCGCCTCCCTGCTGCACTACGCCGGCACCAACCTGTCAACCAATCTTCCCTTCGGCCTGCGACTTTCGCCGGGCCGCGAAACGCTGCTTGGCACCGGTGCCGATGAAGAAATGCGCATCGAGAATGGCTTCACGTCCCTGCACGGCGGTGGCGGCGCCGACATTTTCTTTGGCGCAGAAGACCTTTCCGTTCGCGAGCGCTTCTACGGCGGCAGCGGTGACGACACCTTCAACTGGTCGAAGGGCTCGCACGTCTTTCACGGCGGCGTCCTCGACCTTTTGTACATCAAGGACGGCATCGATACCGTCGTTTACGATCAGATCGGGCCGTTCTACGTCCGTCTCCCGGCGATCGACCACGTCCCGCACTTCAATGCCCAGTTCGTCGTCGAGCACGCCACCGGCGAAGACTGGCTGTTGTCGATCGAGCGTCTTGAATGGCGCGACAAGAATGACTTCATCAAGCTCGGCCCCGGCGTCGATCTCATTCGCGAAGGACTGGATTTCCATCTCGGCGGCCAATCCTCCGCCGCCCCCTCTGACGACCGCGGCGACGTCGTCGATTTCACCGACGTTGAGGGCGGCGGCCTTCTTATCAACGCCGTCAATTCGCACACCGTCTTTGCCCAGGCTTCACAGACCGACCTGAAAGGACTGTGGATCGAGGACGCGGAATGGGTGGTCGGAACCGCTGGCGACGACCGCATCTATTTATCGGAGGGCATGCGCGGCGCCGAAGGCGGCAGCGGCGACGACCTGATCGATGCCCGCCTCGCCGCCGGCCTCTCCGGTCCGACCGCTGACGGCGACACCGCGCGCCTCGAAGGTGGCGTCGGCGATGACACGATCGTATCGACGAGTGGCAAGACGCTCGCCATCGGCGGGGCCGGGTCGGACCGCTTCGTCCTTTCGAACCTGACCGGGCTGGAGGGCGCCATCGGCAAGGTCGAGTTCGTCATCGACGAGGCCGGGTCCGACGACCGGCTGTTCGTGCCCTATGATTATTTCACCGGCGTCCAGGGCGAAGGCCAGTTCGACGGCTCCGAGCTGCTGCCGCTGCTCGGCGCCATTGGCACCTATGCCGACATGCGCGACAACGGCTACGTGCTGCGTTTCGAATGGCGGCTCGAAGACGATTATTTCTTCGGCCATGATTTCACCGAAGGGATTATTAACTTCACCGGCTCAATCGAGTATTCGCTCGATGGTGACGATCTTCTCATCAACATCTATCAGGGCGAGACGGTCGAAAACCCGGTCCTCGGCGATTTCGGCGAGTTGCTCTACACCGAGACCCTCCTGCTGATCCTCGACGACGAGACGACGATCCGTGTCACCGACTTTGCGCCCGGCGACCTCGGCATCGAGTTCCACGACCCCGGCGAGGGCACCAACATTTCCCTGCCCGGTGGCTTCGCTGCGACCACCTACGCGAACTTCGACGCGGCCGTGAATATCCTGACCAACGGCGGCACGCTCACCGAGCCGCTCGATCCGCGCCCCGAGGCCCCCACCTCGAACCCCAATCACGACGATGAAACCGGCGGCAGCGACCCGCAGGTCGCATCCGGCACCGGCGCCAACGACTTCATCGCCATCGCCAGCGCGGCCGACCACGATATATCCGGCGGCGGCGGCGACGACATGATCTCTGGCGGCGACGGCAACGACAAACTCGATGGCGGCACCGGCAACGACACCCTCGAAGGCGGCAACGGCGACGATGGCTACGTCGTCGACAGCACCGCCGACGTCGTCATCGAAGCCGCCGGCGGCGGCAACGATCGCGTCATTTCGACGGTCGACTACACGCTGACGGCAAACGTCGAATCCCTCTCGCTCATCGAACTCGCTGTCTCGGGTACCGGCAACGGTCTCGACAATACCCTCACAGGAAACGACCTTGCCAATGCGATCGATGGCGCAGCAGGAAACGACACGCTGATCGGCAAAGCCGGCAACGACACCCTCGACGGCGGCGAAGGCAGCGACACCTTCGTCTACAGCCTCGGCGACGGCGACGACCTGATCCGCGACAGCGGTGCCGCCGGCGATACCGACCGCCTTTATCTGCCGGGCCTCACCGCTGCCGACATTACGTTCCTGCGCCACGAAGACTCCCTCGATGATTTGCGCATCCTCTTCTCGGACGGCGCCAACTTGACGGTGGAGGACTACTTTTCCGCGACGTTGGCTGGCGCCGGCATTGATGCGATCGCCTTCGACGCCGATCCGGCTCTGACGCGTACCGACATCGACGCATTTATCGCCCTCTCCGGCGTTACCGCGAACGCGGCCCCGCAGGCTGTCGCCGACAACACCTACACCGTCTATGGCCACGACATCCTGCTTCCAGCCGGCGCTCTCCTCGAAAACGACCGGGACCTCGACGGCGATACCCTGACCATCGTCGCCGTTGGCACACCCTCGCTCGGCATGGCGACCCTTCTCGCCGGCGGCGATATCAGCCTCATCGTGCCTGCGGGAACCGAAGACGTCGTCACCTTCACCTACACCATCGAGGATTCCGCAGGGGCCACTTCGACGGCTGAAGTATCCCTGCTCGTCGGCCCCGAAAACATCGCTCCCGAAGGTGTCGCCGATGGACCGATCGACATCGCCCGCGATGCCGCCATGACGTTCCTGGCTTCCGATCTTTTGGCCAACGACACCGACCCCGATGGCGGCAGCCTCTTCGTTGCGAGCGTCGGCAATGCCGTCAATGGCACCGTCGTCCTCGACGCCGAAGGCACGATCACCTTCACGCCGGAAGCCGGCCACATCGGCACAGCGTCTTTCACCTACACCGCCGGCGACGGCACCGACGAAAGCGCGGCAACCCTCGTCGATCTCATCGTCCACGACGTCACCGAGATTGCCGGCACTTCGTTCAACAATGCGATAACGGGCACGGCCGGCTGGGACCGGATCCTCGGCTTTGAAGGCAGCGACGTGATCTTCGGCGGCGACGGCCAGGATGTTCTCGAAGGTGGCGACGGCAACGACGTCCTCCACGGCGGCGATGGTCACGACACCCTGATCGGCGGCAACAACGGCGATGCCCTCTACGGCAACGCCGGCAACGATATCCTGGACGGCGGTTCAGGTGTCGACGTGCTGTTCGGCGAGGACGGCGCCGATATCCTGTTCGGCGGCAAGAGCGGCGACACGCTCGTCGGCGGCGCCGGCAATGACGACCTCTACGGCGGCGACGGCGACGACAGCCTGGATGGCGGTGACGGTGAGGACGTCCTCCAGGGAGAAGCCGGCATCGACACGCTGAACGGCGGCATCGGCAACGACCTGCTCGACGGCGGCGGCGGCTATGACAGCCTCGACGGCGGCGACGGCGCCGACCAGCTTCTAGGCGACGTCGGCAACGATACTCTCGTCGGCGGCAATGGCGACGATACGTTGCATGGCGGCACCGGCACCGACCTCCTTGATGGCGGTACCGGCGATGATACCCATTACGGCGACGAGGGCGCCGACACATTCCTGTTCGCGCCCGGTGGTGGCAACGATACGATCTTGGACTTCGAATGGGGCGTGAACGGCTCGGACAAAATCGATTTGTCCGCTTTTGGGCTGACGAGCCTGGCCGACGTAACGGCTCTTGCAACGGAAACGAATGGAGATACGCTGATCGCACTCGACCCGGGCACAAGCGTGAAGCTGCTCGGCGTCGCGATCGCCGATCTGCATGTCGACGACATCATACTTTCCTGATCAAGAAAACAGCCTGCGAGTCGGAGATGCGGAGCGGACTGCACAACCTATCCGCGGGACTGGATTTGAGGCCGGCGACAGGCAAGCAACGGGTTCGATCATGCCTCCGGCCGGACGGCGAACGATAGGCTTGCGGATCGGTTTCGGGACTGACTTCGCTTGGCGAGCGGTTGTCGGATCCGCCCCCCGCGCTGTCGCACTTCTCGTCTTGCTCTCGGCAGCCCCCGCTTCGCTGCATGCCGCCGACCCGGCAGCCCAGCCAGATGACCGTCAGCGTGCTGCGGCCCGACGCTGCAGCGATCGCAATGCTGTCAGTTTCCCGGTCCGCTCGATCACCGATTCCGAGAACGTCCTCCTCGAAGACGGCCGCGAATACAACATCGGCATTTTGACCGCCGGCCTTGACGATGAAGCCGCAAGCTCGGCACTCCACGACCTCGTGGGAGGCCGGTCCATCTCGATATTGCCTCCGCACAAGGGACAGCCGATCGGCGTCGACCGCTACGGCCGTCTTCGCGGCGACGCGATGCTGCCGTCATCAACGGCCACGCAACCGTTGTCACTGCAGGAATCGCTTGTCGCCCGCGGGCTCGCCCAAGTCACTTTCGATCGACCCTTGACGTGCGGTGCGCAGGCCTTGCTCAAAGCGGAATCAGACGCTCGCCGCCGCAAGCTCGGCCACTGGGCAAGCGGCTTGTTCAGCGTCCTTGACGCGAACGACGCGGCTGCCGTTACAGCTCAAATCGGACGTTTCGCCATTGTCGAGGGACAGCTGCGCCGCACGTCGAAATCCCGCAAAGGACTCTATCTCAACTTCGGCCGCAACTGGCGCAACGACGTCACCATATTCATACCCGCCCGGCTTTTGAACCCGCGCCAAACGACCCCCGGACGCGGCGGCGATCGCCTGGACGGTCGCACTGCACCGCCAGGCAGCGAGAAAACCGGTAGCGCCATCTCCAACCTTGCGCTGAAACTGAAGTCCCTCCCCCGGCTCCGCGCCCGCGGCTGGCTTGAGCAACGCGCCGGTCCGCTCATTGAGATCCATCACCTCGAACAGATCGAGGAGCTTCTCTGACCTGTGGGTCGCTGCCAACGTTGCCGGTCACCGAGAATCGGCATAGGGGGATGAAGGTTTGCGCCTTCATCTCCCCTGCCACACCACCCGGCATGCGGGTCCGCACCGGGCGGTTCGAAGGGTTGAGGTTACTTGGCAAGCCTTGGAACTCCAAGCTTGTCGAAGAGTGCGTTTGGC